>JANMNF010000114.1:0-14513 GCA_031373765.1 Chloroflexota bacterium
TCGGATCAGGTCGGCTACCTCGATGCGCAGACCAAGGCGATCTTCGGGCGTTCGTACGCCGCGGAGCCCGACGTCCTCGTCAAGGAGCTCGCCGGGGATACGGCGATCCAGGCGGCCGACACGCTCCTGCTGACGGTCCCGAACCAGCTCGGTGTCGAGTACAACGCCCACGCGATCGAGAGCATCCTGAAGTTCGTGGCGCCGGAGCTTGGCTGGCGATAAACGGACCTGTTCGGCTTCCGATCAGCCAAACGGAGAGAGACCCTTGCGCGCGACGATGTCCGGCACGTCGGCGAAGTCGAAGGCGAGGCCGAACCGTCCAGCGATTGCGCCGATGACGGATGGATCCGGTCGACGACCGGCGGCCGCCGTCGCCTCGGCGAGCTCGATGAAGTACCCCTCGAAGCCTCCGGGGCTGACGATTTCGATCATTCGAGCCGGCGCAGCGCCCGCGTTCCACATCGAGTGCAGCTCGCCGCGCGGCTTCACGATGTAGCCACCGGCTCCGAGTGTTACCTCGCGGCCATCAGAGCGGAAGCCGATCTCGCCCTCGATCACGCACGAAATTTCATCCTCGCGGCTGTGGCGGTGCGGCGGGACAAGCACGCCCGGGGCGAACGTGTGCTCCACGATCGAGATCCCGCCGGTCTCGGCACCGACGAGCTTGACGGTCGCCGTGAATCCAGGCACGAGGGTCACCTCGCGGCTGTCGGGCTGGACGATGGTGAGGCGGGCGGGCGGCTGCGCAACCATCGGTGGTTCCCCTATTTGGCGATGCGATGATGTATCGTCATTTGAGATGGTGAGCAAGCCGCGGGTCGATGTCAATGGTTGAACGCAGCCGTATCGTGAAAGAACGGCGGCCATATCGGATGCACGCACGCGCGGATTCGATGGATCGAACGCGAGCGCGAATCACCGCAGCAGCAATTGACCTTCACGGGAGGGTTGGCCCGCGAGCGACGACGATGACCGCGGTCGCGGAGCGCGCCGGCGTCACTCGGGCCACCCTCTACCGTCACTTCCCGACCGAGGCCGCGCTCGTCGCCGCGTGCAGTGCCGAGTGGCGCACAGCCCACCCGGCACCAGATGCTTCCACGTTGTCGGCCATCCGCGACCCGCACGAGCGGGTGGCGACGGCACTCGCGGCGCTCTACGGCTGGTATCGATCCGGGGAGTCGATGCGGGCGAACCTGCTGCGCGACCTCGACGTCCTGCCCGATCCGATCGGGGTGGGCATCACGTCGTATCCCATCGCAATCGGCGCGACGCTCGACGAGGGCTGGGCGGAGCCGTCACGCCTGCGCCTCGCGGCGATCGGCCACGCGGTCGCGTTCGAGACCTGGCGCTCGCTCGCGCGCGAGGGGTTGACCGACAGCGAGGCAGCTCGGCTTATGACAGAACTTGTGCATCGGGCAGCGGAGATCCGCTAGTCCGGTTCCGTGGAGCGCAGGGCCCACGCCCACGACGCCATGCTCCGCACGCCGCTCGTGGCTGATCGACAATGGGCGCCTGAAACGTATATAGGTCGCGGCGGCATCTATAGGGCATGAACGTGGGCAGCGCAGTGATCGACGGCGAGATCGCGGGTTCGGTCATCGAGCTGGCCGCCGCAGGCGACGAGATCGCGTTCGCCCGGATCGTCGCCGTCCACCATGAGCATATGGCCCGCATCGCCTACTTCGTCTCGGGCGACCTCGACGTAGCGGCCGATGCCGAGCAGGCAGCTTGGGCGATCGCCTGGCGCCGGCTCGCGACCGTTCGCGACCCGGCCCGACTCAAGGCCTGGCTCATGTCGGTCGCTGCCAACGAGGCCCGCCAGATCATGCGCAGCCAGCGTCGTAGGGCGGTTCGCGAGCTCGCCGTCGACGGACCGGCGAACTCGCATGATCCCGACCGGTCGGCCCTCATCGATCTCGCCAACGCCGTGGCTGACCTCGACCACAAGGATCGGACCCTGATCGGCCTGCGCTACATCGCCGAGCTTGACTCGGAGGCGATCGGCCGCGAACTGGGCATGAGCGCGTCCGGTGTCCGCGTCCGCCTCCACCGCCTCCTCGGGCGCCTCCGAAAGGAGCTCGACCATGACTGAGCGAACTCCGATGGATGCCTTCGAGACACGACTGAAGGCGCTGGTCCGCACCTACACCGAGCCGGCCAACAAGCCGAGCGACCCGCGTGTAACGGCAAGGACGGCCATGGCATCGACCAGCCGGGGCGGCGTCCTCGGGTCGCTGTGGCCGGTCAGCGTCGACCGGCGCCTGGCCTGGCTGCTGCTTCTTGCGGCCCTCGGCATCGCCGCTGCGGCGCTCGCCGTCGCCTTCGGTTCCGGTCCGTCGCTCGTCGTCGAGGCACCCGATGGCCACGTGCGGATCGTCTTCGTGCGCGATGGCGACCTCTTCGTCGCCCAAGGTGATGGGACCGGACAGACCCTGATCGCGAGCGGCGGTGCCGACGATGACAAGCTTGGCTACCTCACCGCGGCGTGGTCGCCCGACATGCGCCATATCGCCGCCGTCCGCGACGTCGGCGGTGCATTCCTGACGCCGGGTGTCGACCTCATGACCGTGGACGGTGCCCTGATTCGGACCGTCGCCCTGGACGCCGGCTGCGGTCCCTCGCTGTCGTGGTCGCCGGACAGCTCGGAGGTCGCGATCGCGACATGCCCGGCCGATATTCCAAGGGACGCCATCGAGCCGGTCGCCTCGGGGATCCGGCTCCTCATCGCCGGGCTGGATGCCTCCGCTGACCGAGAGCTCACGCTGCCACCGGAGTGGCGGTCCGTCGCGAGCGCGAACCCCGAGGTCTGGATCCGACCGGATCTTTGGGCGCAGTGGTCTCCCGACGGTCGATCGATCGCGCTATGGGCGATCGCCGCGGAACGAGTTGGACGCTATCTGGTAGCGGTCGACGGGTCGGGCACCCGTCGGATCGAAGAGATCACGGACGATCTGGGCGACCGCATCGAGTCCCTGGATTGGTCATCCGACGGGCGCAGCTTCGCCATCTCAGGCACCTTGCGCGGCTGCGTGGAAACCGTGTGTGTGGGAATCGTCGATGCCGAAGGTGGCCCCGTGACCTCCACGGTCGTGCACCCGTCCGCCGGGGATCCCAACCTGCACGGCAAGCTCTTCTGGCCTGAGTTCTCACCCGGGGGAGACCGGGTGGCGGTTCTCGGCGGTCTGATTGACTTCACCACGGAACCACAGGTCACCGATACGTCCACGCTGTACATCTATGGCTTGGCGGCCGGTCAATTCACCGAGCTGACATCTGGGATGAGCACGCTGATCCTGGACGCGACCGGCGCGGCTCAGCCCACGGGCACGGTGATCGGCGAGCTTGTGGCCGGGGGCACCGTCGCCTGGACGTCGGACGGTCGAGCGCTGGTCTACCTCGTTCGTGAGGTCGGCGACTCCGCAGCCAGCTGGACGATCCGTTCGATCAGTGCCGACGGCGGCAGCCAGTCGTCAGTTCTCGTCCGAGGCGTGCAGTCGTTCGACATCGGGCCCAGGGATTGATCTGGCGTGATCAGTAGCAGATGAACGGAGCGGACTGCGCGAACGTCGGATCGAGGGCCTGGGCCAACATGAAGTCCGCGATGTCCACCCGGCCGATCCGGGCCCCCGGGTGGAGAACATCCAGGCCCGCTCGATACCGTCCGATGCGTGGACCGTCGGTCACGAGCGGCGGTCGGACGGCGACCCACTCGAGACCGGACGCCAGAAGTTCGTCGAACTCCGCCTGCTTGGCCGCCACCACGTGTCCGGAGACGAGGCGCACGATCCGGGACGCGACGCGATCGATCATCGGCTTGTGATCGCCCGGCGCGTCGATGGCAGCGCCCGACAGGTTGATCATCCGGCGCACACCCTGCTCACGCATCGCCTCGATCACGGTACGCATGCCATCACGCAGTGCCACCACCTGGTCGGCGGTGTTGCCGTCCGGTCCAAGCGCACTGATGACCGCGTCTGCCCCCGCTACGGCGTCGCGCACCGCGGCGGGTTCGCTGACAAGGCCGACGACGACCCGCACCCGTTCCGCGGTAAGACCAAGCCTCTGCGGATTACGCACCAGGACCGTCACGTCGTGCCCCGAACCGAGCGCCTGCTCCACGATGAGCCGGCCGATCCTGCCGGTGCCCCCGAACACGCTGAGCTTCATCGGTCGATCTTAGCGAAAGAGCGCGGTGCTTGGGGCGGCAGATGCCGCCTGAATCAGCGGTCGATCTCCGAACTCGGTAGCGGTCGCGGTCCGATTGAGGCCTGGCCCGGCACAACGACCAATTGTCTTATGTGCTCTCCCGCATCTCGGGCCCATCCGTCCTTGAGCGACGACACTCGAGGCGTGCGCTGGCGACGGATCGGCGGTCAAGCCATCTTCAAGAAGGCCTGACCGCCACTGGCGCAAGGTCAGCAGCGACCCAGTCGCCGCTCTGGATCAGGCGAACTCGACGAGGCGCTGGGTGTTGAGCTTGAGGTCATCGCTGGAGCAACGGCTTGACGGTGTCGTCGGCAGTGTCGGCCGGGACGTCAGGCGTTCACTGGGTCGCGGCGGTTGCCGCTCAGGAGCATGGTGACCAGCGAGCCGACCATCAGCGCGCCGGCGAGGCCGAACGCCAGCGTCGGGCTGACGAGCGTCCAGACGAGGCCGACGACCGCCGACGCGATGAAATCGCCAGCCGACTGGATTCCCGCGAGAAGCCCGAAGGCCGAGCCACGCAGCTCGGTTGGAGCCAGCGCCGCGACCGCCGCGTTCTCGGCCGTCTCGGCGGCCCCGATGCCGACCCCGGCGATGACGAACGCCACCCCCAGGATGACGATGCTCGATCCGAGCGCGAATGCCAGATAAGCCAGGGCGAAGCAGGCGACGCCGGCGGCGAACACGAGCCGCGGACCGTACGCATCGGCCAGCCGGCCGGCAGGCAGCGCCACGAGCGTCGCCGCGACGTTGTAGCCCACGTAGAGCGCGATCGCAATCGTTGTCGCGCCGTTCGCCCCATGTGCAGGGACGAGCAGTTCCGTCGTCCGCAGGATGAGCAGTGTCGCCGCAACGTTGCCGGCCTCGAAGAGCGAGACAGAGACAAGGATCCTCCCGAGCGGTCCCCGGAGGAGCGGCTGGACCACGATCCGGACCGGCGCGGTGCGCCGCTCCCTGGGACGCTGGAGGTGGCGGACGGCGTAGATGATCGCGACGGCCGCCAGCAAGCCCGGGATGACCGACACGAAGATGGCCTGACGGATCCCAATGAGCGCGACCAGCACGAGCGCGACGATCGGTCCGAGGACGGCACCAGCGTTGTCCATCGCCCGCTCGAAGCCGTAGGCACGACCGTAGGCCGCTGGGTGAACCGCGTCTGCGAGGAGGGCGTTGCGCGATGGGCCGCGGATCCCGCGCGCGGTCCAGGCGGCCGACCGGAAGATCGCCACCTGCCAGACGGCCGTCGAGATGCCGATCAGGGCGGACAGGATCGCCGTCAGGGTGTAACCGCCGACGGCGA
This sequence comes from Chloroflexota bacterium, assembly GCA_031373765.1. Lineage (GTDB taxonomy): Bacteria > Chloroflexota > Limnocylindria > Limnocylindrales > CSP1-4 > UBA5189. The sequence goes on from JANMNF010000114.1 coordinate 5,504, forward strand.
CCGAGCGCCGCCGACCTGGGTCGTCGGCGAGCGCACCACCGACCACCTTGGCCACCCCGCTGAGCGCATCGGCGATGCCCTCGATCAGCCCGAGCGCGGCGGCCGGCGCCCCGAGCACGGTCACCAGGAACGAGGGCAGCAGGGCGGTCGGGACCTCGTGACCCAGATCCGATAGCAGACTCGCCAGCCCGATCCCGCGGACGCCCGGCGTCAGCCAGGGCTGGTTGCTTGGCGCTGGTGCGGCGGCGTCAGGTGTCGGATCCGGCTTGCGCATTGCGGCACCATAGCCTTCACGGGTGAGCGGAGTGGTCGAGAGCCACCTACTCGTCCCGAAGCAGCTCCGTCGGATCGAGCCTGTCGACGAGCCGCGCGGCCGCCAGGGAGGCGACGAGCGTCGCCATGGCGACGAGAGCGACCGGAACCGCGGCCACGGACAGCGGAAGCGAAAAGTCCGGGCTCAGCACGAACAGCGGCCTGAGGACGCTCACGAAATAAAGACCCATCCCGGTGCCCACGAGAAGCCCGGCGACGGTCCCGGCGATGGCGACGGTGCTGGCCTCTGCGACGATGAGCGCTCCGACCGTCCGGGACTCGAGACCCTGCGCGCGGAGGGTGACGTACTCGCGCCGCCGTTGCAGGAGCAGGCCAAAGACGAAGATCGTGATCCCGACGACCGCCATCGCGAGGGCGAACGTCGAGTCCAGTCCGGCCAGCCCGGCAATGTTCAGCGCGGCCAGGCTCGACTGATCGCGCGACAGCGTGGTGGCGCGCGTGTCGATCTGCAGGTGATCCGTAGCCGCGGGCCCTTGCTCGATGGAGGTCAGGGCTCGCTGGAGACCAGCGTCGTCGTTGCCGTTCGCAGCGACCAGGAAGAAGTCGGGCGCCTTCGACGGAACGGCCTCCGTGTGCTTGTTGATGGACATGAGCGCGTCGGCCCCGTCGGGAAAGCCGGGGAGTCGCTCGAATAACCCTGCGACGCGGAGATCCACCAGCTTCTGATCCGGCGTGGCGCGAACCAGCAGCACGTGCAGGGTATCGCCGACTTTCGTCCTGAGAAAGGACGCCATCTGCTGACTCAAGAAGATCGCGTTTGGGTCGTCCCGGAGCGTCTTCAGCGCCGATCCAGCGTCACCCGCGTCGAAGTGTTCGTCGCCCAGGGGCGCGACCGTGGACCACGTGGCGGGGTCGACGGCCACCAGGTTGGCGGGGTCGGATGTCCGTGCGCTGCGCAGGATGACGTTGCTGGGCGCGTAGATGACGGGCGAGGTTGCGGCGACGCCATCGGTCTTGAACAGGCCGGCGTCGTCGAGCGTGTAGGTACGCGCCGACGTCGGTGTGGGCGTGACGCGGATGTCTGAACCCATGGCATAGCGGGCGTCGTGTGACTTGGCCGCTTCGTAGGATGCCGTGAATGCCGCCAGGCTGGTCGCGAGACCGGTGATCAACGCCACGACGATGGCACCGTTGGCGATCGCCCATGGCCGGCGCCCGACGCTCAGCCGGTAGAGGCTCGGAAGCGGACGGCCGATCGAGCTCGTCGAGTCGGGCCGCAACCGGCCGAGCACGAATCCGATCACGCGCCCTCCGAGCAGGCTGCCCGTCAACCAGACGGCGAGGGGGAGGACAAGGAGGGCGACGTTCAGCTCCACGGCCCGGCCGAAGTAGACGGACCCTGCGGTGCCGTCGAACGACTTCGTCTGGATCGCAATGGCCGTGCCGACGGCGACGATCGCGACGCCGAGGATGTCGAGCCGGACTCGTCGCCAGAGCGGCGGCCGCGCCGCGAATCGAGCGCGATCCTCGTTGATCTCGCGGTCGATGGTTCGGCGCCCGGTGATGAACAACGCGAAGCCAGTGGACACGAACCCGCCGACGCTGCCGAGCAGCGCGGACGTGACGAGGCTTGCCAGGCTCGCCTGGGCCAGCGACTCCTGGCCCAGGATCGCGGCAGCAGCGACGTACCCGATCGCGAGGCCGACCATCGATCCGGCGGCCGTGAGGAGGCCGGTCCGGGCGGTGAGCATGCGCAGGAGGTCCCGACGGCTCGCGCCGCGGATGCGCAGCGTCGCCTGCTCACGGCGTTGGGCTTCGGCGAGCACGGTGCCCGCATAGGCCGCCAGCATCGCCGCCAGGAAGAGGCCCGGGACGCCGAGGAAGACGAACAGCAGCTTTGCCACCGCGGCGTCCTCGGCCGCGACGGACAACGTGTTGGAGATGTTGTCGAGCAGGTAGTCCTGGTGCGCCGCCACGGCGCTGACGTCGATGGCGATGCGCTGCGTCTGGAGGAGCGCCGTGGCCGGATCGGCGTGGAGAAGCTGGCGCTGGAGGGTGATGTCGATCTCACGAAGCGGCGGGTTCTTCAGCCTCGTTCCGCCTGCACTGGCCGCCCGCTCATAGGCGGGTTGCACCGTGTTGGCGAAGACCGCTGGCGAGACGACGATCGAGTTGCGCGAATAGATGAACGTCTCGAGGTCCCCGCCGCGACGGCTGGAGAACAGCGAGCGTGATCGACTGAGGTCCGCGATACCGCTGACGGTCGCGTGGAGCGCCGAGCCGTCCGGCAGCGTCGCGCTGACGGTGTCGCCGATCCGGGCATTCAGCGCGCGAGCGGCCTCTGCGCTGATCACCGCACCGGTCGGACTGAGCGCGCCCTCGACGATCAGGATGGTGGCGTCGCGACTGGCGTAGTCGGCGTCGAAGCCGAGGATCTTGGTGTGGCCCTGCGCGACGAGCCCATGCATCGACAGCGCGTCGGAACTCAGATCGGCAAGCGAAAGCTGGCTCGCGTGGTCCACCCCTGGAACCTGCGCGATCAATCGGGCGAGCTCTTCCAGAGGAACGTATGAGGGCACGTTCGCGCGAACGGGGCTGACCGACTCGCGGCTGGAGAATGTCGACGTGATGGCATTCGCATCGAGCGAGACGTCCGCCTTCGCCTTGACGGCATAGCTGATGGTGTGCACCAGCCCTGGGCCAACAGCGCCCAGGTTGTAGCCCATCCCGGCCGGACCTGACGCGAAGGGATTGTCGGTAAATCCGGTCAGCGGAACCCCGTCGAGCTGCGCGGATCCGGGCACAAAGACGAGATCCGGTCCGGGCACGGATCGAACGGTGACCTCATGCCCGGCGACGGCGCTCGGGTTGTGGACCTCGAGCGCAACCCGAACCTGGTTGCCCGCCGCCACGCTGGGGGCGTCGAAACCTTGGGACAGGGTCAACGCCCCGCCGACGCGTTCGGTGACGACGCGCTGGATGTCGATCGGCAGCGGCGCGACGGCCCGGGCGGTCATGGAGGCCGAGAGCCCATCGACGAAGAAGAGGACGCCGCAGAACAGGCCGACGCCCAGGGTGACGCCCACCATCGTCGAGAGCGTGCGGCGGGGATTGCGGAACAGGTCCGCGATGACGTACCTAGCCAGCATGGGTCACCGCGGATGTCGACGACGGCGTCTCGAGATGGACGATTCGGGCCAGGTGCCCGGCGATCGTCGGGTCGTGGGTGACCACGACCAGGGTTGCCCCGATCTCCCGGTGGACCTCGACCAGCAGCTCGATGACGATCCTGGCGCTGGCTGCGTCGAGCGCCCCGGTGGGCTCGTCGGCGAGGATGACGCCCGGCCGGTGGATGACGGCGCGCGCCACGGCCACTCGCTGGCGCTCCCCTCCCGACAGCTGGTCCGGCAGGCGCCGGGCAAGCTTGCTGAGCCCCAGGCGCGCGAGCAGCACCTGTGGGTCGCTGCGATCTGCGGCTGCGGTCTCGCGGCGACAGATGGCGAGCTGGAGACCGACGTTCTCCTCGACCGTGAGATGCGGGAGGAGGTTGTCGGCCTGGTAGACCATACCCAGGGCACGCCGCCGGAAGGCGACGCGCTGGCTCTCCGGGAGCGACGAGATCGTCTCCGTGCCGACCGTGACCGAGCCGCGGGTCGGGATGGCGAGGCCCGCCAGAAGGCCGAGCAGGGTGGATTTCCCGCTGCCGCTGTGGCCCATGATCGCGACGCTGGTACCCGCTTCGACGTCCAGCCCCACGCAGTCCAGCGCGCGGATCGTCCCCGTCTCGTTTCGATAGTCGACGACGAGGTCCGTGGTGGTGACGCGGCCGGTGGCGCTCATCGCGGGCCCACGGTGCCGTTCTGGATCGCGTAGCGATGGTCGGCCCGGTCGGCCAGGGCCATGTCGTGGGTGACGAAGAGAACCGCGAAGTCCCCGGCCATGACGTCGTCGATGACCTGGCTGGCTGTCTCGCTGTCGAGCTGGCCGACGACTTCGTCTGCCAGCAGCAATGTCGGTTCGTTTGCCATCGCGACGGCGAGCGCGACCCGCTGTGCCTCGCCGCCCGAGAGCTGGCGAGGACGATGACGTGCCCGGCTTCCCACGCCGAACCGGTCGAGCAGGTCCTCTGCCCTGGCCTTCGACGCCTTGCGCGACCCGCCCGGGACAAAGGCCATCGCGAGCTGCACATTCTCGCTGGCCGTGAGAAACGGGATGAGGTTGTCCGACTGGAGCGCGATCCCGATTCGGTTCGCCCGCAGTCGAGCTCGCGCAGCGTCGTCAAGGCCGCTCACGTCGATCCCGTCGATCTCGACCCTGCCGGTGGTCGGTTGGAGCAGCCCCGCGATCAGCGACATCAGGGTGGACTTGCCGCTGCCGGAGGGGCCGACCAGGCTCGTCTTCTGTCCCGGAACGATCGTGAGGTTGACGCCGGACAGCACGGGCGTCAACTCGTTCGGCGAGTGGAAGGACTTCGACACGCCGGCCAGGCGAACGATCGCCGGGGCGCTCACCGGAGTCGCGTCGATGGCGGGGCGGATCCAAAGACGTCGGGCGCGACGATGCGTGCGTGTGCCTCGAGGTCCGTCACCGTCTTGCTGGCCTCGGCGATACCGTCGGGGCTCAGCTGGACGAAGTTCGTGAGCTGAAACGTGTCCTGGTGCAGGCTGGCATCCAGCGGAATATTGTCGATGACTCCCACACCGAGCGCGTAGTACTTGTTCTCGTTGTCCGGGGCACCAACGTTGCCTTCCTGGACTACCCGCACGTTCCTGAAGCACCCGAACGCCACGCAGTACGTGCCGCCCACCTCGACCGGTGTGCCGACCGAGGCCTTCTCGTCCGGCGCCTTGCCGATCAACCAGCGCTGCGTGTTGGCGTCGACGCTCGCCGGCGACAGGACGCCGAGAACTCCGCCGGTTTCGGAGCCGAGGTAGGCGCTGTCCGTGTTGGTGTAGGCGCCGCCCTGGTAGTCCTCGGTGTAGCCCCCCAGGATCCAGACGTTGCCATCCTTGTCGAGTGCCATGTAGTCCATCCCGACCTGCGACACCTCGCCGGAGTCGGTCGATTCATCGAGCATCGCGATCGTCTTGACGCCGTCGATGACGCGGATGACATCGGTCATCGTCGTGATGATCTCGTGCGGCACCACGCGCGAGCCGACCTCCGTCGTGCCGGCACGGACCCACTGGAGGCCTGGCTTCAGCGGATGGAACGGATTGGTGTCCAGCGTTGGGTCGACGAAGTTCGCCGCGTCGAACGGGATGCTTGTTCCCTCCCAGTTCGGGTCGATGCTGCGCCTTGGATCGGGCGTGATCCCCGCGACCGCCATCGACGCATAGGCGATCGGCGTTGCATCAACCGATGGGGCAGCGGTCGATCCCGGCCCGCCCGATGGCCGCAGCGTACCGTCGGTCGGGCCGACCGAACCGCCGGGCGAAGTCGTGTTGGCCGCGCCGCAGCCCGCGACCACGAGGGCCACGACGCCGATGATCACTCGCCACCCTGGGCGGCGGCGGCGAGCGGCGTAGCGTAGTCGTTCGTACATGAGTAACCTCCGGGATCGCGTCTGATCAACCCGATCGTTCGATGCTCGTGGTATGCCTGCATTTCGGTCGACTCTGGCAGGTGGATGCTGAGAATCCGGTAAGAGGCCCCGCGGCCCAACGGGGTCTGACTCGGCACATCGAATCAAGGCCTCCTTTGTTGCCCTTCTTAGCGATCTCTCAGGTTGCCGGAGTTACGATCACACCGAGGTGGGGCTGACGATGCGGATCCTGGTAGTCGAGGACTCTCCCAAGATGGCGAGCCTCCTCCGACGCGGGCTGACCGAGGAGGGCTACGCGGTGGACGTCCTTGGGAATGGCGTGGACGCCGTGTGGTTGGCGACGGAGCAGTCGTTCGACGCCATCGTCCTGGACGTGGTGCTGCCCGACATCGACGGCTTCGAGGTCTGCCGCAGACTGCGCCGCGCCGAGCGATGGGCTCCCCTCCTGATGCTCACCGCCCGCGACGACGTCTCGGATCGTGTTCGCGGGCTCGATGCCGGAGCCGACGACTACCTCACCAAACCGTTCGCATTCGAGGAGCTGTTCGCTCGCATGCGCTCGCTCGTCCGCCGCGGACCTCGGGAACGGTCACCGATCCTGGAGATCGGCGATCTCATCCTCGATCCGGCCGAGCACTCGGTCCGCCGCGGCAGCGAGCCGGTCAACCTGACACCCAAGGAGTTCGCGTTGCTCCAGTACCTCATGCGACATCCTGGTGAGGCGCTGACACGTCCCCGACTGCTCGAACACGTGTGGGACTTCGCGTTCGACGGCGACCCGAACATCGTCGACGTCTATGTCGGCTACCTGAGGGACAAGATCGATCGGCCGTTCGGGCGTGCCTCTATCCAGACGATCCGCGGGGTCGGCTACCGACTCCGAAACGAGTCCAGCGATGCGCATCCCGCTTAGGCTCCGACTGACCCTCGTCTTTGGCGTCGGGATGGCGATCGTCCTGCTCGGACTGGGGACGTACGGCTACCTGCGAGTCGGCGCGGACCTGCAAGCCTCGGTCGATGCCGGTCTTCGATCACGGGCGCAGGTTCTTGCGGACGCAGCGAGCAAGGGCCGGGCCCAGGACGTCGTCGGCGCCAAAGGCAAACTGATCGATCCGGACGAAGCCTTCGCGCAGATCCTCGATGTGTCGGGGCAGATCGTCGAGGCAAGCTCGGCCGTCTCGAATGCCCCGCTCCTGTCGGCTTTGGAAGTGAGTCTGGTCGCCGACGCTACGTTCATCACCCGCCAGCTCGTCCCGCAGGACGACCCAGTTCGACTTCTCGCCGTGGCCGTTGACGGTCCCGCTCACCGGGTCGTCGTCGTTGGCGCGACCCTCGGAGACGTGGTCGAGGCGATGCAGCGGCTGTTGCTGGTCATGGGCACGATCGGGCCGCTCGCCCTCGTGATCACGGCAGTTGCCGGATGGTTGCTCGCGGGAGCCGCGCTGCGACCCGTCGAGCAGATGCGTCGCGAGGCGGCAGCCGTATCCGCGTCCGAGCCGAACCGACGACTGCCGGTGCCCAGCACCGGGGACGAACTGGCTCGCCTGGCCACCACCCTGAACTCCATGCTCGACCGCCTTCAGGAAGCCCTGGAACGTGAGCGCCGGTTTGTTGACGACGCCAGTCACGAGTTGCGGACGCCGCTTGCCACCCTGCGCGGCGAGATCGATCTTGCCCTCACGCGGAGGCGGGACGCTCCCGAACTCGAGGCCTCCCTGCGGAGCGCGCAGGAGGATGTCGCACACCTTCAACGCCTCGCCGACGACCTACTCGTGATGGCACGGATCCGGGGCGGCCGGATCTCGGTCCACCGCGTGGAAACGTCGCTCGCGCTGTTGACCACGAGGAGCGCGCGCGCCGTCCAGCGTCAAGCGACCGCGGCCGGCGTGACGATCGACGTTGACGCGTCCGACGAAGCAGTCGAGGTCGATCCTGAGCGGATCGAGCAGGCGCTTCGCAATCTCCTGGAGAACGCCATACGCCAGACTCGACGAGCGGGCGTCGTGCGCGTCAGCGCCAGGCGCCTCGATGGCTTCGCACGGTTCGTGGTCGCGGACAGCGGCCCAGGCTTTCCACAGGACCTCCTCGCCAGTGCGTTCGAGCCGTTCACGCGGGGCGACCTTGAGACCGCCGGCCCGACTGGCGCCGGCCTCGGTCTCTCGATCGTTCGGGCGATCGCCGAAGCGCACGGGGGATCAGCCTCAGTGGAGAACACGCCTGACGGCGCCCGAGTGACGATCGACATACGGACCTGACGCGAATCAACGATCTGGAGCAAGCCTTGGGCGCTGGGCAAGGGGATCGGTCGGGAAACTGGGCCGGGAGCGTGGGCAGGTCCTGGTCGGCAGCCCTTCGGACGTGATGTGCGGCCCCGAGTACGAACGCCATGCGGGCTGGATGTCGCCCGGTCATCGAGGTTCGATTGGGCCAGCGGGGTGCGCTCGCAGATAGGCCAGCACTGCGAGGACCCGTCGATTGTCGTCCTCGGCAGGCTCCAGGCCGAGCTTCGAGAAGATGGCGTTGACGTGCGTTTCGACCGTCTTCGTCGCGACGCGCAGGCTGTCCCCGATCGCCTGGTTGGTGCGGCCCTCGGCGAGGAGCGCGATGACCTCGCGCTCCCGTTCCGTGAGGTCGGTCAGCTCATCCCTGACGGCAGGACGAAGGAGCCGAGCCACGATGTCCGGATCGATCACGACCTGTCCCGCCGCGACACGACGCACGGCGTCCGCGAATAGCAAGGCATCAGCGACGCGTTCCTTGAGGAGGTAGCCGGAGCCTGGCCCGATGTCGGTGACCAGCTCGTGGGCGAACGCCGGCTCGAGATATTGGGACAGGACCAGCAGGCCGATTGACGCGCCATGGGCCGCGCGGATCGTGCGGACCACGCGCAATCCCTCGTCCGTGTACGTGGGCGGCATGCGGATGTCGACGATCGCGACGTTCGGCCTCGTCGCCTCGACGATCGCGAGCAACTCCGCGGCGTCGCCGGCGACCCCGACCACCTCGTGCCCTGCGCGCTCAAGGATCCGAACGATTCCTTCACGCAGCAGCAGCGAGTCATCGGCCACGACGACCCGGAAACCGCCCTGACCCGCGTCCGCGGGTGTCACGAGTCGGTGGGCAGCTCGGCTGCCACGCGGGTCCCCCCGCCGACGACGCTCCCGAGATCGAACCGGCCACCAGCCGCCGCGA
>JANMNF010000130.1:0-5462 GCA_031373765.1 Chloroflexota bacterium
AGCGCAACGATCACATCGAACCCGGCTTGCGCCAGACGCCGCGCCGCGACGAACCCATCGCCGCCGTTGTTGCCGGGCCCGCACAGCACGAGGATCGGGCCCTTGCCCAGGCGGCCGGTTGCTTCGCCCAGCGCGTGCGTAGCCCCGGCGACCGCGGCCCCGGCGTTCTCCATCAGGCGTATCCCGGGCATGCCGAACGCGTGCGCCCGGAGATCGATGCCCTGCATGGCTTCGGCGCCGACAGGGGTTCGCGCGGCAGCATCGGCCCAGCGTCGTCGAAGTCCGCGCAGGTCGAGATCGAACAGGTCCGGGTCGTCGGCCGGCAGCGGGTTCGGGGGTGCGCCCGCGGGCGATGAGGTTGGGGTCACAGCCCCATTAGCGTAGCCGAGCGCTAATCGATCGGTAGTCGTGCCCGGTTGGGGTCGGTTGGGTCCCGCTCGAGGAGGCCGTCACGGGCCAGGGCTTCGATCGCTCGGGCCACTGCCGCGTGATCATGGGTCCCGATTGATACCGGGACCTGCGACCACGCATCCCCGTGGGCGTCGCGAAGGAGGTCGAGGATGCGGCCACGCAACCACCGACTCGTGGTCGAGAAGGGTGCTGGCGTTTCGCGGGTGCCGCGGGCCGCGGGTTCGGGCCGGGCGAGCGCGCGTTCGGGCCGGCCCAGCGCCGGTCCGGGCCGGTGCTGCGTCGCCGCGTAACGGCAGGCGACTTGGGCCGGGCACGATTCGCACCGCGGGACCTGGGGCTTGCAGAACGTCGCGCCGATGTCCATGAGCGCGTGCGTCCATAGGCCCGGCGCATCGGTCGGAACGCTCGCGTCGGCAACCGCCTGGAGCTCGGCCGGTGAAAACGCGTCCAGTGTTCCGCCGAGTGCGCGGTTCAGGACTCGTCGCACATTGACGTCGACCGCGCCGACGGGTCGGCCAAAAGCGAGAGCGGCAACGGCCCGAGCCGTGTACGGGCCGACACCGGGCAGTCGTCCCAGGGCCTCGAGGTCGTCCGGGACATGCCCGTCGTGATCCCGAAGGATGGCAATCGCTGCCTGTCGAAGCGCAATCGCGCGCCGGTTGTAGCCGAGACCGCGCCACGCCCGCAGGACAGCCGCGGGCGTTGCCTGAGCAAGGGCCTGGACCGTCGGAAACTCGATCATGAACCGGGTCCAGTACTCCGCGGCCCGTGCTGCCTGGGTCTGCTGGGCCATCAACTCGGAAACGAGGATCGCGTAGGGATCCGTGGTCCCCCGGAACGCGAGTTCGCGGCCACGATCGGCATACCAATCGAGGATCGCGTCGCGGAGCTCCGGGGACGCGGCCCGAGACACGTCGGTCCGGGCCGGGGCGGCGGCGCCCGGGGCGGCGGCGCCCGGGGTGGCGGGAGCCGGGGCGGCGGATCGGGCACGCGGCCGGGCACGCGGAGCTGGCCGGGCGGACGGGGTCGGCACCGCCGTACGATAGCGAGGATGAGATTTGGCGCGGCGTACTGGATTCAGCGGACCGACTGGCCGGCGCTCCGCGATGCATGCCTTGCCGCGGAAGCGGCTGGTTTCGACGCCCTGTGGCTGGACGACCACCTCCTGTCTGACGAGGGCGATTGGACGAGCCCAAAGCTCGAGGGCTGGACGTCACTGGCGGCTGTGGCCGCGCTGACCTCGCGAGCCGACCTCGGCCTGATGGTTTCAGCCAACACCTTCCGCAACCCGGGATTGACCGCGAAACTCGCCACGACGCTGGACAACGTGTCAGGCGGTCGTGCCGTCCTCGGCATCGGAGGCGGCTGGTTCGAGCGTGAACACGACGCGTTCGGCATGGACTTCGGGTCGGGCTTCGGCGAACGCCTCGATCGATTGGACGAAGCCGTCGGCCTGATCCGGCGCCTGCTCGATGGCGAGCGCGTGACGCACCAGGGGCGGTTCTATCAGTTCAACGACGCGCTCTGCGAGCCACGCCCGATCCGCCAGCCACTGCCGATTCTCATCGGCGGATCCGGCAAGCAGAAAACCCTGCGGACCACGGCGCGGTACGCGAACCGCTGGAACGGCTACGGCAGCGCGGAGCGGATCGCCGAGACATCGGCCGTCCTTGCCGAGCGATGCGAGGAGATCGGGCGCCCATTCGGGGACATCCGTCGAACCGTTTCGATGGAGGTCGTCATCCGGGACTCGGAGGCGGCCGCGGTAGCCGCGTTCGATGAAATCGAGGAGATCCACCAGATCCGCGGCCGGATCGGATCCGACGGCTCGTCGCGCGGCCTCGGCGTCGGCGGCCCGCCGGAGCTCGTTGCGGATTTCGTGCGCGAGTACGAGGCCGTCGGGGTCGAGGAAGTCCTGTGGATCTTCCGGACCCCCTTCGACCTCGAAACGATCAATCGCCTCGACGAGGTCCGGGCGCTGATCGGATAGCTGGGTCGCATGCGTGCGCGCGTCGCGGCGCGCAACCGGCACGAATTTGCCCCAAATACGACACCGGCGCGTACTAACCGACCTCGCCCGGAATTCGGGCCCAAATACGACTGGTGCGCGTGTTAGGTGCCGATTACGGGCGCTGACGACCGAGATCCCCTGCCCATGACGCCCACCTGAGCGTGAAACAACGGCGCGGAACTGGTCACGGACCGCCGTGGCGGTGGTGGAATGCACCTACCACGACTGGGTGTCGTATTTGGGAATTTTCTTGGGGGGTCGGGCGCGGGCCACGTGCCTGCACTCGGGCAACGTGGCCCCGTGCCCGGCCCCGGGATCAGATCTTCAGCATCACGTGCTTGACGATCGTGTAGTCCTCGATCGCGTACATCGACTGGTCCTTGCCATAACCTGATTCCTTGAAGCCGCCATGCGGCATCTCGGAGACCAGCGTGAAGTGGTCGTTGATCCAGATCGTGCCGAACTGGAGCGCCTTGGCGACCCGCATGGCACGGCCAATGTCCGCGGTCCAGACCGAGGCCGCGAGCCCGAAACGGACGTCGTTGGCCCAGGCAATCGCCTGATCCTCGTCCGAGAAGCGCTGGACGGTCACGACCGGACCGAAGACCTCGTCCTGGACGATCTCGCTCCGCTGACCCGGGCCGGCGATGACCGTCGGCTCGAAGTAGGCGCCGGGTCGGTTGGGGCGGTGGCCGCCGGCGACGATCTCGGCGTCCGACCTCGCGCGGTCCACCATGCCCTCGACCTTGTCGGCATGCGACTTCGCGATCAGGGAACCCATCTCGATGTCATCGCCCTCGGCCGGGTCGCCCCACTTGATGGTCTTGACCGCGGCCGCGAGATCGGCGACGAAGTTGTCGTGGATCTTTGGGCCGGTGATGACGCGGCAGGGCGCCGTGCAGTCCTGGCCCGAGTTCCAGTAGGAGAACGTCTTGAGGTTCTCGATCACGGCCTCGACATCGGCATCGTCGAACACGACCACCGGGGCCTTGCCGCCGAGCTCGAGATGGAGCCGCTTGACCATTTCCGCGGCCGTGCGCGCGATGTGCTTGCCCGTCTCGGTGTCGCCGGTGACCGAGATCATGCCAACCTTGGGGTGGGCCACGAGCGCGTCACCGATGCTCGCGCCGGTTCCGGTGATCACGTTCAGGACGCCAGGCGGCAAAATATCCGCGGCGATTTCGCCCAGGGCGAGCGCCGTGAGCGGGGTCCGGATGGACGGCTTGAGCACGACCGTGTTGCCGGCCATGAGCGCCGGACCGATTTTCCAACCGGCCATCATGATCGGATAGTTCCATGGGGCGATCGAGGCAACCACGCCCACCGGCTCGCGGCGGATGATGCTCGTCCGGCCGGCGACGTACTCGTTCGCGGCCTTGCCTTCGAGGACCCTCCCGGCCCCGGCGAAGAACCGCAGGTTGTCCACTACGACCGGGATCTCGTCGATGGCCGCGCCCACGGGCTTGCCCGCGTTACGGCTCTCGGTCCGCCCGAGGTCGTCGGCACGCGCCTCGATCGCGTCGGCGAGTTTCAGCATCATCAGGCTGCGGTCCTGGGGCGTCGTGTGCTTCCACGTCTCGAACGCAGTCGCCGCGGCCTCCACGGCGCGGTCCACGTCCTCGGAGCTGGAGTCCGGCACCTGGGCAATGACCTTCCCGTTGGCGGGGTTCTCGACGGCGAGCGTCTTGCCGCTGGCGCTGTCGACCCATTTGCCGTTGATGAACTGCTTGAGGGTCTGGACTGGGTCCATGACGTCGGTCATCGCGGGTACCTCCGAGGGATGCTCAGGTCGCTGCCCGTGTTGGGCGCGAACGGTGGATCAGGGATGTCCGCTCATTGTGCGCCTCGAGTGGTAGTCCGTTCCAGCCCGCGCATCGGGGCGGTCAGGCGAGTTCAAAGCCCGGGTCAGGCGAGAAGCATCAGAACGATGATCGCGGCACCGCCGGCCCCAACCGCGAGATCAATCCAGCGCCAGCGCAGAGGACGAAACGTCGTTCGCGGCCCCGATCCAAAAGCGCGGGCATCCATCGCCAAGGCCAGCTGGTCAGCGTGGCGGATGGCTCGGACCAGAAGCCCGATCAGCAGCTTCGGGTGCCAGCTACCCGCGACGCCGCGAATACGCCGAGCCTGGCGCAAGGTGCCCAGATCCTGTCCGAGGCGCGGGACCGCCTGATACGCCGCCAATGCCCCGTAGGCAAAGCGCTCCGGGACCCGGGCCTGCTGCACGAGAGCATCGACGAGCCGGGTCGGGTCCGTCGTCTGCGCAAAGACGACACCCGTGGCGACAATTGCCACGACGCGGGCGCCGATCGATGAGGCGGCCGCGACGGCTTCCGCCGTCAGCCGGAGCGACCCGATGCGGACGAGCTCGCGAGCGGCAGGATCTGTGTTGGCGGCGGCAAAGACCAGGTTGGCGAGGGCGATAGAACCGGCTGCGGCGATCAGTGGCGCGAGCCCCTGCACCAAGCGCGCCGGAGGGATCCTCCCGAGCACCAGTCCCGCCACAACCGCAGCCATAGCAAGCGCCAACGGCCGCAGCGAGTCGTGCGTGAGCCCAAGCCCGATGAGCCAGCCGAGCGCAATCGCCAACTTCACGAGCGGGTTCGTCCGCCCGAGCAGGCTCGTTTCCTGGCGTGCCGTTAGATCGATCGGTCTCAGCATGGTGGGCTGGTTCGCCTCGGCGAGCGCGCTCGTGGCTTCTTCGGGGGCAGGGCCACGGGATCGGCCACGGAGTGGCCGGATTGATCGGCGGCGGAGTGACGAGCCGGACCCTCCGCGCCCACCCACTCATCCGCCACGATCCAGCCGTCGCCCATCTCGATATGCCGGGTCGCAATGCGTCTGGCGAACGCCACATCGTGGGTCGCGGCGATGACCGTCGTCCCGGCGTCGACAAGTTCGTCGATGATCTGGGCGATGGCCTCCCAGCCTCGGCGATCCTGCCCAAAGGTCGGCTCGTCGAGCAGGAGCAGCGACGGGCCGCGGACGAGGGCCGTCGCGACTGAGAGTCGCCGCTGCTCGCCGCCCGAGAGTTGGTATG
>JANMNF010000134.1:0-25649 GCA_031373765.1 Chloroflexota bacterium
AATCCTCGTGGTGGACGCCGTGGGTCGGGAGATGGCCTCCGATCCGGCCTGGAAGCGGCGGATCCTGGAGGCGCCCAAGGTCGACCGAATCCAGGCCCTGGGTGAGTACGGCGTGACCCTCAAGATCTTCGGGACCGTTCGCGCCCCGGAACGTTGGTCCGCGCCCGGTGAGCTGCGAAAACGCCTGCTCGTCGCGTTCAAGGCGAACGACATCGAAATCCCGTACCCGCACCGAGTCGTGCTCAATCGTTCCGATGGCGCAGTCGCAACGGCCGCACTGGCGGCAGGCCCGACCGACGACGACCTCGCACCCGACGAGTGACTGAGGCCGTTCGGGCACGGTAGGATTGGTCGACCCTCGCCGCGATTGATCGGCGTGGCGCGGGCAGGATGCGAAACGGCGCGAGACCGGAGGGACCCTTGAGCACCGAATCCCGTGGAGACGGCCATCCGGCGATCGAGAATCTCATGGCCGAGAAGCGCGTCTTTCCGCCCGACCCCGCCTTTTCCCGCCTGGCCAATGCGCAGCCCTCGCTGTACGAGGAGGCAGAGCGCGACTACGTCGAGTTCTGGGCGCGTCAGGCCCGCGAGCGCATCTCCTGGACGAAGCCGTTCGAGACAACGCTGGAATGGGAGCTCCCGTTCGCAAAGTGGTTTGTCGGCGGAGAACTGAACGTCGCCTACAACTGCCTCGATCGTCATGTTGAGGCGGGACTTGGGGACAAGGTCGCGTACCACTGGATCGGGGAGCCGGGTGATACCCGAACGCTCACGTATGCGGACCTGCTGCGCGAAGTCGGCAAGACCGCCAACGCGCTTCGCGAGCTCGGCGTCGAGAAGGGCGACCGGGTCGCGATCTATATGCCGATGATCCCGGAACTGCCGATCGCGATGCTTGCCTGCGCCAGGATCGGCGCGCCCCACACCGTGATCTTCGGCGGCTTCTCGGCCGAAGCACTCGCCGGGCGGATCAACGACTGCGGAGCCGTGGTCCTGGTCACGGCCGACGGCGGGTACCGGCGAGGCAAGGAAGTCGGGCTCAAGCATCATGCCGACGAGGCCCTTGCGGCAACGCCGTCGATCCGGGCTGCGATCGTGGTCAACCGAACCGGCCACGACATCCACATGGTCGAAGGCCGAGACCACTGGTGGCACGACATCGTGGACCGACAGTCACCGGACTGCGCCCCGGTTCCGGTCGATTCCGAGCACATGCTGTATCTGCTCTACACGTCGGGCACCACCGCCAAGCCGAAGGGCATCCTGCATACGACGGCCGGTTATCTCCTCGGCACCAGTTACTCGCACGAGATGATCTTCGACCTCAAGCCTGACGACGTGTACTGGTGCGCCGCCGACATCGGCTGGGTCACCGGTCACAGCTACATCGTGTACGGGCCGCTTGCCAACGGGGCGACCGGCGTCATGTACGAAGGTGCGCCCGATACTCCAACCTGGGAACGCTGGTGGGAGATCGTCGAGGACTACAAGGTCACGATCCTGTACATGGCACCGACCGCGATCCGCGCGTTCATGAAGCAGGGAATCCACCATCCGGCCGCCCACGACCTGTCATCACTTCGCCTCCTCGGGTCGGTTGGCGAGCCGATCAACCCTGAGGCCTGGCTCTGGTATCACGAGCATGTGGGCGGTTCGAAGGCACCGATCGTGGATACGTGGTGGCAGACCGAGACGGGCCAGATCCTGCTGACGCCGCTGCCCGGTGTGACTATCACGAAGCCAGGCTCAGCCACGTTCCCGTTCCCGGGGATCGGCGCCGACGTGGTTGATGCCGACGGCGAGTCGGTCCCCTTCGGCGGCGGGGGATACCTGGTCCTGACCCGGCCCTGGCCGGCCATGCTGCGGGGTATCTACGGCGACCCGGCGCGGTACATGGAGACGTACTGGAGTCGGTTCCCCGGCAAGTACTTCGCCGGTGATGGGGCGAAGCGCGACGAGGAGGGCTATTTCTGGCTGCTCGGGCGGGTTGATGACGTCATGAACGTCGCCGGGCACCGAATCTCGACGACCGAGGTGGAATCGGCCCTCGTCGATCACAAGTCGGTGGCTGAGGCGGCCGTTGTAGGGACCAAGGACGAGGTGACCGGTCAGTCGATCTTCGCCTTCGTGATCCTGAAGGCCGACCAGACGCCATCGGACGCGTTGGCGCTGCAGCTTCGGGAGCACGTGGCCTACGTGATCGGCCCGATCGCGCGCCCCAAACAACTCATGTTCGTTCCGGATCTGCCGAAAACGCGCTCCGGGAAGATCATGCGACGACTGCTTCGCGACATCGCGGAGGGCCGGGCGCTTGGCGATACGAGCACGCTTGCCGACGCTGGCGTCGTGGATACCATTCGGGAGAACTCGGGTCGAACAGAGGAGTAGCGGGTGCCCTTCGGATTTGGCAGGAAGCAGGACGAACCTACGGTTGTGCCTGGTGCACTGCTCGAGGTCGCATCGACCGCGACCAGATCGATCGCGTTTCAAGGATTTACCGAGGAATGGCGTCTCGAAGGCCGGGTCGTCCTGACTGGACGCCTCCTGGAAGTGCTCAACCAACGAGAACCGATCGCGGTCACCGACGTCCGCTGGGCTCCGATCGATGGAGGGTCCACCCTGGAGCCTGCTCCGGGCATCAACGAGGTGGATCCGTACGACCTGATCGTGGTCATTGCCGGATCCGGGACACTCGCCGCGACGACCGACGACGAACGTGCTGCGCATCGGATCCACAAGGTGTCGTTCGACGTGGCCGTCACCGCGCCGCCGTTTCGGGTCATCGGCAGCGTCAAGGTTCATCCGGGCGCGGTGCCGGAGTCGATCATGGATCGCGGCGGCGCGCTGTTCGCCGCCCTGACCGACGCGGTCGTCCATCACGGAGACGAGACGATCGATCTCGGTGGCGCTGAAACGGTCCTCGTCAACCGCGCCTACATTCGGGAGGTCGTCCAGGTGGACCTGTCGACCGGGCTCCCGTACACGAACCTGCCGCGCCTCGGTCAGACACGGTAGGAGCCGTCGAGCTGCGGCCGGCAGCTCCCGCCGCGTGAGCTCTCGCTTCCTAGGTCCTGGCGGGCTGCTTTCGCCCAAACAGGCCACTGAGGATGGACACACCCTTGGTGGGGACCTTGCCGGTACCCGCGGCCGTCGGATCGATCCCGAGCACGAAGTCTGCCAGTCCCTCGAAGTCCCGGCTGACCGGCTCCTTGGGGAACATGTCGATGACGGTTCGGCCTTCGTTGGCGGCCTTCACGAAGCTCATGCCGCCTGACCGAATCGTTGCCATCGCCTTGAGGCCCACGACCTGCTCGATCTGGGCGATCGATACACCACTGTTGACGCGGTTGACGATCATCGACAGGCGATCGCGAACCCCGAGCTCGATGGCGACATCGCACATCTGCACGGCGGCACGAATAGCCGGAATGTCAGGTGTCACCGGGACGATGATGCGATCGGCGATCCCGAAGATCGTCTGGTTGACTTCGCTGTAGGACGGGTGCAGGTCGACCACGATCACATCGACTCCCCAGCGGGCGGTCAGGATGGCCTCGGCGACGCGATCGGGGTTGAGATTGATCATGGCGAGCGGGCTGGACACGAGCGCAACGACGCGGACACCGTTCTCGTGGACGGCCGCAACGTCGAGCAGGGATTCCGCCGGGCCGCCTTCATCCTCGTCGAGCCACGCGTCACTCATGGTGCGGCCTGTCTCCATCCCGAGGGACAGGGTGACGTGGCCGGTGACGGTATCGGCGTCGACGAGCAGGACCTTCCGCTCGCGCCGGACCTGGAGCGCCGAGGCGAGGTTCGTGGCGATCGTGGTCTTGCCCACGCCGCCCTTCGGATTGAAGATCGCGATGATCGGAGTCCGTGCGGCCCAGTCGGCCTCGACCTGGCCGCGGGACAGCACGGTGCTCTCGTGGTCATCCGAGTCGACCTGGGAACGGATCAGCATCGCCTCGGCTCGCCAGCGGAGGCCGTCGGCGTCCACCGGACGAAGCACGAGCTCGTCGTTTGGCCCGAAGGTGTCGTCCTCGCCGAGCGCATCGAACTGGGACTCGGTGGCGATGATCAGCGATGGGACATCGACACCGCGCGAGCGCTGCGCGGCGAGGGTGACCGACACGGCCGACGGATCGTCGGTCATGTCGAGGATCGCAAGGCCGACGGGAAGTCCGCCCTCCACGACCCGCTCAAGCTCCGCCGCCGACTCGAGGACCACTGTTCCGAATTCGGCGGCGGCCAGGTACTCGAGGACGGCGTTACGTTCTCTTTCCGGGAGCGCGACGGCGATGGTGGGGCGTCGCATTTGAGTTGAACTCCGTTCTAGCCGAGGCTGATGGGGGCGGACGCGGTCACGGACAGCACGCCGTCTTCCGTGTTCGTGACGACCGCGCTGAATTCCTCGAGCCCGCCGACGATCGCGGCGACATCGGCGTTCGCCTCGTGACGGACCGTGAACACGAAGTCACCGGCCGGACCGGACACAACCGAGATGGCCTCGACGCCGGGCGCCTTGGCGACAGCCCGCTTGAAGCCCGCGATGCTCGCAACGCTGACGAGCCCGACGACGGACAGGAGCGTGACTGACGCCTCGCCGCTGGTCTCATCAGCCGCCGTGGCCGACGTTGCCGCCGCCGAGGCAGCGTCCATCGGAGCGAGATCGAGCGTCCCGGCCCCGTCGTCCGACGTCTCGACGGTTGCCTCAGCCTCAACCGACAGTGCGGCTTCGGTCTGGGTTTCGGCTTCGGCTTCGGCTTCGGCCGATGCCTCGACGTCTGGTGTCGTGACGGTCTCTGAGCGTGCAGCTTCGGCGATGGCGAGGATGGATTCGGGCGTCCAATCGTCGAGTCCATCTTCGTACGCGAGATCAGGCGGCTCCGGGAGCTGCAGAGCCATTCCAGCGAGTTCCGCAGGATCATCCTGCGTGAAGAGCGTCTGGAAGAAGGCATCCATTTCGCTCTCGTAGGCCTCAACCACGTGCTGGACGTGATCGAGCCGGCGCTGATGCAGTGTGTTCAGTTCACCGGTCTCTGCTTCGAGCTGATGCTTGCGATCGGTGATCCGGACGTCGGTCTCGCCGCGGATGCGCGCCATCTGGGCCTTGGACCACTCGCGGATCTCAGCGATGTCGCTGTCGGTCACGCGGCGCGCCTCGGCCTCGGACTCCGTGGATTCGACCTGGATCTGGTCCTTGCGCGCCTTGGCGGCGTCGGCAAGTCCGGTGATCGCTTCCTGGCGGGCAGTCTCGGCCGCATCGAGCATCGCCCGAACCAGACCCGCCACGAGCGGGTTGACGGTGCGCTGCTTCGGTGGGGTCGGATCGTCGGCTTCGTACGAGTAGGCCGTCGCCTCGACGGCGGCAGTTGCTTCGTCCGTCGCATGGGCCGCATCAATGTCGGCTGCCGCCTCAGGCGTATCCCAGCCGGCACGGCTCGCGAGGTTGGTGACGAATGTGTCCCGCACGGTGTCCTCCCCGATCATTGATTCCTCCGTCGAATCCGCGCTCGAATCCGTTTCTACTGCAGGTTCGGCCACAGACCCAACGGCTTCATCGTCGGATGCGGCAGCGTCATTGGTGGCAGGCGGTTCGGCGGTCCAGGGGAGCCGAAATCCGGTGCGCTGTTCTGTCGTGGCCATGATCTCGTTGTCCTCAAGTGGGTATGGGTCTGCGGCTGTGGGCATCGTGACTGGCGTGGTGCGCGGCGGCAGTCGGCTAGTCGTACCAGCGACGGCTTCCAGAGGTACCAGTCCGCTACGAGGGGAAACGCTTACGGGGGCGCGTGCGCACCATGGATCAGGCGGGCGTCGTACGATCCCCGCCATGCAGACCGACGCGTTCCCGTCGAACTCTCCGGCAGCCGCCGCATTCGACGGCCGTCCTGGCGTGCTTGACACCAGAGGGCGAGCCTTGCGCGACCTCCGAATTTCGGTGACCGATCGCTGCAACTTTCGGTGCACGTACTGCATGCCGGCCGAGGTCTTCGGTCGGGACTTCGCCTTCCTCCCACACGCTGAGGTCCTGACCTACGAGGAGATCCGCCGCCTCGCTGCCATCGCCGTTGATCTCGGCGTCCAGAAGCTGCGGATCACGGGCGGCGAACCGTTGATCCGTAAGGCCCTGCCCGATCTCATCTCGATGCTGGCAGAGCTGCGGACGCCGGACGGCGAACCGGTCGACCTGACGCTGACCACCAACGCCTCGGCGCTCCGCCCGCTCGCTCGTCCGCTGGCCGCCGCGGGCCTCAACCGGATCACGGTTTCGCTCGATTCGCTTGACGACGAGACGTTTCGGCGCATGAACGGGGTCGACTTCCCGGTCACGCGTGTCCTGGATGGCATCGGCGCGGCCCGCGAGGCCGGGCTCGCCCCGATCAAGGTGAACATGGTCGTGAAGAAGGGCGAGAACGAGGCCAGCATCGTGCCCATGGCGCGCTGGGCGCGCGACGAGGGACTCGTGCTCCGGTACATCGAGTACATGGATGTCGGAACGACCAATGGCTGGCGCCTTGACGACGTGATCTCGGCCGCCGATATCGTGGCCGCGATCGATGCTGAATTGCCGCTGGAGGCCGTTGATCCGAACTATCGCGGCGAGGTTGCCGGACGCTGGCGCTACCGCGACGGGTCGGGCGAAATCGGGGTCATCGCCTCCGTGACTCAGCCGTTCTGTGGCGATTGCACCCGAGCGCGCCTGTCGGCCGATGGCAAGCTGTACACCTGCCTCTTCAGTGCCCACGGCACAGACCTTCGGGCACCGCTTCGGTCGGGCGCATCCGACGGCGACCTTCGGGCCGAACTCGAGCGCGTCTGGTCGACCCGCACGGACCGGTACTCCGAGCTCCGGACGAGCGCCACGAGCCATCTTCCGCGCATCGAGATGTTCGCGGTCGGAGGTTGATACTGGTGGCTTCCATCGGTTTGTCCACCGGCGATCAACAATTGTTGAGAAGTTCGTGGACACGATCGCCCGGGTCGGCGAGCAGTTCGTGGATAACCCCGTTGTCGGCGCCCGCCAGGACCGCTAGATTTGGTCTTGCCCGAAGGGGCCGTCAAGTGACGAGGGTCCTGCGATTGCATCAAGGGAACCACGTTTCGGACCGGTCGCTTCGGGCGCTTCAGTACCCGGTCGCGATCGGCGCTCGGTGCGCCCCATGAATCGCACGCAGGTCCGGATGAGCCCAGAAGATCAACGCGGGCGTCTCGACGCACTCGTGGCGGCCGTGCGCTCCCATTCCGCGTTGGTGCCTACCGTGGGCATCGTGCTCGGGTCGGGCCTCAGCGACCTCGCCGACGATCTCGACTCCGCCGTCGCCGTTCCATTCGCGGACCTGCCCGGCTGGCCGGCGGCCACCGCCCCGGGTCATGTGGGGCGGTTGATCCTCGGTCGGCTTGCCGGTCGACCCGTGGTGATGCTCCAGGGTCGGTTCCATCTGTACGAGGGCAACGATCCGGGCCTGGTCGTGCAACCCGTCCTCCTGTTCAAGCGCCTCGGTGCGTCGGTCGTCGTTCTCACCAACGCCGCCGGCGGCCTCGATCCCGCGTTCGGCCCGGGCACGCTCATGGCGATTTCCGACCACATCAACCTGACCGGACTCAACCCGCTGATCGGGCCGAATGATGATGGGTTCGGCCCAAGGTTCCCGGACTTGACCGAGGCGTGGAGTCCGCGGCTCCGAGCGCTCCTGCTGGCGGCCGCGGCGGCGGAAGACGTCGCCCTTGCGGAGGGCGTCTACGTCGGGCTGACCGGGCCGAACTACGAGACACCCGCCGAGGTGCGAATGCTCGCTGCGCTCGGTGGACACGCGGTCGGAATGTCGACGGTGCTCGAGTGCATCGCGGCGCGGTGGGCGGGCCTCGAGGTGGTGGGTGTCTCGCTCATCAGCAATGCCGGGGCTGGATACTCGGGTGCGACCCTCTCGCACGAGGAGGTCATGGAAGCGGGTCGAGCCTCGGGGCCGCACCTCGCACGGGTCATCAAGCGCTTCGTCGCGGATCTGGACGTGCCCTGACCCTGAACGTGCCCTGACCCTGGCTTCTGCTTCAGCCCTAGGCGTCCGTCCGACGCCGTGGCGCCTCGGCGGTCTCGCGATCGGACAGCGGATCCATCCCGGGCGACGAACAGACGTAGTAGCGAAGCGTCGTTCGGCCGGTGTTCTCCACGCGATGC
The DNA here is from genome assembly GCA_031373765.1 of Chloroflexota bacterium. Lineage (GTDB taxonomy): Bacteria > Chloroflexota > Limnocylindria > Limnocylindrales > CSP1-4 > UBA5189. The sequence continues at coordinate 8,177 of JANMNF010000134.1, forward strand.
GGTCGCCCGTCCTCGACGCGGATGCCCTTGAGCGGCTCGAGTGTCTCGGTCTCGTCGCCGACGGTCACAAGGCCGCGACCTTCGAAGACCACGATGGCGTGCTCGGCCCGGGGATGGCGATGCCAGTCGTCGACCGAGCCAGGGGCCGCTTCGACTTCCGTGATCGTGAATGCTGCCGATTCGAAGTCACCGGGGCCAACGATCCGTCGCCTCCGGAAGCCGCCATGCTCGGCGACGAACGCATCGGCCCCGCGGCGCACAGGCTCAGCCTCGGAGTCCCAGCGCCGGAGCATCGTCCCGATCCGGCGTGGGTCCGGATCAGTTGACGCAAGCAGCGCCAGCGCGTCCATCGTGCCCTCGTTGCGAATCAGGTGGTGCTCGGCCGGGGCTTCGTAGAGGACGTCGCCGGCCCGGACGACAGCCCGTCGCTCGAGCGCCTCGCCATGCTCGAAGACGAGCTCTCCGCCGGCGACATAGACGACGGTCTCAACTCCGTGGCGATGCGGTCCGATCTCCACGCCCGGCGCAATCCGGTCGAATTGGAGACGGATCCTCACGACTGGACCGGCAGCTCGCGTCCTGCTGCTCGGGCGGCCTTTGCCTTGTCGGCCCAGGCTTCGAGCACGCGATCCTTGTGGGGGCGAATGGGGCAGTGCTCGTCCTTGTTCCCCATCTCGTCGCAATAGCCCAGGGCCACGCACTTCGGAGCCAGGAACGACCCGAGGAACGGGCTGACGCTAAAGATCTCGTGGCGGATCAACTGGAAGAGGCGTCGGATCTCCCACTGGGCCATCGTGCACAGGCGTAGACCCGACATGTGAATCAGGGCGCGCAGGTTCGTGGTCATCACAAGGTTGGTCCTGGTGCTGTTCGGGAATACGAATCGCGCATCCTCGCCGGGAATGCCCGCGCCGACGAGGTCGCCATACAGGTCCATCGAGCCCTCGACCTGGTCCTCGTAACGGGCCCGGATCTCGGGATCAGCGCCCGCGATCGAATGGGGGAGCATGTTGGCGGCCTGCTTGTATGTGACGTAGCGCTGGCTCTGCTGATCGAATGCGACGCCGGCACGGTGGCGGACGAGCTGGTGGGAGAGGGTCCGTGAGACGCCCGTGATCCCGAACGTGAACACGATGTGTTCGATCGTGCTGCCGTGGCCCGACTCGATGACCCCGTTGATGAGCCGCTGCATCTTGGCGACTTCGATCTCACCGTCCACCGCGCGGCGGAAGATCTCCTCGGGCGGCAGCTCCGAATAGCAGGTTCGGCAGGCCGTGTAGATGAGTGGCACGTAGTACTGCTCGACGATGTCCCGGTTCGGGAAGAGCAAGGTTGCCTTCATCCCGAGGTCGGCCCGGCCGGGGTTCTTCGGAATGCCAGTCTTCTCGCGCGGGGACGCTGCTGCGGTCATTGGCGGAGTCTAGTCCGTCGCCGCGCCCAACGCCGTATTCGGGTCCGATCCTTCCACGCGCGGCTCCGCATCCCGGAACCAGTGCCAGTAGAGCCACGTGGCCACCGTATACAGAACGATGATCGTCACGAAATTCACCGTGTAACCGGCATCGAAGCCCAGCGCCGCATGGACGGCCGAGTAATAGGCGCCGGCGATGACCCAGCCGACGGACCACATGAGGGACATGGCGGCAGCGAGCGTGGCCCGCTCCGCCTGGCTCACCTGGTCCATCGCAAAGGCGCTGAAGATGGGATTCCCGGCGTTCATCAGCGAATTCCGGACCATCATGGCTCCGATGACCATCCAGAGGACGGGACTGAACCCCAGGACGATGAGGAACGGAATGCTCACGCCCTGCACGAGGATGACCGAGCGCAATCGCCCGAAGCGCCGTGCGATCGTCGGCTGATAGAGGACCGCGAGCATCGTCCCGATGCTCGTGATGGCAAAGACGCCGTTCAGGGCCGCAAGGTCCAGTCCGAACTTCGCCTGGACGAAGAGGTTGAGGAACGGGATGACCTGACCGGCGCCGATCGGGATCAGCAGCCCTGGGAGGAGGAGCCGGAAGAAGGTTCGCCGATTGTGGATGGTCAGCCCGAGCCGAGCGACCGACCAGCCGCTCGAGCGGCCCGTCCGGAATGCGGCCGGTTCGCCCGCCGCCACGAGTCGGCGCGTCCGTACGACGGCCGGTCGATCGTCGGATAAGCGCAGCACGAAGACCAGGCCCGCGAGGAGGAGCAAGGCCATGAAGACCAGGATGATCCGGTAGGTCTCGGGCCCGTCGGGGAGGAAGCCGAGGCCATCGGCGATGATCCTCGCGACCACGCCCCCAAGAGCGGCCGCGACGACGTTGGTGGCGCTCGAAATCGCGAACTGGAGGGCGAACAGTTCGCTCCGATGTCCTGGTGCGGAGTGTTCCGACATGTACGGCACTGCGACGACCTGGAACGCCATGTTGCCGGCACCGAACAAGGCGGCGAGGAGCAGGATCGCCGTCGCGTCGGGGGTCAGGATCATCCCGATCACGGCCACGAAGCTCGCCAGCGTGCCGGCCGCCATGACGAGGCGCCGACCGATCCGGTCCGACCATGCAGACATCGGGAAGGCGGCCACCGCCGCTGCGACCGATCCGGCGGTGGCGATGATGCCGATGCGCGAAGCATCGAAGCCCAGCGACGCGAGATAGAGGTTGAAGTCGATCCACCAGAGGCTCAAGGCGGCGCCGCCCACCAGGGTTACCAGCAGGAACCGCCGAGCGTCCGGCTCGAACCCGCGATAGTTGTCGGTGAAGCGCCGGGGTGCCTGGAGCAGGCGCGATAGCGTCACGAGCCGGCGACTTCCTCGAGGAGGTCGTGGAGGTCGTCCAGGTACCCGGACCAATACCCCTCGTGGTCGTCCCGTTGGGCGCTGTCGGCGCCGGCCTCGTCCCAGCCGTCATGAATGAGCTCGATCTCGGATCCGCCCGAATCGGCTGTCCGGACGGTCCACGTAACGAGCGTCTCCTGGAGCGGCTCGGCATCGATCCAGGCCCACCGATAGGCAAACCGGCTCCCGGGATCATGGGCGACGATCGATCCCTCGACGATGCTGCCTTCACCGAAGTCGAGTCGATACAGATCGCCGACCTTGCCGAGGGTGCTGGCATCGGTGAACCACTCGGCGACTCGGGCTGGATCCACGAGGTAGTCCCAGGCCCGGGCCGCGTCCGCCGTCGTCTTGAGGGTCAGCTGGATGGGAGCGATGGGCGTGCTGGTCATCAGGGTCTCCCGGGACGCTCGCGGTGGTGTTGTGACAGCTGGTGCTGGTCGCATGAACGGGGCTCGCCCGCGCGTCGCGTCAGCCGAGGTTGTCGGTCACTCCATCCTAGCCCGGTCAGCCCGCGGCGTGAGAACTGGACCGCAGATCCTCAACGCTGATCCCGAGGGCATACGCGACGGACTCGTCGAGGCTCATCGCATGGCCCTCGGCCGTGTATCGGGTCATCTCCTCGGGTGTGAGCCGGGTGGCGATATTGGGTCTGGCGTAGAACTCGAGCTGTTCATCGACGAATCCCGCCAGCTGCGCACCGGTCGCCGCGGTCAATCGCCGGGCCGCCCCTCGGAGGCGGGCCGCGCGCGGAAGATCCTCGTCCGCGACCGCCTGCGCCGACAGGTCGTCGAAGACGAGAGCCAGGCCCGACGCATCGCTGGCGTCGTAGAAGTGCCGGAGCGACTCGAGGAGGATCGAACGGGACTCATCGCGCTCGCCGAGCCGCAGGACGGCACTCCCGAGCATGTGCAGGGACCACGCCTCCATGGTCACGTCGCCGACCTGGCGAAAGCGGTTGAGGGCATTGGTGAAATGCGCCCTGCCGTTGCCATCTTCCTCGCGAAAGTAGGCTCGATTGCCCATGGCCCACAGGACATTCGCCTGCCCACGGATGTCACCGATCTCCTCATACAGGGCGAGTGCCTCTGCCTGCGCCCGGGCGCCGCTTCCATCTGGGTCGGCCGTCTTTGGGTCCAGCTTCGGATCAGGGCTCACGGCATAGGCGAAGGAGATGTTGTACAGGGCGTTGGCGATCTCGCCCTTGTCCCCCAAGGCTCGCCGGAGATCGAGCGCCTCCGCGTAGGCCTCCTTCATCCGGGCGAGATCGGCCTGCCACCAGTACACGCCGCCGAGCGCCTCCATCAGGCGGGCTCTGAGGATCGGATCCTCATGCGACCACGGCGCGGCTGCCATGCCCTCCAGTCGGCGTCGGGCCTCATACAGGTGGCCGCGCTTCTGCCAGAACCGCCACATGGCGAAGCCCACGCGGATCGCGCAGGCGCCATCGCCGACCAGGGGCGCCCGATCGAGGACGGCGCGAATGTTGTCGTGCTCCAGTTCGAGTCGCTCCAGCTGGGCCCGCTGGGCAGGACCCGACAGCTCCGGCGCCGCGGCCTCGACGAGGTCCAGATACCAGCGTGTGTGGCGGGCCCGGATGGCTGGAGCGTCCGGCCGCCCGTCGAGCATTTCGCCCGCGAACTCGCGGATGGTCTCGAGCATGAAGAAGCGGGGCGGATCCGTGTCCGCCGAGCGCAACAGGCTCTGGTCGGCGAGAGCCATGAGCCCATCGAGGACGTCGCGGCCCCCGCCATCGGCAGCGGCACCGATCGCTTCGGCGGCTTCGAGGCTGAATCCTCCCTCGAACACGGATAGTCGATCCAGCAGCTCGCGATCAGCGTCTTCGAGGATGTCGTAGCTCCAGGCAATGGCCCCGCGCAGGGTCTGCTGTCTTGCGGGAAGGTCGCGGGCCCCGGCGGCCAGGACGTTGAGCTGATGCTCGAGCCTGGACAGGATCGCGTCCGGGCTGAGCAACTTGATCCGTGCCGCGGCCAGCTCGATCGCGAGCGGCATGCCCTGCAGACGAGCGCAGATGGCAGCGACGGCGGGCGCGTTGGCGTTCGTGATCAGGAAGTCGGGACGGACGGAGACCGCTCGGGCGATGAACAGGCGGACGGCCTCGTACGTCGTCAGGGCATCGAGGTCAATCGGACCATCCCCACCCAGCCGCGCCTGCTCATAGCCGCCTCGGTTGCGTGGATCCGGCGGGACCGGTAGCCCGGGAACCGGATACTCCTGCTCGCCGGAAACGCGGAGCGGGGCTCGGGACGTCGCGAGGATCCGGAGGCCGGTTGCGGCGCGCAACAGCTCGGCCACGATCGGACCGGCACCGACGACCTGCTCGAAGTTGTCGAGGAGCAGCAGGACCCGCTTGCCGGTCAGCCACTCGGCGAGCACGTCGGTGGCGGTCCGGCCGCCGGTCTCCGCGAGGCCGATCTCGGACCCGATTCGGGACGCGACGAGGGCGGGATCCCGGACCGTTTCGAGGGGCACGAAGAAGACGCCATCCGGAAAGTCGGAAGCGGAGGCGGCCGCTACCTGGAGCGAGAGCCGGGTCTTGCCAGTGCCGCCTGGCCCGGTCATCGTCACCAGCCGGTTGGTCCCGAGCAGGGCGCCGGCCCGCGTGAGTTCGTCGTCACGGCCGACGAACGACGTCAGCTGCGTCGGGAGGTTGTTCGGGTGCGCGTCGAGCGTCGCCAGGGGAGGGAAGGTGTCCCCGATGCCCGGAGCCAGCAACTGATACAGGTGCTCCGGCTCGAGCAGGTCCTTGAGGCGATGACGCCCGAGGTCGGTCAGGGAAGCGCCATCGGGCAGAGCGGCACCGCTCAGGAGCCGGATCGCCTCGGATACGAGGACCTGCCCGCCGTGCGCGACGCCGGCAATCCGGGCCGCCCGATTGATGGCCAATCCGACGAGGCTCCCGCCGGCGACCGTGGCCGTGCCGGCATTGATGCCCATCCGCACGCGGACCGTTGCACCTTCCGGCCACGGCTCGCTGGCGAGCGCCCGCTGGGCATCGAGCGCCGCGTCGATCGCCTGGTTTGCCGTGCCGAACACGACGAAGAATGAGTCGCCCTCCGTACCCTGCTCGAGGCCGCCATGACCCGCGATCGCGGCACGGACCAGGGCTCGATGCCGTTCGCGCAGGTCCGCATACGTGGCCGTCCCGACCGCCTGCTCCAGGCGCGTCGAGCCCTCGATGTCCGAGAACAGGAACGCACGGGTCTCGTCGCCGGCGGCAACGCCTCCGACCGTCTCGAGGCCGGCCGCCGGATCACGGGGGTTCATCGAGGCGGCCTTGGGCGCGCGGCCATCAGTGTCGGGCGGCGTCGGTCGCTTCACGGAGGCGGGTCGCAACGCCTCGAAGGATGGCCAGGGTGACCGATGGGTTCGCCAGCAGGGCCGCCTCGAAGTCCCATGACGCGATCGCGAGGCACGTCGTGGCGGATTCGGCGCTGACCATCGCGTTCCTGGGCTTGCCGTCCAGCACGGACAGCTCACCGAAGAAGTCACCCGGACCGAGGTGGGCAAGAACGCTGCCATCCCGGACGACGCGAACGGAGCCGTCGACGACGACGAAGAACCCCGTCCCGATCTCGCCCTGGCGGGCAATGACGTGCCCGCTCGGAAACGACACTTCGGTGGCCGCGCCCGCGAGCGCCGCGAGGCCTTCGCTCCCGACGCCCTTGAACAGGGGACAGGCGCCAAGGAGTGCGGACCGATTACCGCTGGACAGGGGCATCACATCTCTCCTGGGGGCGTTCGCCAACGATGCTGAACCGGGCGGCCCGATGCGTCAAGGACCGACCGATGTCGAGCGCGTGCCGCGAGACGCGCCGTTTGGATGCACAATCGTCGCACGCCGACGAGTGAGAAGGAGCCGGACACGCATGGCTACACGCGACGAGATTGCCGATGCCCTTGCCGGGATGACGCTCTTTGCCGACCTCGCAGCCCCACAGCTCCAGGGTGTTGCCGGCCGGTTCGAGGAGGCGTTCTTCGCCGAGGGCGCCCGAGTGCTGCGACAGGGCCTGAGCGGCTCGGCCTTCTACGTGATCCTGGATGGGGAAGCAGCCATCCTCGTCGATGGTGAACAGCGCGCTACGCTCGGCCGCGGCGAATTCTTTGGCGAGGTGTCGATCATCCTCGGTGAACTGCCGACGGCCGACGTCGTCGCGCTCCGGCCACTGCGCTGTGTCGTGTTGCCTGGTGCCGCGGTTGAAGGGTTTCTGATCGAGCACCCGAAGGTCCTGTACCGGATGCTCCAGGCCCAATCCCGACGCCTCCGCAACGCGAACCGCGCGCGGGGCTGAATCACCATGGCGGATCCCGAACGTCCCTTTCCTCCCGGTGCCTATCCCGTCATCGTGATCGGGTCCGGGCCCGGAGGCCTCCAGGTCGCCCACGAGCTCGATCAGCGAGGGATCGGGCATGCAGTGCTGTCGGCCGATCCGGGCCCCGGCGGCATGTTCCGACGTTGGCCATTCTTCCAGCGACTGCTGTCCTGGACGAAGCCGTACGCAGCCCCGGAACAGGATTCGCGCGACTTCGAGCGGTGGGACTGGAACAGCCTGCTGGGCGGCAAGCCCGAGCTTCGCGGTCTCCAGGCCAAGTTCATGGACGGGTCGTCCGATTTCCCGTCCCGGCCCGAGATGGAGGCGAGCCTCACCGCGTTCGCCGACCGCTCCGGGCTCAAGGTTCGCTACGGCTGTCGCTGGGAGTCAACCTCCCGAGAGGACACCGCGGCTGGCCCGCGCTTCCACCTGACCACCTCCGACGGGGAGTACGAGTGCGAGCACCTGATCGTGGCCGTCGGGATCGCGGAGCCCTTCTCGCCACCCACGCCGGGCATCGAGCACGCGGTTCACTATGCGGACACGCGCGCTGCCGAGACCTACGCCGGGCGGCGGCTGTTCATCATCGGCAAGCAGAACTCCGGGTTCGAGCTCGCCTCGGGCCTCCTCCAGTGGGCCAGCCGAATCACACTCGCATCGCCGTCCCCGGCCAAGACCTCGATCGAGACCCGGTCGCTGGTGGGCGTGCGTGCCCGATACGTTCAGCCGTTCGAGGATTCCGCGCTCGGCGGCGGCGTGGACATCCTGTCCGCATCGGTTGCCCAGATCACCCGGGTCGAAGGAGCCTTGCGGGTTGACCTCAAGCGAACGGACAACGGCATGCCGGTATCTCTCGAGGCCGACGAGGTCATTGCCGCGACCGGCTTCACGTGCCCGCTCCGGGACCTCCCGGCGCTCGGCGTGGCGACGTTCGGCCAGGCCAAGCTACCGGCGCAGACCGCGTACTGGGAGAGCGCGACGGTGCCCGGCATTCACTTCGCTGGGACCATCACGTCGGGCGCCTCCGGGCTCAAGAAGCACGGTATTCCGAGCTATTCCGGCGCCGTTCAGGGTCATCGATACAACGGCCGACTCCTCGTCGAGCGGCTTGCCGAGCAGCGTTTTGGCATCGCCCGGCAGCGTCCCGCGATCGCCCTGGCCGATCTCACGACGCACGTCCTGGCCGAGGCGACAAACGCTCCGGAGCTGTGGCATCAGAAGGCCTACCTTGCCCGCGTCGTCAGCGTCAGCCCGGATGACGGCATCCGCGACGAAGGGACCATGCCACTGACCCATTTCCTTGATACGGAAGGCCCGAACGCGATGGCGCTCACGATCGAGGCGGACGGGCAGGGCGCCATCTATCCGGTGGCCTACCTGCGTCGCGACGGCAAGGTCGAGGAGCATATGGTGGAGCCGCATCCACTCCATGACTTCGAAGGGACCGCCTATCGAAATCAGGTCGGCGGCCTGCTCGACCTGATCGCACCGGGAGCCTCGACAGCGTGACCGACGAGCCAACCGGGCGGTCGATCACGATCTCGATCGGAGCCGATCAGCGTGCCACTCGCCGGATCGAGGAAGAGGCCCGGGGTCGAACCCTGCTCATCGACTTCTTCGCATCGCGGTGCTGCACGAGCGTCCTCGTGGGCGATCTCGAAACGCGCTGGCTCGATCCGGGCCAGGATGCCAGGTTCGAGCCCATCGGGTCGGTCAACGCCACGCCGATCGTCGCCGACCCGGCCCTCACGGCTGTCCTCCGTGAGGGACGCGCGCGGCTCGTGGCCGGAGGCTTGCTCGGGCGGTCCCTGCAGGTCCGGCTCGACACACCCGAAGCATGGCTCGATTTCCTCGACACGCCGGCGGCTCGACGCCTGCGCGGCCGAGGGCCCGAGGCCCTGACCAGCGCGATGCCACCGAACACCTGAGGTGGGCGCGGCGTTCGTCGCCGGCGCGCTTGCCGGCCTCGCGATCGCGATTCCCGTGGGCGCGATCTCAGTCCTGATCCTCGATCTCGGTATCCGACGTGGCTTCCTCGCGGCCGCCGCGGCTGGCGCCGGTGCGGCCACCGCTGACGGCATCTATGCCCTGATCGCGATCATTGGCGGGACGGCGATCGGCCTCGTCCTTGAGCCACTCGAGCGGCCGCTCCGCGTCGTCGCGGTCGGCGCACTCCTCGGCATCGGGATCCGTGGCCTGCTCGCCATCTGGCGCCGGCCCGCCGAATCGGTGACCGCGAAATCCGTTCCCGCCGGTGCCTGGAAGATCTATGCGCGGTTCCTGGCCCTCACGCTGCTCAACCCGGCGACGGTCATCTATTTCGCGGCGCTTGTCCTCGCCCTGCCGATCGTTGGGCGCGGACCGGGCGAGCGCAGCGCGTTCGCCATCGGTGCGTTTCTCGCGTCGCTTGCCTGGCAGACGACACTCGCAGGGATCGGGTCCGTTGCGCACAAGCGCCTGCCGGCCCAATTCCAGGTCGCCGTGAGCCTCCTCGGAAACCTCGCCATCTGCGTCTTCGCGATCCTGATCGCGGGAGACCTCTAGACGAGGTTGCGCGGGATCTTCCGCTCCGTGCGGCGATCGAAGAAAGGCGTTCCGTTCAGGCGCACGACCATGCGGACGTCGAGGTCGAAGGCGTTTGCGTCGGATGTCGTGTCGCCGTCGACGTCGATCTCGATCCGGTGGCCGTCGCGCTCGAGGACGTAGCGGATGACGCTCGACATCGATGCCCGTGCCGGGTCGGCGTCCGACGCCCGCATGTCGTGCGATTCGGCGGTGTAGAGCCGCTCGCCGCCGTCGAGCACCGTCTCGCCGCCATCGTGGGTGGAGACGGTCACGGAGCCCGACAAGACGTCGTCCGTGATCTGCCAGCGGGGAGCATCCTCGCTGCCGCCCCCGACGTCGTCCATGGCCGGTGGCGAGGTCTTGAAGTCCGGTACCCGCGCGTCATCGACGCCCGGGGCGAGGGGGAGGACAAGGCGGGATCCGGGCGCGTTGGGCTTCCCAGCTGCGAAGGGCCTACCAACCGCACCCGCGGCGGGCCCGTGATGAATGGTCAGCCAGCCAGATTCGGGGGAAGGCCAGATCACCGGCCAACACGAGGATGCGATCGAGAGGCGGATCCGATGACCCGGAGCGAACCGATATCCGGCGGCGCGCATCGGCACGTTCACGCTCGTCTGCTCGCCAGGCTTCATCGGCGCGGGGTTCGCGTGGGACTCGCGGTGGGTCAGGTTGAGGATGCCCATCGTCACCTGGGAGGACGTCCCATCCGGGGCGACGTCGGACAGGCGGACGACCAGGGTCGCGATCGACATCGAGGTCGAGACTTCGACCGCCACCGAGGCGATCCCGAGGATCTCGAGCGGCGTTTCCAGGGGTAGGGAGGTGTAGGTCGGGACGCCAGACTCGTCGGCGCGGATGTCCCTCGCCAGGCCGTTTGGGGCACCGCCGGCGCCCCATGAGAGCGCCCCATGGGTTCCGGTTGTCGCCCGATGGGGAAACGTCGACGAACCGACCTCGATAGACCCGGCCGACCGAAGCGTGCCGCGCAGCGGTTCTGCGCCGCCCCCGAGGAACAGGTCCATGACTTCGGCGTCAACGTGTGCGAGGACTGGTTCAGCCGCCGCTCGCCACCGGCCCGGCCATTTCGCCGGGAACGCCTCGGGCGGCGCGGCATCCCGCTGGAACCACGTCAGCGCGGGTTCATCCATCACGCCGTTGCTCTTGCCCTTCAGCCAATGATCGAAAAACCGGATCATCTCGTGATGCCAGTCCAGGGCCGGCCCGGGGTAGCCGTCGTCGGGGAATTCGTGGGACCAGTTGCCGACGATGGCACGGCGCGGTGCCGTGCACCGCTCGAGCATCCGAAATACGGGATCCACATAGGAATCCATCCAGCCACCGAACATGAGGATGGCGGCTTCGATCCGGTCGTAGTCGGGAGCGAGCGAGCCCTGGCGCCAGTACGGCCCGTCGGTCTGGTGCTCAAGCCACGAGACGAGCCAGACCGGGGTCTGCTCCAGACGCTTTTGCCAGGCTGCCTGCCAGTCCTCGCCGTCACGGGCCGGCAAGGCAGGAAGGGCGTTGGACGCGACCTGGCTGACCGCGTACTGGGTCAGCTCCGAGGCGGTAACGCATCCGCCGACGTAATGGACGTCGCTCAGATATCGATCGTCGGTGGCATAGACCGGGACGATCGCCCGGAGATGTGGCGGTCGAAGTGCCGCCACCTGGATCGCCGTAAACCCGCCGTACGAGATCCCCCACATGCCGACATTGCCATTGCACCAGGGCTGGGCTGCCAACCATTCGACCGCGTCGTAGCCGTCCCGGGTCTCGTCGGCCGTGTATTCGTCAAGTGCGATGCCGTCCGACCGCCCGGTCCCTCGGACATCCAGCCGGCACAGCACGTATCCGTTTCGTGCGAGAAATCGTCCTCGCGACTCATCCGCGTTCGCGCGCCAGTCATCCTTCCGGTAGGGGATCATCTCGAGGATCGCGGGCCACGGGCCGGCGTCGTCGGCACCCGCCGGAAGCCACAGGTTTGCCGAGAGCCCAACACCATCGCGCGCTGGGATCCGGACGTCGCGTTCGACCCGGACGTCCGGGTGCTGCCCATCCTGCGCGCGACTGCTGGCCATCCTCCGAGTCTACGCATCGGATCGCGGGCTGCGAGGCTGGTCGCATCCCGTGGGTCCGGCGCCCGGACGAAGTGCGTGCCAGACGTGACGACCTGCTAGCGTCGCTCCATGCAACGCGAATGGGATGCGATCGTGGTCGGGCTCGGTGGGATCGGCTCGGCTGCCGCCTACTGGCTGTCAACTCGGCCCGGGATCCGCGTCCTGGGCCTGGAACAGTTCGCGTTCGATCATCCGAACGGCGCCTCACAGGATCACTCGCGAATCATTCGGCTTTCGTACCACCGGCGCGACTACGTCCGGCTCGCCAAACGGGCCTATGCCTGCTGGGCGGAAGTGGAGGCGGCCGGCGGCGCGAAGATCGTCACCAAGACCGGAGGCATCGATCTGTATCCGGCGGGTGGTGTGACCAACCATGCCGAATACACCGGTGCCCTCGAGGCCGAGGGCGTGCCGTTTGATCGCATGGACGCCGCCGAGGCCATGCGACGGTGGCCCCAGTGGCGGCTCGACCCGGACACCGTCGTGGTCCATCAGGCCGAAACGGGGATCGCCGACCCCAACCGCGGCAATCCGGCGCATCGCGCACTGGCGATTGCGAATGGCGCCACGCTCCACGACCACACGCCGGTCACTGGGATCCGGGCGATGGGCGGTGAGTACGAGGTGACCACCGGCGACGGGACCATCCATCGAACGGGGCACATCGTGCTGGCCGCCGATGCCTGGACGAACGATCTCCTCGCGCATCTCGGCATGCGCTTGCCGTTGACCATCACCCGCGAGCAGGTCACCTATTTCGCGAGTCCGGATCCGTCCCGCTTTGCACCCGAGCGATTTCCGGTCTGGATCTGGATGGACGAGCCGTCGTTCTACGGGTTCCCCACGTACGGAGAGCCCGGCCCCAAGGCCGCCCAGGATGTCGGCGGCGAGGAGTGCACCATTCCGACACGCTCATTCGAGGTGAACCGGGCGGCACACGCGCGCCTGTACGCCTTCATGGAGCGTCATCTGCCCGAGGCCGTCGGCCCGGATCTCCTGACCAAGACCTGCATCTACACGCTGACCCCGGAGCGAGACTTCGTCGTTGATCGGCTTCCCGATCATCCGGGGGTGGTGCTGGCCCTGGGCGCGGGCCATGGATTCAAGTTCGCATCGGTGCTCGGGCGAATTCTGGGCGAGCTGGCGATCGAGGGCGAGACGCCGTCCGCGGGCGAGATCGAGGCGTTCCGCGTGGATCGGCCGATCCTGCGCGAGGCGCGACCACCGGCAAACTTCAGGATCTGAACCGTCGCGCAGCGCCGCCGAGGATGGCGCCGGTCACCGCTCCGGTCGTCGCCTCGACGCGCGAGACTCGCCACGCGAGTCAACGCCCCCGAAACTTGCGCTGCAGACCCGCCATGTGGGACTCTCAACGGACTCCTCGACCGCCCGAGGGGCGCGTGCCTGTCCGTGGAGGGGCCGGCACCTTGGGAGGATGCCATGACTCGATCTCGCTTCCGCAGCCGGGCAGCTCGCGTGCTGATGACGGCCGGACTCCTGTTCGCGCTCGCCGGACCGAGCGTCGCGCCCGCGATCGCCGCGGATCCAGTGATCCTGCGCGTCGGGACGACACAGGACCTCGACTCGCTCAACCCCTACGCCACGCTCCTCGTGGTCGGCTACGAGTCGTTCCAGCTCAGCTACAACCTGCTTGTCGATTTCGGGCCCGACCTCGAACCTGTCCCGGGCTTCGCAGACAAGTGGGAGCGCGCCGCGGACGGCCATTCGTGGACCTTCCACATCCGCGACGGGATGAAGTGGTCCGACGGACAGCCCGCGACATCGGAGGACGCCTGCTTCTCCTGGCAGCTCGCGATCGACTCGATCGCCGCGAACGGATCCGGAAGCCTCGGCGCGGGCTATATCGATCCCGGTCTGGCCGATGCCGGCGTGACCAAGGTTGATTGTCCCGACGCGACGACCATGATCGCCACGACCGACGACGCTTCGAGCCGCGTTCTCCAGACGTACCTGCCCATCATTCCGAAGCACATCTGGTCCAAGGAGACGTCGTCCACCATCGGTGACGCCAAGTTCCCGGCGCCGCTCGTAGGCACCGGGCCGTACCAGGCCGTCGAGTGGCAGACCGGCCAGTTCATCCGGTTCCAGCGCAACGTCAACTACTGGGGCACCCAGGGCTTTGCCGACGAGGTCGACATCGTCATCTACAAGACGACGGACAGCATGGTCCAGGCCCTGAAAGCCGGAGAGCTTGACTACGCCCACGGGGTCAACGCGGACCAGCTGAACGCACTCCAGACCGATCCGAACATCAAGACGGTTGCCGGTGCGGCCAACGGCTGGACGCAGATGGCGTTCAACACCTACGGGACCGGTACGGACAAGACCATCCCCGGCGGCGGGCCGTCGACGACAGCCCTGAAAGACCCGGCCTTCCGCGACGCCCTCGGCTACGCCGTCGATCGTCAGACCCTGGTGGATCGCGTGCTCGGTGGGTACGGCGATGTCGGCAACACGATCGTTCCGCCCGTCCTGACTTCGTGGCATGTCGAACCGACGACGCCACGCACCTTCAACATCGACCTCGCCAAGCAGAAGCTCGATGCGGCCGGCTACAAGCTGGACGCCGCAGGCAAGCGCCTCGACAAGGACAACAAGCCGATCACCCTTCGCATGTACATGCCCGATTCGGATCCCAACTATCCGAAGGCCGCCCAGTTCATCGTGGACTGGTACGGGCAACTCGGGATCACCGTCACTACGCAGGTCCTCGACTCCGCGACCCTCGGCGACAAGGTCCTGCCGCCGGAAGCCAACGACGCCGGCAGCACGTACACGGCCGACTACGACATCGAACTCTGGGGTTGGACCTGGAGCGTCGATCCGAGCGGCGAGCTCCAGATCTTCAAGTGCGACGCAATCGGCAGTTCGTCCGACAGCCAGTTCTGCGATCCCGCGTACGACAAGCTGTACGACGAGCAACTCGCGGCAACCTCGACGGAGGCCCGCAAGGCGATCATCGCCCAGATGCAGAATCTGATCTATGACGCTGCGCCGTACGACATCCTGTACTACGACGCCAACCTCGACGCCTATCGGACCGACCGCTTCTCCGGATGGCAGAACCAGCCGACCGCGAACGGGACGCCGATGTTCTCCTACGGGACGCTGAACTACACCCGGCTCACCGATGCCGCCGCGGCACCGACCCCGGCTCCGTCCGAGGGCACCTCGGCAACACCGGCACCGTCGAGTGGAGGGTCCGGTTCCACCGGGTCCGGCGACTCGACACCGCTCATCATCGGGGCGATCGTCGTGATCGTCGTGGCCGGTGGGGCCTTCTACATGCGTCGGAACTCGTCCGGCGGGAAGCCCAAGGACCAGGCTGAAGAGTGAACCTCAACCCGATCGGGTTGATGCATTCGGGGCACCTTCGGGTGCCCCGACCTTCCATCTGACCAGCACCACGCTGTGGCCAGCCGATACCTCGGGCGCAAGCTCGTTCAGGCGTTGGCGACCATCTTTGCGATCGTCCTGCTGAACTTCGTCCTGTTCCGGATGATGCCCGGGTCGCCCGAGCGCGTCCTCATGCGGAACCCGTACCTGACGCCCGAAAAGGTCGCCGAAGTGCGTCACAAGTGGGGCCTGGACGCGGATCTGTTCCCGATCACGATCGGGATCGACCCGCCGACATTCCGGGTCAACGAGCGCAACCAGCTCACCGCCTTCGTCGGCTCCACCCTGACGGGTGACCTCGGCTACTCGCTCAAGTTCCGGGGCACGCCGGTTACCGACGTGATCGGCCAGCGCTTCTGGCCGACGATCCTGCTCATCGGGTTCGCCGAGGCCATCGCAATCAGCGTCGGTCTTGCGGTGGGTGCCTATGCCGGCTGGAAGCGGGGCAGTCGGGCCGATCGGATCGGCAGCGGGATCAGCCTCGTCCTGTACTCCATGCCGTACTTCGTGATCGGCATGCCGCTGATCCTGATCTTCGCCGCGCGCCTCGGGTGGTTTCCGACATCCGGGATGCTCACGATCGGCGCGACCTACGGCTCGATCTTTGAGCAGCTGTTCGACTTCGGCCGCCATCTCGTGCTGCCGCTGGCAACGGTCAGTCTGGGATTGATCGGCGGCTACTCGATCATCATGCGGTCGTCGATCATCGAGACCCGGGCCGAGGACTACGTCGCGACCGCCCGGGCCAAGGGCCTGACGGATCGGCAGGTTCTCGGGCGTCACGCGTTCCCCAACGCGATGCTCCCGATGGTCACGCTGATTGCGATCAACCTCGGGTACGTCGTGGCCGGCGCCATCACCGCCGAGGTCGTATTCAACTGGCCGGGCCTGGGAACGCTCACCGTCGATGCGCTGAGCGCTCGTGACTACCCGGTCCTCCAGGGCGTCTTCCTGCTGTTATCGATCACGGTCGTACTGGCGAACCTCGTCGCCGACCTGGTGTACGCGTTCCTCGATCCTCGGGTGCGAACGTGACGAGCGGACCGACAGCCGCGACGGCTCGGGTCGCCCGGTCTGAGCGGTGGCGCCTTCGAGTCCGCAACCTGCGCGATTTCACGCGGCGCTTCGCGGGCCGAGGCGATGGTCGGCTTGGCTTCATGATCCTCGCGATCTTCGCGGTCCTCGCGATCGCTCCGCAGCTGTTCGTGGGGGCGCTCCAGACGGCCACCACGGCGACGGGGCACTCTCTCGAACCTCCTTCCGCGAACCACCTGTTCGGGACCGATGAGCTCGGTCGTGACCTCCTGAACCTCACGATCCATGGATCCCGGATCTCGATGTCGATCGGATTCCTGGCGACGACGATCACGATCTTCGTCGGCGCCCTGATAGGGATCGTCGCGGGCTACGTCGGCGGACCGACGGATAATGTCCTGATGCGCGTCACGGACTTCTTCCTCGTCCTGCCGACGTTCGTGCTGGCGATCATCCTGGCGCCGGTGATCCTCGACGTCATCGGCACCGGTGCCGAGTTCTTCGGGATCCGGGCAACCCTGATCGTCATCGTCGTGGTGATCGGCGTGACCTCATGGGCCACGACGGCCCGGATCATCCGCTCGCAGACGCTCTCGATTCGGGAGCGGATGTTTGTCGACCGGGCGCGGGTCATCGGTGCCGGCTCGGGCCACATCATGCGGCGCCACATCTTCCCGAACGTCGTCAACCTGATCGTTGCCCAGGCGGTGATTACGTTCGCCCTGGCCGTCTTCACCGAGACGACCCTGGCGTTCATCGGGCTCGGGGATCCCTTTGCGCCATCGTGGGGCCAGATTCTCAACGCCGCGCAGTCGGCCGGGGCCCCGGGTCTTGAGGCCTGGTGGTACATCGCGCCACCCGCCATCTGCGTCGTCCTGGTCGTGCTCGCCTTCACCCTCGTCGGCAACGCGCTCGACGACATCCTCAACCCCAAGACCCGAGGCCGGCGTTGACCGCCAACGAGATGGCCCCGCCGCGGGGGGTCAAGCGACAGGTCCACGAACTGCCGAAACTGGCCGACCCCGCCGCGCCCCTGCTCGTGGTCAACAACCTGACGACGACATTCAGCCTCGAGGGCGCCTCGGTCAGCGCGGTCGATGGGGTCAGCTTCCGGCTCAACGACGGCGAGGCGCTCGGGATCGCGGGCGAATCCGGCTGCGGGAAGACCACGACCGCCCTGTCGCTGA
>JANMNF010000144.1:0-5071 GCA_031373765.1 Chloroflexota bacterium
GCGGATCACCCGCTTCCGGTCTCGCTCAGTGCCGCGGCGGAGGCCGCGCTCGGCAGGAAGCCCGCAATGCTCGGAGAGCCGTATGGGGCCGACATGCGGCTGCTCGTCAACGAAGGCAAGACCCCGACGGTGATCTACGGCCCGGGACACATCGCAGAGGCGCACAGCGCGGACGAATCCGTGCCGGTCGATGATGTCGTCGCCTGCGCACGGGTGCTCGCTGCGTGGGTCGTCCGCGAGCTCGGAGGCGCGTCCTAGCAGTCCGGGGACTGTGCGACGATTCCCTCATGGCGATCTTTGCGATCGGGATCGGGATCTCCTCGTTCCTGCTGTTCTGGCTCGAGCCCCTGATCGGACAGATCGTCCTGCCCCTGTATGGCGGCACGCCCGCCGTATGGGCGACGGTTCTCGTCTTCTTCCAGGGGACGCTCCTCCTCGGATATCTGTACGGACACGCCTCGGTCACACGTCTTCGGCCGCGGACCAGCCTCGTCGTCCACATCGGGCTGGCGGTTCTCGCCGTCGTGTGGCTGGTAGTTCAGCCCAGCAGCGCCGAACGAACAAAGCCAGGTGATC
Source organism: Chloroflexota bacterium (assembly GCA_031373765.1). Classification (GTDB taxonomy): domain Bacteria; phylum Chloroflexota; class Limnocylindria; order Limnocylindrales; family CSP1-4; genus UBA5189. The sequence continues at coordinate 577 of JANMNF010000144.1, forward strand.
TGCCCGCTGTCGTGGACGTTCTTCGGATCCTGGCCGTCCGCGTCGGACCGCCCGTCTTCGTTCTGACCGCGACGACGCCACTCCTGTCGGCGTGGTTTGCGGCGCGACGTGGCCGCTCCGATGAGGGCGACCCGTACGGGCTCTATGCACTGAGCAATGCGGCTTCGCTCGGCGCGCTCCTCGCCTATCCATTCCTGATCGGGCCGCTGGTCGGCCTGTCCAGCCAGCTGTCCCTGTGGTCCATCGGTTTCGGCGTTCTGACGGTCGTCCTTGCGGTCGCGGCCGCCACGGTCTGGCGCTCTCGAGGCCTCGGAAGGCACATTGCGTTCGAGCCGCAGGTCGCAGCCGAGGCCGATGCGACCGAGCTGGATTCGGCCCGCGCTGAGATCGGCTGGGGCCGTCGCATTCGCTGGTTGCTGCTGGCGGCCGTGCCTGCCGGACTGCTCGCGGCCGTCACCAACTTCATAGCGGTCGACCTGATTGCCGCGCCACTCCTGTGGATCGTTCCTCTCTGTCTGTACCTGGTGTCATTCATCGCCGCGTTCTCGGAGCGGGGCCGGCGGCTGGTCCCGTGGGCGGTCCGGCTCGCGCCGATTGTCATCACCCTGATGTGGGTGCCGATTGGTTCCGTCGGTGGCTGGCCCCTCGTTCCGTTGGTCCTTCTCGAGTGGGCAGGGTTTCTGATCATCGCCACAGCGCTCCACGGCCGTCTCGCGCTGGATCGGCCGCGCGCCACCCGGCTGACCGAGTTCTACCTCGTCCAATCCGTTGGAGGCGTTGTCGGCGGGGCATTCGTGGCCGTCCTCGCGCCGTCAATCTTCCCGGGCGTCTGGGAGTACCCGATCCTGCTGGCGGGCGCGCTAGCCGCGCTGGCGCTGTCGTCCGCGGCATGGCACCGCCGCACCCCCGAGCTCCTGAAGACCCCGGAGAACGTACCTGGCCGGACCGCACGGCTTGACTTCGGGCCACTGTTCAGCGGCGCGGTCGGTCGCGTCGGGCCGTATCTCATCGTGTCCGCCCTGCTCGTTGGATTCATGGCTGTTGATCAGTCGGTCGCCCTCGGTGTTGCGCTCCGATGGTTCGGGTTCGGCGCTCTGATCCTGTTCTTTGGGGCGCAGCCGTGGTTCCTGGCCGTTGCGACGGCCTTTGCGCTGACCGTCGCGACCGTTGTCGTCCCGATCCCGGCCCTCCTGCGCGATCGGAGTTTCTTCGGGGTTACCGAGGTCATCCGATCGGTCGACTCGAAGGTCACCGTCCTGATGAACGGAACCACGCTCCATGGGATGCAGTCGACCGATCCCAGCTTGAGTCGCCTTCCGACCACCTACTACGCCCGAAGCGGGCCGCTCGGCGATGTCTTTGGCTGGCTGACGTCCGTGAGGCCGTCGGGATCGATCGCGGTGGTCGGGCTTGGGGCGGGCACGATTGCTGCCTACGAACAACCCGGTCAGACCATGACCTTCTTCGAGATCGATCCGCTGGTTGTTCGCGTTGCCACCGACCCGCAGTACTTCACCTACCTGTCCGGTGCGCCGACGAAGCCGGCGATCGTGCTCGGCGATGCTCGGCTCTCACTCCGCAACGTCGCCGCCGGTTCATTCGACCTCATGATCCTGGACGCGTTCTCATCGGACGCCATTCCGACGCACCTGCTGACGGTCGAGGCGATTGCTGACGACCTGCGCGTGCTCCGCCCGGGTGGCCTCCTGGCCGTTCACGTCTCAAATCGCTATTACGACCTCGCGCCCGCGCTCGCCGCAGCCGGGGCAAGGCTCGGGGCCGTGGTCCTGGATCGGGGGTATAGCCCGACTCCAGCCGAGGCCGAGGTCCATGCCTCGATTTCCTACTGGGTCATCGTGACTCAGGATCGGGACGTCGCCGACACCTTCATCGCCGACGGATGGACCCAGGGGGACGCGACCGGCATTGTCCCGTTGACCGACGACCATCCGGACATCCTTAGGTTCCTGAACATCGGCCGGTAGAGCCGGTAGAGCCGGTAGAGCCGCTGGGGCAGCAAGGGCAGCCGGGAGCGCTAGGGTCGCGCGGCGCTTCGAAGGTCCCGACGGCGGCTGAGCAGGACCGATACGGTCAGCAGCACGAGGGCCGCACCGAGCAGGCCCAGCGTCGTGAAGCCCGCCACGGTGAGGATGACGCCGGACCCGATCGACGCGAGCGCGGCCGTTCCCCAGATTAGCGCGTCGGCGAGGCCCTGGATTCGCGTGCGCTCGACGATCGACAGGCTGGTGGTCAGGAGGGCACTGCCCGCCACGAACCCGAGATTCCAGCCCCATCCGAGCAGGAACAGGGCGAGGAAGAGGATGGCGCCTCCATCGGCTGGCGCAAAGGCCGACATCACGGCCGACGTGATGAGGACCGCGCTGCCGGCGAAGATGACGGCTGGGCTCCCGAACCGATCGGTCAGCCTGCCGCTGAGCGGCGAGAGCGCGAACATCCCGAAGGTATGTCCGCTGAGGACGATACCGACCTCGGCCAGGCTGTGGTGGTTGTTGTCCATGTGCAATGGAGTCATGGTCATGATCAGGGTCATCACGAACTGGCCGATGATCAGCGCGACCAGCGCGGCCACGACCGACGGTCGACCCAGGATCTCGCGAATCGGTCCGCTGTCGGGCATGTCGGCGGTTCGTTTCGAGGAATCGTCGGCCAGCTCGAACGGGTCGGGACGGAGAAGCCCGATCGACAGCAATGCCGCCAGTCCCACGAACAGCACGGGCACGAGATACGGTCCGGCGAGCTGGGGCAATCCAAAGCTCAGCGCAATCCTGCCGGCGGGCTCCACGAGGTTCGGTCCGATGACCGCCCCGACTGTCGCGCCCCAGACGACCGTGCCGATCGCCGATGCGCGACGTGGTCCCGGGTACATGTCGGCAGCGGCGTAGCGGGACAGCTGGTTGGAGCTGTTCCCAAATCCGATCAGGAACGTCGCAATGAGGAGTAACGGGAACGACCCAAGGACCACGGCCAGCGTGGCGCTGAGTGCCCCGCCGACACCGATCAGGTACCCGGTGGCCAGGCCCGTGCGACGCCGCCCGGTACGAGCCATGAGTCTGGACAGGACCACAGACCCCGTCGCAGCCCCGAGCACGACAGCTGCGCCGGGGAGTCCCGCAAACGCGGGCGTGCCGGCAAGTTGCCTGGCGGCGATCGTGGCGACAGTGGCGGCGGCGATATGCCCGGTGCTGCCGAGCGCGACGCCGGCAACGAGCGACCAGACCGTTCGGCGCCGGAGAGCGACGACGTGCTCAGGAGAGGGGAGGGCCGCGTCGCTCATCAACATTTCAAGCATAGCGGCGCGCGTCGCCCGGATGACGGCGCCGACGCCGCCGAACCGCGGCTAGATCAACCCGAGCGTGGGTTGGCCTTCGAGTGTCGCATCCTGCGCCGTGCCGACGAGAAGTGGCGCCTCGGCCTCCGTTTGCGCGACTTCCACCAATCGGCACAGGGCATTGACGAGCCGCATCTGCTCCGGGCTCTTGCAGGCAACCTGGAGAAGCGCCGGCTCGCACACGAGCACGGCAAGGCCCTGGGCCCGCGAAATCGCGACGTTCAGGCGATTCCCGGAATACAGGAAGCCGAAGTCCCGCGGTGCGTCGTCGAGCGAGGACGATGTCATCGAGTAGATCGCCACGGGCGCTTCGCGGCCCTGGAACTTGTCCACGGTTCCGACGTTCGGTAGCACGCCGACGCGTTGCTCGACAACCGTTCGAACTTCGGCGACCTGCGCGTTGTAGGGAGCCACGACGAGCACATCGCGGGCGGTGAGCGGTCGGGACATGCCATCGGAGTCCGTCCAGGTTCGGCCGACGAGCGACTCGATCGCGGTGGCGATCCAGTCCGCCTCAGCCCGCGATCGATTGCCGGCGCCGGCATGCTCGATCGGCACGTACCGGATCCCGACGCCACCGAGCGGTGACCCGTCCGCAAGATCCTGAAGCGCCGTCTTTGGATCTGTCTCCAACCGGCCTTCGTAGAACGCGTCCGAGATGTACGCGTTGACTTCCGGATGAAGCCGATAGGTGGTCCCCAGAAACAGGCCGAGTTCGGGCGAGATGGTCTTGCCGTCGCCGACGAGATGCTCGAGGGCCGATTTCTCCGCGCCCTCGGGATGGACGCCGTTGGAGACCTGGGGAAGCTGGTTCGGATCGCCGAGGAGGACCAGGGAGTCGGCGGCTGCCGCCACAGCGCAGGCGCTGGCCAGCGAGAACTGTCCCGCTTCGTCCACGAACAGGACATCAACGGCACCGACCGCCGAGTGATGGGCCCAGAGCCAGGAGGTGCCGCCAACCACGTCAATGTCGCCGTTCTTGAGGGCGGCGACAGCTCCTTCGTTGACCCCGTAGACCGCGAGGTCCTCGAGCGCGGCCTGTCCGTCCTCGCCATTGGCACGCTGGCCGATGCGGACCGGTTGACCCGAATCACGAGCCGCCCTGTCGATCGCCTCCAGCAGGTTGCCGATGACCTTGTGCGACTG
>JANMNF010000214.1:0-2257 GCA_031373765.1 Chloroflexota bacterium
CTGGGCAATCGCCTTCAGGGTGAACTTGAAGGTGATCGCGTTGTCGGCGGTCTGGAGCGCGTCGGCGTACTCGAAGTCGATCTCGTGCTGGCCCGCGGCCACCTCGTGGTGCGCCGCTTCCACCCGGATCCCGAACGCCTCGAGGGCATCGACCATGTCCTGGCGGACTTCCTGGGCGAGGTCCGTCGAATAGTCGAAGTAGCCGGCCTGATCGTGCGGCAGCGGTTCGATGCTGCCGTCATCGCCGCGCCGGAACAGGAAGAACTCGAGCTCCGGACCCATGTTCACGACGTAACCGAGCTTCCGCGCCCGTTCCACCTGGCGTCGCAGGACCCAGCGGGGGTCGCCGACGAACGGCTCCCCGCGCGGCGTGAAGACGTCGCAGATGACGCGAGCCGTGCCGCGCGGTCCGGAGCCTCGCTGCCAGGGGATCTCGGCGAACGTCGCCATGTCCGGCATGAGGTATTGGTCGCTCTCCGCGATCCGGGTGAACCCCTCGATCGACGAGCCGTCGAACCAGGTGCCGTGCTGGACGGACCCACCCAGCTGGTGGATCGGGATGGTCACGGCCTTCACCGACCCGATGATGTCGGTGAACTGGAGCTGCACGAAGCGGATGCCGCGTGCCTCAGCGTCCGCGATCAGCGCGAATGGATCTCGATGCTCGTCCTGGCCCGCGCCGGGTTCGATCAGGGTCGCCACGCCACTCTCCCTAGTACTGGAACAGGAGTTCGCGGTACTTGGGCAGCGGCCAGAGGTCGTCGGCCACGAGGGTCTCGAGCTCGTCGGCAACGGTCCGCAGCGCGTCCTGCGCCGGGATCATCTTGTCCACGACGACCTTCGCCTCGGCCTGGATCGATTTGGCGCCGTGGGCCTTGTGGAGCGCCGCCTCGAGGGCCTCGATCGCATCGACCAGGTCATCCGTCAGGCCGGCCACGCGCTTGGCGACCGCGACGACGCCCTTGGATGATCCAGCCCCCCCGAGCTCACCGAGGTAGCGGACCGCTGCCGGCAGGATCATCGTCCGGGCCATGTCGAGGGCGCAGCGCGCTTCGATGGCACCGACCTTGACGTATCGCTCCCAGTTGATGTCGACCCGCGAAGCCAGCTCGCGCTCGGACAAAACGCCGAGCCGGCTGAACAGGGACTTGGCCTTGTCCGTGGCAAGCGCCGGGAGCGCATCGACCGTCGTCCGATTGTTGGGGAGACCACGACGGGCCGCCTCGGCGTGCCATTCCTCGGAGTAGTTGTTGCCTTCGAAGAGGATTTGCTTGTTGTCCCTGGCGATCTCGGACAGCAGGAGTGTCAGGCCATCGAAGTCGCCGGGCTCGAGCTTGTCGAGCGCGTCCGCCAGCGTGGTCAGGGAGTCGGCCACCGCGGTATTGAGAACGGTCTGCGGCCAGTAGATCGGGGCCGACGAACCGACTGCCCGGAATTCGAACTTGTTGCCGGTGAAGGCGAACGGTGACGTCCGGTTGCGGTCTGTCGCGTCCTTTGACAGAACGGGAAGCGACGTGACGCCAAGTTCGACCTCGCCGCGCTTCTTCGATCCGGACGCGGGGCCCTTCTCGAGCTGGGTGATGACGTCCTCGAGCTGAGAGCCGAGGAAGATCGAGACAATCGCCGGCGGCGCCTCGTTGGCGCCGAGTCGGTGGTCGTTGCCGGCATCGGCGATGCTCGCCCGGATCAGGTCCGCGTGCGCATTCACGCCCCGGATCACGCCAAGGAGAAACGCCAGGAACTGGGCGTTGGCTTCCGGGTCGTTGCCCGGATCGAGCAGGTTCTCGCCGGTGTCCGTGGCCATCGACCAGTTGTTGTGCTTGCCCGAGCCGTTGATGCCCGCAAAGGGCTTCTCGTGGATCAGGAACATGAGCCCGTGCTGCGCGGCCAGGCGGCGCATCGTGCTCATGACGATCATGTTGTGATCCGAGCCGATCGAGGTTGCCTCGTAGACCGGGGCCATTTCGAACTGGCCCGGTGCCACCTCGTTGTGGCGCGTGCGGGCGGGAATGCCGAGCCGCCACAGGTCCCGATCGAGATCCATCATGAACGCGAGGACGCGCTCGCGGATCGGCCCGAAATACTGATCTTCGAGTTCCTGACCCTTGGGCGAGGGAGCGCCGAACAGCGTTCGACCGGTCAGGACGAGGTCCGGCCGCTGCTCAGCCAGCCGGCGATCAACGAGGAAGTACTCCTGCTCGGGACCGATCTGCGTGAAGACGCGGCGCGCGCTGGTATTGCCGAACCAGCGGAGGAC
>JANMNF010000091.1:0-5560 GCA_031373765.1 Chloroflexota bacterium
GCGAGCGCCGCCACGAGACCGATGGACAGGATGAGCAGGGCGTAGGCCAGGATGAGTTCCCACGGTTCCACGCGCCCGACGGTCAACCGCGTGAACATCACGAACGGGCTCCAGAACGGAATGAACGAGGCGAGCCTGATGAATCCCGACAGGCCGCCGGACAGGGCGAGCACCGCCTGGATGTACCCGGCGATTCCGAGCAGGCTCATCGGGAGCGCGATGACCTGCAGATCCTCGACGCGACTCACGAGCGACCCGGCCGCCGCGTAGATCAGGGCGTAGAGCGTGAACCCGAGTACGAAGAACGACCCGTACGCGAGGATGAACCCGGGCGTGATCCCGGAGAGGGGCGGGTTGATTCCTGAGCCAAGACCCAGGAACTCGCCAATCGGTCGTTGGAGCGCCAGGGCGATCATCGCCGGGACAAGGATCGCAACGTACTGGACGAGGCCTGCGAGTCCGATCCCGAGAACCTTGCCGAGCACGAGTTGCCGTGGTGACGCCGCGCTGATCAGCAGCTCCATGACCCGGGTTTCCTTCTCCGCAGCCACGCCGGCCGCGACCCACATGCCATAGATGGTCATGGTCAGGAAGAGGATCACGATCAGGACCGTCCCGAGGAGCTGGCGACTCGCGATCTCTGTGGCGGCGAGGGGAACGCCCCCAGCGGTCGGGCCGGCGCCGGCGAGGACGTTGAGCGTCGGCGGGAGGAACGGAACCTCGCCCGATGGACTGACGAGGTCCGTCCACTCGAGGAAGGCGACCGCGAACGTACCGATGGCCACGAATTGCGTGCGGTCCGCACCAAGGCCCTGGCCAGTCAGGAACGTGAAGTCCAGGCGGCCACTCGCATCTCGTGTCGCAAACAGCGCACCGTCGACGCGGCCCTCGCTGACGTCGGTCTTCACGGCTTCACGGTCTGTCTCGATGGTGAAGACCCAGGAGTCCGCCGAGCCACCACTCGTCGTGCTGAGCACGCCGCGCATGATCGACTCGGAGCGTTTAGCGAGGCTCGCGTCGTCGGCCACGATCGCAATCGTGGTCGTCGTGTCGCGGTCAATCAGTCGGACGATGATCGGCAGGAACGATACGAAGATCGCCAGAAGCGAGAGCAGCACCGTGGACGCGGCGTATGGGCGGCTGCGCACCCGCTCGGTGAACTCCCGCCGCGCCACGATTCCTGTGTTCGGCAGGATCGGATCGGGCCGAGCCGATGGAGATTCGATCATGCTGCCGGGCTCTGCTGCGTCGGCGAATCCGGGTCCGCGTCCGCGTCGGCCCCTGCCTCCGCGATCGGGGCGAGGCTCGTGTCCATGTCGGATGGGTGTCCTACCAGCTCGATGAAGACCTGCTCGAGGCTCGGGTCGGCGACCTCGAAGTGTCGAACGGGCACGTATCGGTCGATCGCAGCGGCGAGCACGCCGTCCGGATCAACGCCCGGGTCAAGGACCAGTTCGACCCGATCGATGCCGGGCCGGATCACCCGCACACCGGGAAGTTCGCCCGTCCAGGCCAGGCTGTGACCGATCTCGGTGGCGAGGATCACGCTCTGCCGGCCGGTCGAGCGCTTGACATCCCGGAGCGGCCCTTCCATCACGGTCCGGCCCTGGTCAATGATCGCGATGGATTCGCACATCGCTTCGACCGTTTCCATCTGATGCGTGGAGAGGACGATGGTCTTGCCCCGTGCCCGCAGCTCGAGGATCGCCTCACGCAACAGGACGACGTTGACCGGGTCAAGGCCGGTGAAGGGCTCGTCGAGGAGGAGGATCTCGGGGTCGTGGATCACGGCGGCAAGGAACTGGACCTTCTGCTGGTTCCCCTTCGACAGTTCGCCCGCTCGTCGGGTGGCGAAGTCCGGCACCCGGAGTCGGGTGAGCCATTCGTTCGCGGTTCGGGCTGCCCGATCGGCCGGCATGCCGTGGAGGCGCCCGAAGAACACGAGTTGATCGAGAACGGTCATCTTCGGATAGAGCCCGCGCTCCTCGGGGAGGTAGCCCCAGGTCGCCCGCGACAGCCTTCGGTGATCCACGCCGCCCCAGGTCAGGGCGCCACTGTCCGCTCTGAGCACGCCGAGGGCGATGCGCATGGTCGTCGTCTTGCCGGCGCCGTTGGCGCCGAGGAACCCATAGATATGGCCCTTCGGGATCTCGAGGGACAGGCCGTCGAGGGCGCGGATCAGACCGAACCGCTTGTGGAGATCGTCGAACACCAGTGACATCTGGCCGAGAATAGCCGGGAAGCGTCAGGCCGTCCCTGCCCCCAATGGTCCCGTCAGGCGACCCAAACCGTTCGGCGCCGCGCCCGGATGAGTTCCGCGGCGATGGCCGGCACCAGGGCAACAATGGCAACCAGCAGCCATTCGCGAAGATCGAGGCCGCTGGCACGGAAGGCGTCGGCAAGGACGGGCACGAACGGAATGACCGCCTGGATCAGGATGACGAGCGCCCCGCCCACGAGCAGAACCCGGTTCCCGCCGATCCGGAACACCGGGATCCGGAGGCTGCGATTCGCGTAGGCACGGACAACCTGCCCGCACACGAGGGCCGTGAAGGCGAGCCACCGGACGTGGTCCGGGGTCCCGGGCTGCGTCTCGAGCAGCCACAGCGCAGCCGCAGCAGAGAAGCCACCGGCCAGGGCGATCCGGAGCAGCAGCGCAGCCGACAGGAGCGGAGCGCCGCGCCGTCGTGGTGGGCGCTCCATGACGTCCGGTTCACCTGCCTCACGCTCGAAGGCGATGGATGTCGACGTATCGATGAACAGCTCCATCCACAGGATCTGGATCGGAAGGAGTGGCTGCCCGTAGCCGGCGAGGGTCGCCAGCAGGACGAACCCGAGAAACGCGAGATGGGTCGAGATCAGAAAGACGAGGCCCTTCTGGATGTTGTCGACGAGTCGACGTCCCTCGCGCAGTCCGAACATCAGCGTGACGAACGAATCGTCCCCGAGGACCAGATCAGCGGCCTCGCGAGCGACCGCCGTACCGCTTCCCATCGCGACGGCAACGTCGGCGTTGTGGAGCGCCGGCGCATCGTTCACGCCATCGCCGGTCACGGCGACCATGTGACCGGCAGCACGCGCAACGCGGACGAGGCGCTCCTTCTGCTCGGGAGTCGATCGCGCCACGACCTGGATCGAGGCCAATTCGCGGGTGAGCTTCGCGTCGTCCCAGGCCGCGATCTCGGCTCCTGACACGATCCGTTCCCCGCCCAGGCCCGCCGCGCGTGCGATGGCCGCCGCGGTCGCCGGGTGATCGCCTGTGACCACGATCGTCTGGATTCCTGCGCCTTCGGCTTCGCGAAGGGCCGGTCCGATGCCACGCCGCAGCGGATCAGCGAACCCGATCAGGCCGCGGATAGCCCATGGCTGGCCGTCTACGGCACCAGCTACCCCGATCAGTCGCTCCCCCGCCCCGGTCCCAAGGGTGATCTGCGCGTCCCAGGCCTCAAGCGACGCGCGATCGGACGACCCGTCCATCGCGAGCACCGCCTCGGGTGCGCCTGTTGCCAGTCGCTCGCTGGACCCGGCACGGCGGGCGGCGGTGATGGAGACAGGTCGCGATCCGCTGGGTGGATCGGTCGAGATCAGGTCGCGATGGTCGAGGCGGACGTCCATGCCCTCACCCTCGATGGCACGGAGCAGAGCCTGCGTGAAGGCTCCCGGCTTGAGGCCCTCCCCGATGGCCCAGGCATCGCATTCCGCGCGCAGGGCGTCCTCGAGCATGCCCATGCGTTCCGCTCGGTCCGCAACCGGCCCCGAGGCCGTCCGGACCGAGGCCACGTCGAGCCGATTCAGGGTCAGCGTTCCGGTCTTGTCGGTGATGATCAGGCTGATGGCCCCGAGGACCTCCTCGGCGTTGAGCCTCCGGACGAGGACGCCGCGCTTGAGGAGCCGATAAGCACCGAGGCCGAGGATCACGGCCAGCAGGACCGGTGGTTCCTCTGGGATGGCCGCGATCGCCGCCGAAATGCCGGCAAGCAGGTTCTCGCCAAGCGTCTGACCGCGCACGAACCCAAGGCCCGCCACGATCGCGATGAGGGCGATCGCGACGACGAGCATGATCCGTACGAGGCGGTCGAGTTCGTGCTGGAGCGGTGATCGGCGCACGATCCGGTCGGTCAACCCACCCGCGATCCTGCCGATCTCGCTGGATGCCCCGATCGAGACGACCAGGCCCGCGCCGGATCCACCGACCACGCTGGTGCCGGCATACGCCATCGCCCGCCGGTCGGCGAGGACCGCATCTGCGGCATCGGGGCTGGTACGGACGGGTTCCGGTACCGATTCGCCGGTCAGTGCGCTTCGGTCGACGAGCAGGCGATCCGTTCCGACGACCCGAAGGTCTGCCGGCACGATGTCGCCCACCTTGAGCAGCACGACGTCGCCGGGCACGAGGCCCGCGGCGGGAATGTCCTGGGCAGAGCCGTCACGTCGTACGCGAGCCGTGGGCGACGAGGCGTCACGCAGCGCGTCGAGGGCCCGCTCGGCGCGGTATTCCGTGAACACGTCCGCCCCGACGATCGGGAGCAGTCCGATCACGATCAGCAGGCCGTCGCGCACCTCGCCCAGCGCGATGGCCAGGAGGCCCGCGACGGCAAGGACAAGAACGAACGGCTCGGTTGTGGCCTCGAAGACCATGGCAGCAATGGATTCCCTGCGGACCGGCTCGAGTTCATTGGGGCCCAGCGCTTCCGCCCGGGCTGCGGCGTCGGCCGCCGATAGTCCGCGGCCTGAATCAACGCCGAGCGCGGCAGACACCGCCTCGACCGAACGGGCATGGGCGTCGGCAACGCGCCCGGGCAGACTGGCGAGATCGATCACCTCGTCATGATCGCGCACCGCGGCGACTCCCGCGCCGGGGCATGGGGCGCAAAGCGAGGGGCCAGAGCGCCCGACCCGACCCCGCTCGGCCACGGGCCGGGAAATGCACGGCGACCCCCGACAGCGTTCCCGGCGCGGGCGATGCACAATCGGGTCGTGAAGACCCTCCCATCCGGCGACCAGGCACTACCAGTCCGCATTCATGCCGATCGATCGGCGGGAACGCTCGAGATCGACTGGGCCGACGAGCATAAATCGACGTTCGGCGCGGTCGGCCTCCGCTGGCTGTGCCCGTGTGCCTATTGCCGCGGTGAAGCCGGGATGCCGGGCTGGCTCGATACATCGCCGACCCTGACCGCGGAACAGACCCGGCTCGTCGACGTGCACCTGATCGGGTCGTACGCCCTGGCCCCGGGCTGGGCTGACGGCCACCACACCGGCTACTACCCGTTCGTGCTGCTCCGGGACCGCTGCCCGTGCGAGGTCTGCTCGGCCGGACGCTGACCCTCGCGGGGGTAGCCACGGATCGGGTGAGTACCATGGGCTCAATGCACGCCATCGAGCCGGACGACAACGCACCCGAGCCCACGCCTGGAGCAGCCGCGGCATCGGCCACCTCGGCAGCGCGGCAACGTGGCGGCGGGCGGCGGCAGCTGGACCGCGAGCTGGCGTGGCTCGATTTCAATGCGCGGGTCCTGTTCGAGGCGAGTGACGCACGAAACGCGCTCCTCGATCGCGT
>JANMNF010000230.1:0-6017 GCA_031373765.1 Chloroflexota bacterium
CTGCTCGCCCGTACGAGTCGGAACGCCCCCGGAGATCATGCTCGGGCCCGATAGGAACGATGTCGGGGCAATCCGTGGCGCACCGGCGACGACCGGGACCGGTGGCGGATCGCCGGCACCGAGCTGGCCGACGCTACCGGCGGATTCCGCCCTCGTCGTGCCAAGTAGTACGACGATCACGGTGTATGCCCAACAGGACGCCTGCATGCGTTACGTCATCGCCGAGTACCTGCCGGGCGCGCCAGGCGTGACCCTCCCCTTCCCGATCGCCTTTCGAACGGTGAATGTCAGCCCGCCAAGGTCCATCCTGCCTCTGGGTACCATGCCCAGTGGCGACTGGATTCTTCGCGTCGTGGCGTACTTCTCAACCGGTGCGTCGGGCGACGATGGCAGTACCGTGCTGGAGCGGTATTTCCGGGTCGTCAATTCGGCGGCACCCGTTCCGATCCCTGGTCCCGTGGCGTCGCCGGCGGTCGCGTGCGCACCGCCACCGCCTGGGGGCGTGGCCCCGGCACTCATCCTGACGGGCTCACCTGGAGGACCCGTCGAGGGCATGCCGCGTCCCATCGTCCCTCCGGCCTCGCAGGTGCGGCTGGGCGATCGGCTCGAGCTTCGTGTGGCTGGCGACTCGTGCGCGATCGCCTGGGACATCAACGCAACACAGTCCGGCACGGGCGGTGGATTCCAGATCGACCGGCAGGCGAACGAAACCAACGATCCCTTCAGGTACGCCCAGAATCGCTGGTTCCTCCACGACCTGCCGACCGGAACCGTGACCATAACCGCGACGCTCCGCTTCTCGGCGGATATCGACATCACCAGCCAGTGGCTGCTCGAGGTCCTCGGGGCGGACGTTCCGGTCGTTCGAGTCGTCACCCCGAGCGGTGCGCAGGTTTCAGCCGTTAGGGGACCATGCGGCGCTGCATGGATGTTTCCAAACGGCACCGGGGGATACGAGAACTGCGCGACTGACGATGTCCCGGATGGGCTGCCAGTCCTTACCGTCGCCCCCGAAACGCCGCTCAGGCTCGAAGTGCCCGGGTGGACCCTTCGCGGCTGGGGCGGCGGGTGTGGCCGTGTCGACCCCTCCACCGTCGCCGCGTACCAGGTCGTCAACGGATGCGACCTGGGCGGGTGGTACTCCGGGGACGGCGGGTCCGCGCTGCCGGGTTCGGCCATGTTCCTGCCGCGAACCGCTGGCCCGCTCGTCCGGCTCTACGTCACGGCCGAACGGGGCGGCACGATCGTCACGGTTGTCGTCTATCTGATGGTCCTCGTCGTCCCTTGACGTGAGCGCCGGCGGGCGGCGCCATCGAACGTCTCGGCGGGGTCGTCAAGACCCGGAGCCGAACGGGCCCCCTGCTATACTCCCGGCTCCCGCGTGGGGGTATAGCTCAGCTGGTAGAGCGTCTGAATGGCATTCAGAAGGTCAGGGGTTCGAATCCCCTTACCTCCACCAAAACGCTGATGAATCGGCACTTCCTGAATCCCTCGTCGGCAATGGCGAGGGATCGTCATTTCAGCGGAGCGCGACGCAACTGTGACCGAGCCCGGCTTCCAAACTGACCGAATGCACGTCGAGCGGTACGACGCTGGGTCGATCGAGCCTCGCTGGCAGGCTCGCTGGGACGAGATGAACCTGTACCGGACCGACCTGGCGGACGAGTCCCGGCCGAAGTTCTTCCTGTTGACGATGTACGACTACCCGTCGGGCAACCTCCACATCGGGCACTGGTACGTCAAGACGCCGACCGATGCGATCGCCCGTTACCACCGCATGCTCGGCCAGAACGTGTTCTTTCCGGTCGGGTTCGATGCCTACGGCCTGCCGGCCGAGAACGCGGCGATCAAGAACGGCGTCAACCCGCGCGACTGGACGATGTCGAACATCGAGATCATGCGCAAACAGCTGCGGACGATGGGGGCGTCCTTCGACTGGACCGCCGAAGTCGTCACATGCGACCCGTCCTACTACCGCTGGAACCAGTGGCTCTTCCTGCAGTTCCTCAAGGCGGGCCTGGCCTACCGCGCCACCGCTGCGGTTGATTGGTGCCCCAACGACGGCACGCTGGCTCGCGAGCAGGTCGAGGGCACGGATCGCCAGTGCTGGCGGTGCGGGGCCAAGGTGGAGAAGCGGGACCTGGCCCAGTGGTGGTTCCGGACGACGCGCTACGCGGATGAGCTGCTGGACTTCCGGGCGATCGACTGGCCGGACCCGATCCGGCTCATGCAGACCAACTGGATCGGGCGGTCCGAAGGTGGCGAGATCGTCTTCACGACCGCTGCCTCCGACCATGATGCGGGCGGCGAGGAGCTACGGGTCTTCACGACGCGACCGGACACGCTGTTCGGGGCAACGTTCATGGTCCTCGCGCCCGAACATCCCCTGGTCGCGACGCTGACAGCCCCCGAGCGACGGGCCGAAGTTGACGCGTACGTGGCCCGCGCCCGGGAAGCGACCGAGATCGAACGACTGTCCACGGACCGCGAGAAGACCGGCGTGGCCATTGGGGCAGAGGCAATCAATCCGATCAATGACGAGCGGATCGCGATCTACATCGCAGACTACGTCCTGGCCGGCTACGGCACCGGCGCGATCATGGCCGTGCCCGCGCACGACGAGCGGGACTTCGCCTTCGCGACCCAGTTCGGGCTGCCGATCCGGCGCGTCGTGGCTGCGCCGGGCACCGAGCACGAGCCGCTCGATGCCGCGTTCATCAGCCACGCAGCAGACGAGCGCCTCGTCAACAGTGGCCCGTACACCGGCATGACCGCCGACGCCGGCGGCAGCGCCATCGTCGCCGCGCTGTCCGAGCGCGCCGCGGGACGGCCCGCCATCACGTATCGGGTCCGCGACTGGTTGATCAGTCGGCAGCGTTACTGGGGCACGCCGATCCCGATCATCCACTGTGATCGATGCGGGGCCGTGCCGGTTCCGGAGGATCAGCTCCCGGTCCTGCTCCCCGACAACGTCGACTACCAGGGCAGCGGCGAGAATCCGCTCGCCCACGACGAGGCATTCCTTAATGTCAGCTGCCCGAACTGCGACGGTCCGGCTCGGCGCGAGACCGACACGCTCGATACGTTCATTGATTCGAGCTGGTACTGGTACCGGTATCTGACGCCCGGCAAGACGGACGGCCCGCTCGATACCGCGATGACCGATCGATGGACCCCCGTGGACCAGTACACGGGCGGCGCAGAGCACGCGGTCATGCATCTCCTGTACAGCCGCTTCTTCACCAAGGCGATGCGGGATATCGGCCTGGTCCACGAGGACGAGCCGTTCAAGCGGTTGTTCAACCAGGGCCAGATCCTGGGTGCCGACGGCGAGCGAATGAGCAAGTCACGGGGAAACGTCCAGGATCCAGATGAGCTGGTCACACGCTACGGCGCGGACACGGTCCGCCTGTTCCTGATGTTCATGGGTCCGTGGGACCAGGGCGGCCCCTGGAGCCCGAGCGGCATCGGCGGGGTCAGCCGGTTCCTGAACCGCGTCTGGGCGATCGCGACCGATCCCCATGGCTCGGATCCGGGCGATCAGGAGGCCGGCAAGCTTCCAGCCGGCGAGGATGCCGCGGCCGCCGATGCCGCGATGCGGACGACCGCGCATCGATCCCTGCGGGACGTGACCGCCGACTACGAGGGTTTCCGGTTCAACACGATGGTCGCCAAGTTGATGGAGTTGTCCAACGTCCTGTATCGATATCGGGGGACGCCGGCGGCGGGCGGGGCGGCATGGGACGAGGCCGTTCGATTCCTGATCCTGATGCTGGCCCCGGCGGCGCCGCATATAGCTGAGGAGATCTGGTCGCGACGATTGGCCTCGGCGGGCCTCCAGTGGTCGTCGATCCACGTGGAGCGATGGCCCGAGGTCGATCCGTCCGCCGTGGTCGAGGACACCCGCGAGGTCCCGGTCCAGATCAACGGCAAGGTCCGAGACAAGATCGTCGTAGCAACCGGCATCACCGACTCCGAGCTCCAGCAACTCGCCCTTGCCGCGCCGCGCGTGGTCTCGGCTCTGGAGGGCCGGACACCGGACCGGGTCGTGGTCGCCGGCGGCGGCCGCCTCGTGAACCTCGTCGTCCGTGACTGACGATGCCGCGATCGATGATCCGTGGGCGGCGGCCGATCAGTCGTGGCGAGCGTGGAAAGCCGTGACGGCCCCCGAGGACGGGTCGATGCATTCCGCTGAGGCGGCGGGCCCGAAGTCCGTGGCTGACGGCGCGGTCGTCGAATTGCGGGAGGTATCGAAGGACGATGTCCGGGCAATCTGCCGGTTGGCGGTGGCGCCGACACAGATGTCGTTCGTCGCGCCGAATGCCATCTCGTTCGCCGAGGCGCTGTTCGAACCCAAGGCGTGGTACCGCGGGATCTATGCGGACGGGACTCCGGTCGGCTTTGCCCTGCTCTCGATTGATCAGGGCGCGCCCGAGTACTACCTCTGGCGGTTCATGATCGATGCCCGCTACCAGGGTCGCGGCTACGGTCGCGTGGCCGTCGGGCTCATCGTCGCGTACGTGCGAACGCTGCCGAACGCTCATGAGTTGCTGGTGAGCTGGGTCCCCGCCGATGGCGGGCCGGAGCCGTTCTATCGCGGCCTTGGCTTTGTCACGACCGGCGAGATGGACGGCAGCGAGGTCATGGCGCACCTGATCCTCTGACCGGTAGGTTGGCCCGTATCCGCACGGTGGCAGGCCCGGGGCACAGCACGAGCCCCGGATACGCGCCCGGTTCGTGGTACGGGCTGGGCCCGGCCGAATCACCCCCATCTACGCACGGGGTTCGTATTAGGCACGGGATTCCGGGTGACGGAGCGCGGACGGGTGCCTGCCGAGGCGCTGCCGAGCACGGACCGCCGGCATCGGGCGCCATTCGGTGCCCACTCGGGTGGTGATTCTGCACCCACCACTACTGGGGTTCATATCTGGGTGGATCCTGACCGCGCCGTGGCCCCGGGAGTCCGCGGGAGGCCGTGGGCCCGGCCGGCCGCGCCGGACCCGCCGGAGCCGCCGGAGGCCGTGGGCTGCGGGTCGCGCCACCTCGGGCTCGGAAGCGGTACCGTATGGGCACTTGCATGACCCCCAGCCAGGGGTGATGCGGGGAGAGCCCGGAGGACGCGGAACCGCCCTTCGGGCTCGTCTCTTCCCAATCACCCGATAACACCGGGGGCCTTCATGTCGTCGATCCGCCTTGGCGCGCTTTGCTGGAACCAGTACACGACGTGGCCCGCGATGCTCGACGCCGGGGTCCGGGCCGAAAGGCTCGGGTTCGACACCCTGTGGACCTGGGATCACTTGTACCCGATCGTTGGGTCTTGGGAGGGTCCGATCCTCGAGGGCTGGACCGTCCTGACCGGCTGGGCCATGGCGACCGAGCGGATCCGGATTGGGCTGATGGTCGGGGCGAACACGTTCCGTGAACCGGCCGTGACGGCGAAGATCGCCACGACCCTTGATCACGTAAGCAACGGCCGCGCGATCCTTGGGATAGGTGCCGCCTGGTTCGATCGCGAACACACGGCCTACGGACTCGCGTTCGGCGAGGGGCCGCCGGATCGCCTTCGCTGGCTGGGCGAGGCACTGCCGATCATCCGCGGCATGCTGCATGGCGAGCAGCCGACCGCAACCGGCCCGCGCTACAAGGCGCTCGAGGTCCGAAACGTCCCACCGCCGATCCAGACGCACCTGCCACTCCTCATCGGCGGCGGAGGTGAGAAGGTCACGCTCAAGCTGGTCGCACGCTACGCGGACGCTAACAACGTCGGCGGCGGATTGGCGGCGGTCAAGCGCAAGGACGCGATCCTCATCGAACACTGCGAGCGAATCGGGCGCGATCCGGCCGAGATCGAGCGGACCACGGGCGTCGGGACCGTGATCATCCGCGATTCGCGGGCCGAGGCACGACGAGTCTTCGAAGCGATGTTTGCCGGCAACGGCAACGCCCGGATCTGGGAAGACCAGCCGGTCGGAACGCCCGAGGACGTGGTCGCGATGCTGGCGCCCTACCCCGAGATC
>JANMNF010000232.1:0-5232 GCA_031373765.1 Chloroflexota bacterium
AGGGGAGACGGTCCTTGCCCACCTGGCCCATCTCGTCGAGCGCCGAACCCTGGAATAGGCTGCCCCACCGTCCCCCGATGTCGAAGTGGCATGAAAGCACGGCCGCCTGGCGCGGCCGGCGGCGAGGCACGTACCCATCGCCCCAGGCCTGCGCCGCGCCAATCCCTGCATCACGGAGCCCGCCGCCGTAACCTGACATCGATGGCATTGGTTCTCGACGGCCTGACGAAGCGGTTCGGGCCGATCACGGCACTCGACGGGATCTCGTTCAGCGTTGAGCGCGGCAGCGTGTTCGGGTTCCTCGGCGCGAATGGCGCGGGCAAGACCACCACGATGCGGATCATCCTGGACATCCTTCGCCAGGACAGCGGAACCGCGACGTGGAACGGCATCCCGACCACGGACGTTCCGCGACAGACGTGGGGCTACCTGCCTGAAGAGCGGGGACTCTACCCGCGCCTCGAGGTCCTCGAGCAGCTTGTCTTCTTCGCGTCGCTGTATGGCATTCCGCGCAAGGAAGCCGGCGCGCGCGCTCGCGACTGGCTTGCCCGGTTCCGGATCTCGGAATACGAGAAGCGTCGCGCCGAGGAGCTGTCCAAGGGCAATCAGCAGAAGGTCCAGCTGATCGCGGCCATCCTCCACGAGCCCGAAGTCGTAATCATGGACGAGCCGTTCGTCGGCCTCGATCCAGTCAATGTTTCGCTGCTCAAGGAAGCCTTCGAGGAGATGCGGAACCGCGGGACAACGCTGGTCTTCTCGACCCATCAGATGGAGATGGTCGAAGAGCTGTGCGAGGCGGTCGCGATCATCGACCACGGCCGGCTTGTCCTCGGCGGGCCGATCCGCGACGTCAAGCGATCGAGCGGTCGTCGGGTCGTTCGACTCGGGGTCGAGGGCGACATGGCGCTGCCGTGGCTGTTCGAACTCGAAGGCGTGAAGGTGATTCGACCTGGCCAGGACTTCGTCGAGCTCGATGTTGACGCTGGGCACGATCCCCAGGAGATCCTCAATGCCGCCATCACGCGCGGCGAGCGCGTGACCCAGTTCCTGATCGCCGACCCGTCGATCGAGCAGATCTTCATCGATCGAGTTGGGCGGCCCCCGTCCGAGGACCACCACCTCGCTGCTGTAGGCGCGGCGGGTGGCAACGCCGGGTCCGGTGGCACGACCGGCGCGGCGGGCGGCACGACCGGCGCGGCGGGTCTGGAATCGACTGGCGACCCCGGATGAGCCCGACCCTCCGGAACACGCTCCGCAACATCATGGCCGTGGCTCGGCGCGAGTTCGTGTTCCGTGGACGGACGCGGACCTTCCGGATCACCACGGGTCTCCTCGTGTTCGTCGGGTTCGCGCTGGCGCTGTCGCCGGTGATCATCCGGTTCTTCGATCGCGGCTCGACCGGCGATCGCATCGAAGTCGTCGTCGGCACGAGCGCCCCGAACGTCGATGTTCCGCTGACGCTCAGCGTGCTCCTCAATGCACCGGCCGCGGGTAGCGGTGCCGGGACGGGGAGCCCCGAGGCGATCCCGGGGGCCTCGCTCGACTATCGCATCGAATCGAGCAACGACCTGGCGAAATCGCGCGCCAACGTCCTCGATGGCTCGTCGATCGCCGTCCTCGCCCTTGATCGCACGTCGACCGGCGACCTCGGGTTCATCCTCTATTCGAAGGACGGGCCGCTGGCGCGGAGCTCACTGGTCATCCAGCAGGCGGTCAGCGCGATCGCGATCCAGGACCGGCTCACCAAGCTCGGCGTGCCGCTGGTCGATCAAGCCACGATCTTCGCCCCGGCCGTGTTCGAGCTGCGCCAGGCCGACCCCAACGCGGCAACCGACAAGCCCAACACCGCCGAGGAGTTTGTCGGAACCTTCGCGGTTGGGTTCGCCCTCTCGATCCTCCTGTTCATGGCCATCATCCTGTACGGCCAGTGGGTTGCATTCAGTGTTGCCGAGGAAAAGAACAGTCGCGTCATGGAGGTCGTGCTGGCCGCTGCCACCCCATTCCAGCTGCTCTCCGGCAAGGTGATCGGCGTCGGCGGGCTCGCGCTCGTCCAGTACGTGATCGTGTTGATCCCGTCCGTGCTCGGGATCCTGTTACAGGGCCAGATCGCCTCGATCGTGTTCGGGGCCGGCAGCGGCTCTGTGGACCTGCCGGGGGGCGTATCCATCGGCCTGCTCGGGGTGTTCGGCGTGATGTTCGTGCTCGGGTTTGCGCTGTATTCGGTGCTCTACGCCGGCGCCGCTTCGCTCGTGAGCCGGCAGGAAGACGTGAACCAGATCGTCGCGCCGCTGACGCTGATCTCGGTGGGCGGTTACCTCGTGGCCACGTACTCGAGCACCGGCCTCATCCCGATCGACTCGCCGCTGGTCGTGATCATGTCCTTCATTCCGTTCTTCAGCCCGTACCTGATGCTGGCCCGCCTCGGCCAGGGAGCAGCGACGCCGCTCGATGTCGGCATTGCGGTGGTGCTGCTGATCGTGTTCATCCCGATTGCCCTGTGGGTTGCCGCGCGCCTGTACCGCTCCGGCGTCCTCATGTACGGCCAGCGCCCCACACCCCGAACCTTGTTCCGAGCGCTCAAAGGGCAGTAGGGGCACGACGGTCGCAACCGCACGGGGGTGCGCGGCGCGGGGCGGCGCGGGTGGCGCCTGCGGCGCGGGGCCTCGGGCGGGGCTGGCGCGCGTCCGCCCGGCCGCGTCCGCCCGGTTCCCCGCCTTTCCTGCCATTTCGACACCCCTGGTCGGTGGGGCACGCTAGGTAGCCTCGAAACCCCGACTTTGAGCCCCGGCCACCGCTCGGGCGCCGTAACCGTCCCAATATTCGTGCTCAGCCCGGGCCGTGCGGCTCGCCGCGGCGCCGCCGAACGCGGCAACTCACCGAACCAGTTGGCCTTGCCGTACTGGGATGTCGATCTGGCAGGAATGTGAGGGCCTGAACGCGCCCGACAGGTTTTCGAAGCCATCCTCGCAGCCGTCGACCATCGTCCGGGAGCGCGGCGCGGAACGTGGCGGCGTGATCGCTGAGCCGGCGCCGGTTCGTGCGCCCATCCGCCACGATCAGGCTCACCGAAACTGAGTCGGCGGCCCAGCCCAGGTCGGCCGCCACGGTCCCCGCCAGTCGAGCCTTGCGATCGAGCGTCCCTATGGTCTCGCCGACATCGACGATCTCGGTCTTGAGCTCGATGACCAGCAACGCCCGGCGATCCTCGTGCCACGCCAGGAGATCGATGATCCCGCGTTCGCCGTAGATCGAGAACGAGACCTCCGGCCGAACCACCCAACCCGGGACATCTGCGAGCCACCGGATCGCGGCCTCGGCAAGGCGAGCATGCCGGGCGCTGACCGCTCGCTCGAGGTCACCGCCCCGCCATCGAGGAGTCAAGTCCACGCGAATTTCCAGCGCCGAGGCGACGGCCCGGAGCGCACGGACGCTCACGGAGTCGATGTGACCACGCTCGATCCGCGAGACCGTCGCGTCGGACACGCCGGCGCGAATTGCCACGTCGAATTGGCGCATCCCGTGCCGAACCCGGACGCTCCGCACCCGCACCCCGAACGCCAGATCCTGCATCGGGCGAGTGTGGCCAGCGGCACTTGTCCGGCGATTACGCGCGGCTGCGGAGCGGGGTAGCGCGGATGGTCGGGCGGCGGTCGCGGCTGCGGGGCTCTCGGCGGCTGCGGAACTGCGCTGCTGCGTGGCAGGGCCACCCAACCGCGCGGCCACTCCGCCGCGCCACAAACCGCTCATTTGTTCTATTCTGTTCCCCGCACCTATCCACGCGAACGGTGCATAACTCGCCGCCACGGCGTGGAAAACCGCCACGCAACCGGTGCATGAATCCACGCCAAGCGTGGAAATCTTCGGGCGGTGGGTGGATGAAATCGGAGCCGCGGGGCGCCCGCACGGCGCGCCAAACGGCCCATATCCCCGCCTGAGCACAAAACGGCGTATACACCACATGTAGCGGATGTGCCCTAAACGCAACCACTACATCTTGTGTTTTTGGGCTTGACCGGTGCCATCCATCGGCGTACTGTTCGAGGGTCGCTCGATCGTCGCCGTCCAGCCTCAGTCCGGCCGCCAGCAGGGTCGCCCAGGTCGCAAGACCCCGGCCCAAACGGGTGCCCCAACCGGATTGCTGAGGCCCACGACGCGACCGGACGCAGGGGGTGGCTCGCAGCTACCGGAGGCACCGCTCAGCGGGGGGCCGATGGCACAACGATCGACCTCCTATTGATTGTCGGCAGATTGCCGTCGTGGACCCGCTCACGGTCCTGGACGGTCCCCTGCAGCAACCGGCCCCGCAATCGGGACCGGCAGAAGCGGATCCCGCCGCGGCGCCGAACCAAGGATGGCGTCACGGACGGAGAAGGCGAACCGCAGGACGGCAGAACCGTCGGCGGGGATGGAGGAGAGAACAGAATGGCTCGAGCCGAGAGCGCGCCCGTTCCAGCGGTTTCCAACGGAACGAAGATTGCCGGCACTGCGAATCCCGCCGCGGCGGGCACCAACGGCGGCGCCGCAACTGCGGCACGGGCCGCCAAGAACGGCCGAACCGGCAAGCAGCGCAACCTCGGCGGCGCCTGGGGCGCCTCGTTCGTCGGCGATGACGGACACGGCAAGCCCGTGGTCGGCCTCTCCTGGCCGCGCCGGAACACCAGGCCGGGCATCCATCCCTACGACGAGATCGAATGGGAGACGCGAACCGCGGGCATCAGCAACGAGAGCGGCAAGAGCGTCTTCGAGCAGAAGGACGTCGAGGTCCCCAGGGCCTGGAGCCAGCTCGCGGTCAACGTCGTCGTGTCCAAGTACTTCCGCGGACACGTGGGTACGCCCGAGCGCGAGAGCAGCGTTCGCCAGCTCATCGACCGTGTCGTCAACACGATCGCGGCCTGGGCCGAGACGCAGCGCACCTTCGCCACGGACGCGGACCTTGCTTCGTTCAAGGCTGAGCTGACCCACCTCCTCGTCAACCAGAAGATGGCGTTCAACTCGCCGGTCTGGTTCAACGTGGGCGTCGAGCCGAAGCCCCAGTGCTCGGCCTGCTTCATCAATTCGGTGCAGGACTCGATGTCCTCGATCATGGATCTGGCCAAGACCGAGGCCATGCTCTTCAAGTTCGGCAGCGGCGCGGGCAGCAACCTGTCCCCCATCCGCAGCGCGCGCGAGAAGATGACCGGCGGCGGCACGGCCAGCGGCCCGGTCAGTTTCATGAAGGGCTACGACGCCTTC
>JANMNF010000246.1:0-4607 GCA_031373765.1 Chloroflexota bacterium
AAATTGCCGGTCGAAGCCGCCACGACGGCCCGATCGGGCCCGACGGTCCCCTCCCCCGCCAGGCCAGCGATCGCCAGCCACGTGCCGCGGCCCTTGAAGGCGCGGATCGGGTTGACCGTTTCGACCTTCAGGACGACATCGACCCCGGCAAGGTCGGAGAGGCCCTCATGGACAAATTGCGGGCTGTCCCGGAACGATGGATGGATCCGCCGGTGCGCAGCCCGGATCGCATCTGGTTCGAGTTCGGGGTCGCGTCGGGCACGGAACGGCACGGTCATGTCCTGTGCGCGGGAAAAGGAAACGCCCGAAGGAACCGCCTCTCGATCCTGCGTCCCTTCCGCCACGAGATCTGCGCAGGCGTGGCACCCTTGCAAGTCTGGTCGGTTGGCCGATCGTGTGAGGCCCCTTCGGGCAAGACCTACAGTACTGGTGCGGTCTGGTGTCGCATAGTGAGGTTATCCACGAGTTTCGCCATCCAACCGCGAATCTGAGGATATTGTCCACACTCGGTCCACGGTGGACGTCGCGGACGATCGCCGCCCTTCGCGCCGTCGTCCGCCGCGATCGCCCTCCGCGGACCCGGCACGAGTTCGGCCACAGGTCGCCCTGGGTCGTATTTGGATGCGGTTTCCCGGACACACGAAAACGCCCAGAGAAACCTTGATCCCTAGTCGTTCCATCGCACCTGATGCAAGCACCCGGCGCGACTTTGATCGATGCAAGCACCGATCGGATCGTCAGTGGTTCGCGGCCCCTCTGGGCAAGACCAACTATACCTGCGGTGCCATCAACTCCGGAAGGGCCTTATCCACGACTTTCGCGGTTCAGGGGCCGAAATCGCAGAGTCCATCCACAGCCCATCCACGATCCTTCGCGAAAGTGCCTTCCTCGGAACCGATACGCCATAGCGCTACCAGGTCAGCCGCTGAACGATGGAGCCTCCGCGAAATAGCGGGTCGCGTCGAAAGGGTGGGTACCGGTCATCGGCTGCGGGTACCCGTCATCAGCTGGTTGGAGTCCCTTCGCGGATCCAGCGGTTGGACGACGCGCGGCTGGTCGGGTCCTGCGCCGGCCGAGTGTCGGGGTTCAGCCGGCCGGACGTCGGGCATCGGACAACAACGCCCTGGGAATCGAAAAGCGTCCGGGAATCGAAACGCCCGGAGAAACCATTCCCCTTCCCGATCCCTCCCGCCTGATGCAAGCACCTGGCGCTTGGTGGTCACTGCAAGCACTGACCTGACCGTTCTGGTTCGTTGCCTCTCCGGGCAAGACGTAATGTACCCCGCGCCATCCTGGCTCCGATACCCACTTATCCACGACTTTCGCGGTTCGGAGACCCAATTCGAGGTCCCCGTCCACAGCCCGTCCACGAAAGGGCAGTCGGCGCGGGCCGAATGGCCTCGCCAGTACGTTGCAGGCGGTCAGCCGGCGCGGATGAGTCGAGGCGAGGTCGACAGGGCCATCTTCTCCTCGAACCGCTTCGCGGCGACTTCGAGCGACTCGAGATGCGCGGCCAGAACGCGACGGGCTTCCTCGGCGGCGGCATCGAGCCCCGTGAGCTCGAAGATCTTCCAGTGATTGAGGATTGGCATGAGGACCTCGTCACGATGGACGCGAAGGTCGTAGATGCCGGCCTTCGCCATCGTGGCGGCCTTGCGCATGAATCCCGGGATGCCATTGCCGGGCATCTTGAACGCCAGCACTTCGGCAACGATCGCCTGGACCGCGCGCGACGGCTGGATCTTGAGGGCTGCGCCGAGGATGTCCCGGTAGAAGACCATGTGGAGATTTTCGTCGGCGGCGATCCTGATCATGATCTTGTTGGCGACCGGATCTTCTGAGTACCTGCCAGTGTTCTTGTGGGAGATCCGCGTCGCCAACTCCTGGAACGCCACGTAGGCGAGGCCGCGGAGCGTATCGACCGTGCTCCGGTCGTACCCGGTCTGGAGCTGCGTCATGCGGCCGCGCTCGAGGGCGATGGGATCAAGATTGCGAGTGACCGTCAGGTAATCCCGCAGGACGATCGCGTGTCGTCCTTCTTCGGCGGTCCATCGCCCGATCCAGCTGATCCAGGCGCCATCTCCTGATCCGAACATCCCGTGGATGAGCCGGTGATAGGAGGGCAGGTTGTCCTCGGTGAGGAGCCCGATCTCGAACGCCGTCTGGGCCACGCCGGTCAGGCGAGGCTGGTCCGGCGTCCATGGTTCCTTGTCGAAGTCCCGCCCAAGGCGATACGGGATGAAGTCGTGCGGGAACCACTCCTCGGCGACCTTGGCATGGCGGTCGTACAGACGGCCGGCTTCTGGTTCGAGCTCGAACAGGAGCGCCTGATCGGCGTGTAGGTCCTGGGGCGGGGAATCAGTCATGGAATGCACTCCGGGGCCGAGGCCCCCAACGTGGACGCCATCTGTTCGACCGGTTTGGTTCCAAGAGTACGCGTGAACGTCGATTTCGACGCGTGGAGTCCATGCGGACCTGCACCTAAGGTTCGAGATCCCATTCGAGCGAACCGTTCAGCTCGGGAACACCGCGCTCATCGGCCGGCGGCCCACTCCCCTCTTCCATCGCCCGGGTTGCTTGCGCCACCGCCAAGGTCGCGTCGATCACCGCGCCGGACCGCATGCCGTCGCCCGTGCTCGCCAAACGACCCGTCATGATCTCGGCAATCGGGCTATCGCTCACCCACAGCACGCATTCCGGGCCCCACGACATCGATATCGGCGTGACGCCGCGGTCAGACACAACATTGCCGTGTACCCGCGAGCGGTCAGGCTCAGGATGCAGCGTCAGGATGCCCTTTGAGTTCGTGAGTTCCAGTCGGCTGAACCGACCATCAGTATCAACTTCGATCAAGAGCGCGAGATCCAGATGGCCCTGGGGACTCAGCGTGCTCGATCGCCAGCGTTGCCCGCGGCGACCTTCGGCCACCGACCAGACAAGCGTCCGCCCGTCGGGCAGGAGGCCCCGGCCGGCCCTTCGAAGCGAGGCGCTCACGACGTGGCGGTGAGATCGGCCTCGCCGAGTGATTCGGCCCAGATGCCGGCCACCCGCTCGAGCTCGATCGCCAATACCGGCGCGACCCGCCCGGTAACGCGGACATCACGGGCCAGGTACTCGAGTTCGATGGTGCCGCGCTCGCGGATCCGGGCCAGGAGCTCGCCGGCCGTGTAGGGAACGTGGACATCGATGCCCACCCAGAGCGATGCGAGGAGCGCGGACAGCGCGGCCTTCAGGGTGTCCATGCCGTAGCCAGTGAGTGCCGAGACGAAGACCGAGCCCGCAATGGTCGGAGCCGGATTGCCTCCGTCGCCCGCGGCCGCGTCGACGAGATCCGACTTGTTGAAGACAACGAGCCGGGGCTTGTCGCCCGCGCCGAGCTCATCGAGGACTGCCTGGACCGTGGCCCGATGCTCGGCGAAGTGTCCGTCCGACGCATCGACGACTTCGATGAGCACGTCGGCTCGGTTGACCTCCTCGAGCGTTGCGCGAAACGCGTCGACCAGCTGGTGCGGGAGCTTGTGGATGAACCCGACCGTGTCCGTGATGATCGCGGCCTGACCATCGCCGAGCTTGACCTGCCGGCTGGTGGGATCGAGCGTCGCGAAGAGCTTGTCCTCAGCGAGAGCTACGACCGAGCCGACCAGCGTGTTGAGCAGCGTGGACTTGCCGGCGTTCGTGTAGCCGACGATGCCGACGGTCGCCATGAGTCGCCGATCCCGGCCCCGGGCCGTGGTTTCGCGGTTCTGGCGGACCTCGTCGACGCGCGCCTTCATCTTCTTGATTCGCTCGCGGATGAGTCGCCGGTCCGTCTCCAGTTGTGATTCACCTGGGCCGCGTGATCCGATGCCACCCTGTGTTCGCGAAAGGTGCGTCCACAGGCGCGTAAGGCGGGGCAGCTGGTACTCGAGTTGCGCCAGCTCTACCTGAAGTCGACCTTCATGCGTCCGGGCATGCATGGCGAAGATGTCGAGGATCAGCCGGCTACGGTCGATGACCTTGACGTTGAGCAGGCTCTCGAGCGACTTCTGCTGGCTCGGCGACAGCTCATCGTCCGTGACGAGGAGATCGAAGTGCGTTTCGTTCTTGGCGGAGACGAGGTCCTCGGCCTTGCCCTTGCCCACGTACCAGTTCGGGTCGATGTGGCGTCGGTTCTGCCACTCGGCGCCCACGACTTCGGCCCCGGCGGTCGTGGCCAGGTTGGCGAGCTCGACGAGCGAGTCCTCCGCGGTCCAGCCGGCATCGGAACCGGTATCGACGGCAACGAGGAACGCCTTCTCGACGTGCGGCGCGAGATCGATGGAAGCACTGCGTGACACGGCCGGAGAATACGCGGCCCGGCGGATCAGCGCCGTCCGTAGGCCGGGCCGGTGCTCGTCTCGGGTCTCGTCCGGGGTCCCGTCCGGGTTCAGCGCAGCAACGCGCGGGCGACGCCGATGACCCGTGCATCGAGTCCGGGATCCGTCGCCCCGAGCCACTCAACCCCGCGTTCGCTCCGGAACCAGGTTCGTTGGCGCTTCGCAAAGGCGACGGAGCGCTGTGTCACGGACGCAACGGCCGCGTCAAGCGCCATTGTTCCGTCGAGTACGGCCCATGCTTCCTTGTAGGAA
>JANMNF010000265.1:0-1527 GCA_031373765.1 Chloroflexota bacterium
GGCCGTCCCGGCCGGGACCGCCGTCATCCCGAAGGTTCGGGCTGTCGATGGCGGTGACGCTATTTCGACCATCGCGGTCGGCGGCGTCGCAGCCGTCTCTGAGGACTTCCTGATCGCCCAGAACGACCGCATGCCGTGGGCGGTTGGGACAACCCTGCTCGCCTCGGCGGTCATCCTGTTCCTGCTCTTCGGCTCCCTCGCGATCCCGCTCAAGGCCGTGGTGATGACATTGCTCTCGCTGTCGGCCAGTTTCGGGGCGCTCGTGTTCATCTTCCAGGAAGGCAACTTCCACGAGTTCCTGAACTTCAACCCGATCGGCTACACCATCGCAGGCAACCCGATCATCATGTTTGCGGTCCTGATCGGCCTGTCCATGGACTACGAGGTCCTCTTGCTGTCCCGAATCCAGGAGTCGTACCGGAGAACGGGCGACAACACCGCGGCCGTGGCCGAGGGCCTGGCGAAGACCGCCGGCGTGATCACGGGGGCTGCGATGATCATGGTCGTGGTGTTCTCATCGTTCGCGCTGGCCGAGGTCGTGACGATCAAGAGCATCGGCGTCGGGATGGCGATCGCCGTCTTCGTGGACGCGACGATCGTTCGTGTCCTGCTCGTCCCCGCGACGATGCGGCTGCTCGGTGAGTGGAACTGGTGGGCGCCCGGTATTCTCGGACGGCTAGCGGATCGGCTTGGCTTCAGCCACGTCGAGGACGTGGAGGACGGCGGAGCGGTGGCAGTCGCAATCGAGTCGACGCCAGGCGAAGCCTGACGGGATCGGAGGGACGGATCATGGCCATTGATGAGGAGCCGGGCCGGGCTACGCCGATCGGCGGACCGACCATCCACGGATATGGCTGGCAGTGGGGCCCGGACGACAAGCGGCGCCCGGGCCTGCCCTGGATCGGCGTCTTCCTGGTGGTGTTCGGCGCGCTGCTGGTCATCCAGAACGTCCTGCCGGACTACCAGAATCTCGGCAACACCTCGGTGCTTGCGGCGGGCCTCGCGTTCCTCCTGGTCTGGGCTCTTCGGCGCGGAACCGTACCGCTCTACCTCGGGGCGTTCCTCACAACAGCCGCCATTCCAGGCACGATCCGGGGTCTCGGCATCGCGCTCGGGACGGGCTGGGGCACGCTCTTCTTCGGTGTCGCGCTGCTGTTCATCGCCCTCGTCCGTGCCACGAGGAACGGCGGTTGGGGTTGGCAGGCGATCGTGGGTGCGGGCCTCGTTCTCCTCGCGTCTTCGGAGATCACGATCCCGCAGGTCTCAAACTTGATCACCCCGGCGCTGTTGATCGTGTTCGGCGTGATCCTGCTGCTGCGCGGGCGTCGCTAGGCGTCCTTCCCGGGGCTTTCCGGGCATTCGCCACTTAATGTTCGCGTAGCGCCCACTTCGTAGCGGGCGTCCCCGTCACGAAGTCGGGTGCCGCGCGTCTGCCTGGCATGCGATCCAGGACGGCCTACTTCTTCGTTGGGCTCATTGTGCTTTCGATGAGTGCCTGCGGCCCGAACGACTCGCTGTCTGGATCGG
>JANMNF010000274.1:0-20216 GCA_031373765.1 Chloroflexota bacterium
GGACGTCCTGTCGCTGGCGACCGAGGATGACGTCTCGGATCCCGCGATCCCGATGCGTACCGCACGCGAGATCCGCATCGGCCCCTCGGCAACGCGTGTCCTCGCCACGCGGATCAGCTACGCCGGCGAGCTCGGGTGGGAGTTCACGGTGCCCCGTTCGGACGCCGTCGGCGTGTGGGATGCACTCGCGCGTGCCGCGGCGACCGCGGAGGCGGGCCTCGAACCGATCGGCTACCGGGCCATCGATTCCCTCCGGCTCGAGAAGGGGTTCCGCTACTACGGCGCAGAGCTGACGACCCAGGATTCACCGTACGAGGCGGGCATGGGCCCGTTCGTGCGCCTGGCTAAGGGCGATTTCGTCGGTCGCGACGCGCTCATCGCCGGCCGCGAAGCCGCCCCGGATGGCCCGTCGCGACGGCTTCGAACCGTGACCGTCGGCGGCGACGCCTGGGCACCGATCTACGGCGGGGAGGCGGTCCGGATCGATGGCGAGGTCGTCGGGCGACTCCGGAGCGCGGCGTTCGGCTACACGGTCGGCGCAACCGTCGGAACCGTCTACCTCGACACTTCCGTGGGCGAGGGCAGCTCGATCGAGGTCGATGTGTTCGATGGACGCCTGACGGGCACGGTCGCGGCGGATGTGCTCCACGACCCCACGGGCGCCCGGATGCGAGGTTAGCATCGACGAATGCGTCTCTTCCAGAAGGGCCAGCGCGGAACCAAGATCTTCTATGCGACCGATGTCCATGGGTCCGAGCGGACCTGGAAGAAGTTCCTGAACGCCGCGAAGTTCTATGGTGCGGACGTCCTGGTGATGGGCGGCGACGTCATGGGCAAGCTCGCCATCCCGATCATTCGCGAGGCCGGCGGGTCCTACCGGGCCACGGTCCACGGCCGCGTTGAGCGGGTCACGAGCGGCGTCGAGGTCGAGGCGATGCGCGGCCTCATCCGTGACCTCGGGTTCTACGACGTCGTGATGGACGAGGATGAGTACCGAGCGACGCAGGCCGATCCGGAGGCGGTTGAGCGCCTCTTCGTGCGACTCGCGACCGAGCGCATCGCGAGCTGGATCGACCTGGCCGAGTCGCGCCTCGCGGGGACCGGGATCAAGGTCTACGCCACCGGCGGCAACGACGACCTGACCGAGGTCATGGCCACGATGGACCGGACGGACACGAAGGCGTTCGTGGCCTGTGAGGACCGGGCGGTGCCCCTCGACGACGACCACGTGATGATCAGCATGCCGTACGTGAACCCGACGCCATGGAAGACGCCCCGCGAGGACGACGAGGCCGGACTCGCGGCACGGATCAAGGCCCTCGCCGCCCCGTTCGCGGATCACGGCAAGGTGATCTTCAACTTCCACGCCCCGCCGGTCGATTCGACGCTTGACACCTGCCCGATGCTCGATGGGACAACAGATCCACCGAGCCAGGTGGTCAAGGGAGGGCAGCCAGTCCTGTATGGCGCCGGGAGTACCTCGATTCGCGAGGCGATCGAGCGGTATCAGCCGATGCTCGGGCTGCACGGACACATCCACGAATCACAGGCGGCGGCCAAGCTCGGTCGCACCGTCTGCGTCAATCCCGGCAGTGAGTACGGAGAGGGCGTGCTCAGGGGCTGTTTGCTCACGATCGCCGGCGGCAAGGTCACGAGTTATCAGATGACCGCCGGCTGAGGATTGCCCCCGCGTCGATGCCCAAGTCGACGCGGATCACGGGCGGAGGAGGTGCAATCGCGCGTTGAGGTCGAGGTGAGGGGCGATCCGGTTTCGGATCGCCGGTCCAACTCCGCATGTATCGAGGTGATGGAATGGCGGCTGTGACCACGGTCCCGGAGGTCTTCGTACGGAAGTCCTCTGGTCTTGTCCGCGTGATGTCTGCGCGATCGGCGTTCGTCTACAACGTCCTGACGATGGGCCTGATCTTTCCCTGGACGTACCTCTGGGCGCCGGGCGCGCTGCCGGGTGGCCAGCTGGTCTGGGGCATCCTCCTGGCGATGGTCCTGGAGATCCCGATCGCGCTCGCCTACGTCTGGCTTTCGACGGCGCTCCCAAGATCGGGTGGCGACTACGTCTTCCAGAGCCGCGTGCTCGGCGGCGGGATCGGCTTCACGCTTGTCTTCTCCGGGTTCGTGATCTGGATCCTCCAGTGGGTCGCCCTCTCCGGGTGGCTCCTGTCTGCGCTCGGCTTCGCGCCGTTGTTCCTGGGCCTGGGCGCTGCGACGGGGAGTAGCACCCTGATCGACCTCGCGTCCTGGTTCACGACCGGGACGGGCATCGTCGTCACCAGCGTCGCCAACGCGCTCGTCGCGATGCTGATCCTGACGTCAGGGTTCAAGAACTACGTTCGCCTCCAGAAGGTGATGTGGATCGCGATCCTGCTGTCGTTCGGCACGATGCTCGTCGTGCTGGCGACCACGGTAGCCTCGGAAGTGCCGGGCAAGCTCGACGCATTCTCAGCGGCCATCGGTGGCTCAGGCACGTTCACGGCGGACGCCATCGCAGCGGCCCAAGGTGCGGGCGTGGACCTCAATCCACCCTTCAGCTTGCTCGCCACGCTGCTGATCGCGCCGATCGCGTGGACCTCGCTCCAGTGGGCGACCTACTCGGCCCAACAGAACGGCGAGATCAAGTCGGCCGGCAACTTCAAGGATCAACTCTTCATCATCGTCGGGTCGCTCGTGCTGACCGGCGTCCTGCTCGCGGTACTCGCGTTCTTCCTGGAGCGTGCTGTTGGAACCGAGTTCCTGTACGTCGCTGGGTCGGGCTACTGGAGCCTCGTCGGCGAGGCATCGCTCGCGGGTTCCTACCTGTGGCCGAACATCATCGCCACGGCAATCGCCAACAACCCGATCATCACGATCATCATCGCGACCGGGTTCATCCTCAACGCGCATCAGATCGTCCACAACTGCTACATCGGCATGACCCGGGTCATGGTCGCGATGTCGCTTGACCGCCTCCTCCCGGAGATGGTCAGCCGCGTGTCGGATCGCCTGCACACGCCGGTGAACGCGCATGTGATCTACTTCCTGGCCAGCCTGCCGGTCATCTGGCTGTACAGCAATTACTCAGTCGATGACGGTGCCGGCGGACAGACCACCTGGACCTCGTTGACGCTCGGCGTGACGTTCGCCTGTGGCTACGTCTTTGTCGGGACGGCGATTGCCGGTGCCCTGCTTCCGTACCGGGCCAAGGCCCTGTACGAGGCTTCACCGGGCGCCGCGTACAAGTTCATGGGCATCCCGCTCGTGACGATCGTCGGAACGCTTGGCGCCCTTGCGGGCGGCTACTTCATCTTCCTGTTCCTGACGAATTCGACACTCGGCCTCACCAGCGACCTTGCCTACAAGGTCGTGGCCGGCATCCTGATCTTTTCGCTCGGCTGGTACGTCGTGACGTACCTCGTGCGTCGATCCGCCGGGATCAACGTCAACTACGCCTTCAAGGAGATCCCGCCCGAATGAGTCGCGGGTCCATCTGACACTACGAAACGGCCCAGGCAACGCCCGGGCCGTTTCGATTCGGGGCTCTCAGCCGGCGGCGGTCGCCTCGAGCCAGCCCTCGAAGTCCGGTCCGTCGATCATCGCTTCGGCGCGCGCCCATCGTTCCACGGCCCAGCCCCAGAAGTCGAAGTCGATTGGGGAGATCCGGGCCTGGATGGCGGCCCACAGGCACCATCCAACGTCCGACATGATCATCTGGAGGCGGCAGCGAGCCAGGAGCGCCGGCGTTGCCTCGCCGAAGTACGCGGCGACCAGTTCGCCCAGCCGCTCATCGTCGAATTCGAGCTCCTGGGCGGTGTTGCCGAGCTCGAACGTCGGGTCATTGTTGCCGCTGTACTCGTAGTCGATGATCCTCAGGCGCGTGCCGTCGTCGAGGTAGTTCTCGGCCAGCAGGTCGTTGTTGCAGGGAACCGTCGGCAGTGGCTGCGCACGTAGCGCGGCATCGATCCTCGGCACGGCGCCGAGATGCTCGCGGTACCCATCTGGAACCGGGATCCCGCGCTCGTCGATGACGCCCAGGTAGCGCGCCGACAGGGCGACCATGTCGAAGTCGTCGCGGAACCGCGGTCCGGCATGGAGTCGTCGCAGCACGTCAGCAATGCGCGTCGGTTCGCCAGCCGCCTGGAACGCGGCATTCGACATCGTCGTCGCATCGAGCCACTCGAGGACGATCACGTTCCAGGCTGGCAGTTGGTGGAGCACCCTGGCCCCGACCCCGGCCTCGGCGGCCGCGATCGTATTCGCCAGTTCGTTGCCTCGATCGATAGCCAGCAGGTCCGTGGCCACCCCGGGGATGCGGACGAAGTGGGACGTTCCATCGACCGCGACCCGGAAGTTGCGATTGGTCAGCCCGCCCGAAATCGGCGCGACCTCGATCTGGGCGCCGACCCAGGATGGAATCGCGGCGATGACGTCCTCGATCGACGGTTCCACGACGGCTGGCCTCCCAAGTAATGATTGGCGCCGAGGGTACCTGAGCCGGCGGGCGCGGCGGCGGTCCACGCGGCACGTCGTTGCTCGGTACGCTGTGCCGAACCGATCGCGGCGGGACCAGCCCGAAGCGCGAGATCGAAGCGAGGAGTCGAGCGCGCATGGTCGAGCAGGCCCGGGCGGTGATCATCGGCGGTGGCGTCGGCGGGACGTCGATCGCGTACCACCTGACGGAACTCGGGTGGAAGGACGTGGTCCTGGTGGACCGGGCCGAGTTGACGTCCGGTTCGACGTTCCACAGCGCGGGCCTCGTCGGCCAGCTTCGCAGTTCCGTGACCCTGACCAAGATGATGATGTACGGGGCTGAGCTGTATCGCCGCCTGACCGCCGAGACCGGCGTCGACGTGTCGTGGCACGAGGTGGGATCCCTGCGTCTGGCATCGACCAAGGCCCGCTACGAGGAGCTCCAGCGCCAGGCCGGCTGGGCCAAGACGTTCGGGCTGCCGCTCGAGTTGATCTCGGCGCAGGAAGCCCAGGACCGCTTCCCCCTGATGACGCTCGATGGTGTCCTCGGGGCGGTCTGGCTGCCGACCGACGGCTGGCTCGATCCATCCGGGCTGGCCATGGCGCTGGCCGCCGGCGCCCGTTCCCGTGGCGCGCAGATCCGACAGCACACCCGGGTCGTGGCGGTGAACGTGGAGCGCGGCCACGTGACCGGCGTCGAGGTCGAGGCGCGCGACGGATCCCGTTCGACGATCGCGGCCGATGTCGTCGTCAATGCCGGCGGTATGTATGCGCCCGAGATCGGACGGATGGCCGGGGTGACCATCCCGATCATCCCGATGGCGCACCAGTACCTCTTCACGCACTCGATCGAAGGCGCGGTTCCGGGCTTGCCCACGATGCGTGACCCCGACAACCTGTGCTATTTCCGCGAGGAGGTCGGCGGGTTGTGCATGGGCGGCTATGAGCGAGATCCCGCGCCGTGGTCCCTCGACGGGGTCCCCGCGGACTTCAACCATCGCCTTCTGGATCCCGACTGGCCGCGCTTCGAATCGATCATGGAGGGCGCCATCCGGCGCGTTCCTGCCATCGCCGACGCCGGCGTGACCCGGATGATCAACGGGCCGGAGGCGTTCACCCCGGACAACGAGTTCATCCTCGGCGAGAGCGAGGTCCGCGGCTTCTTCGTCGCCGCCGGATTCTGTGCTCATGGCATCGCCGGGACCGGCGGGATCGGCCAGCAGATGGCCCGCTGGATCGTGGACGGTGAGCCCGAGCTCGACCTCTGGAAGATGGACATCCGCCGCTTCGGCGGCCAGTACCGGAGCCAGAAGCTGACCCTCGCCCGGACCTACGAGAACTACGCGACCTACTACGACATCCACTACCCGAATGAGGAACGGCACGCCGCCCGACCGCTTCGGATCTCCCCGGCCTACGACGAGCTCAATGCGCTCGGCGTCGAGTTCGGCGAAAAGTCGATGTGGGAGCGCCCGAACTGGTTCACCTCCAACGAGGACGGTGCCGGCATCTCGGATCGGGCCACGCTGGAGGCACTCCGGCCACGCGGCTGGGCCGGCCAGCACTGGAGCCCGGCCATCGGCGCCGAGGCGCTCGCTACGCGAACGAATGCGGGCCTGTTCGATGAATCGAGCTTCGCCAAGATCGAGATCGAGGGCGCCGGCGCGCTGGCCTATCTCCAGTACCTGTGCGACAACGACATCGACAAGCCCGTCGGGAGCATCGTCTACACGCAGATGCTCAATCGGCGCGGCGGGATCGAGTGCGATTTCACGGTCACGCGCCTGGCTGAGGACCGATTCCTTATCGTCACGGGCACGGCCTTCGGCAACCACGATCTCGGCTGGATCCGGAAGCACCTGCCCGAAGATGGCAGCGTTCGGGTCCGGGACACGACATCGGCTCGTGCCTGTTTCGGGCTGTGGGGCCCGAAGGCCCGCGAGATCCTCGCGCCGCTGACGAAGGACGACGTCTCGGACGCCGGATTCCCGTACATGACCGCCCGCGAGATCACGATTGCCGAGATCCCCGTTCTCGCCCTGCGGGTCACGTACGTCGGCGAGCTCGGCTGGGAGCTCTACCCACCGGCCGAGTACGGCAGGGCGCTCTGGAACGTCCTCTGGACGGCCGGCGCCCCGCACGGGCTCACGGCGTGCGGCTACCGCGCGATTGACGCGCTGCGGCTCGAGAAGGGCTACCGCGTCTGGTCGAGCGACATTACCCCCGAGGAGACGCCGTACGAGGCAGGTCTGGGATTTGCCGCCCGTCTGGACAAAGGCACTGACTTCATCGGGCGCGAGGCACTCGTGGCGGCCAAGGCGGCAGGTCCGAGGAAGCGGTTGCGCTGCCTGGTCCTCGACGATCCCCGGTCCGTGGCGCTCGGCAACGAGCCGGTCCGGGTGGAGGGCAGGATCGTCGGTCGCGTCACGACCGGCGGCTACGGGTTCGCGGTCGAACGCTCGATCGCCTATGCGTACCTTCCGCCCGACGGAGCCGCGATCGGGACTCGCGGAGAGATCGACATCTTCGGCGAGTGGGTGGGCTTCCAGGTCGTTCGGGAGCCCATGTGGGACCCGGAGGGATCGAGGATCAAGTCGTGACCGACGCGGGCGGCTCCGGGCCGGGCTCGGACGGTGCGCCCGGCGGGTCGCACGGCGCCCCGCAATACGGACCCGAGTGGAGCGCCTCGCTTCGCAAAGGGTCCGATTCGGAACTCCGCGGATGGGTCGATGCGGCGCTTGGCTGGTGCGATGCTGCGGATGAACTGGCGCTCCGATATTTTCGCCAGAGCCCGGTCACGTCGCGCAAGCCGGACCGGACCTTCGTGACCGAGGCCGACACGGCCGTGGAGCGGCTGCTCCGCGAGCGGATCACGGACGCGTTCCCGGATCACGGGATCGTCGGCGAAGAATTCGGCACGGACGGCGCGGGCGCGTCGGTCAAGTGGATCGTGGACCCGATCGACGGTACCCATAACTACATGCGCGGTGTGCCGGTCTTCGCGACCCTGCTCGGGGTCGAGCGGGATGGCGAGCTCCAGGCCGGCATCGTGTCGGCACCCGCCCTCGGCGGCCGCTGGTTTGCCTGGCGGGGTGGGGGAGCCTGGGGCGCTGGTCCACTTGCCGGCGAGCGACCTGGCGGCGGTCCCCGCCGGCTCCGGGTGACCGCCATTGCCGATCTCGCCGACGCGCAGGTCCTGTATGGCGGGACGCAGGACCTGATGGAAACTGGCGACGCGCCCGGGTTCTCGAAGTTGCTCCAGGCATCCTGGCGTGAACGCGGGTTCGGCGATTTCTGGGGCTACTCGCTCCTCGCCGAGGGCGCGGCCGAGGTCATGGTCGAAGTCGGACTGAAGATCTGGGACGCAGCGGCCCCGGTCGTCCTCGTCGAGGAGGCCGGTGGGCGGGTGACGGACTTCCAGGGTCGCCGTATCTTCGACGGAGGCACCACGCTGGCGACGAATGGCGTGCTTCACGAGACCGTGAGGGCGAAGCTGGGAGCTGACGAGAGGGGCTGACGGATGACCAGTGAGATGCCAAGCGTTGAGTTCGGCGGCGCGCCTGCTCCGGCTTCGGGCCTACCGTCAGGCGGTCCGAGCCCGACGACCGACACTGGCCCCGCGGTGGAATCGCCGCTCGCCGATCCACGCGCGCTCCAGATCCTCACGACCGAGCACTGGAGCCTCCTGTCCTCGAGGTCCCTTTCCTACAACGAGGCGTTCAGCCGCGCCGGCATGTTCCTGACATTCCTCTCGGCGACGTTGATCGTGGTGGGCTTCCTCATCTCCTCGGGGACGTTCTCCGAGGCCGCCCTTCCGATCATCGCCCTGCTCCTGGCCGTGGACCTCTTCATCGGCCTCGCGACCATCGGCCGACTTGTCGATGCAGGCAGTGAGGAGTTCACGGCAATTCGCGGCATGAACAGGATCCGTCACGCCTACTCGGACATGGTCCCCGGAATCGATCGCTACTTCGTGAGCCCCATTCATGACGACGCGACGGGCGTGCTGTCGATGTTCGGGACCGCCGGTGACGATTCGGTCCTGCTGGGCATCGCGCACGGCCTGACGACGACCATCGGCATGCTCATGGTGGTCAATTGCGTGCTCGTCGCCGCGCTCGTCGGGGTCATCGCCACCGGTGCGGGACTCTCGACGGTCAGCGCCATCGGGCTCGGTGTCGTTGCGTTTGTCGCGATGTTCGGCGTGTTCGCGTACGCCGGCATGAAGGTTTCGATGCGGGTTGCTGCCGGCCCACCAGCGATGTTTCCGACACCTGACGAGGGTCGACGTCGGAGCTGAGCGGGCCGTGGGCTCAAGCGTGGTGCGCCTGCGCACAGGACCATCGAACGGCTCGGCATCAGGCGGCCAGGGTCGTAGCATCGAAAGGTGGGAGCCCGACAAGTCGCCGCTCGAATTCTGTGCATTGCCGTGCTCGCGGTCGCGTGTGGCATCCCGATCTCGAGCACGCCCCCGTCCATCGCGATAGATGCCGTTCGTGCGAGCCGCGGCGCGGACCTGACAGCGGGTCCCCTGGCCACGAACGCGGCCGCGCCCGGGACCTCCTTGGCACCGAGCGGGAGCCCGGCGCCTTCCGCTACCGTGCCGAAGCCGACGGGGACGATACGCCCGGCTGCAACGAACCCGCCGACCCCCAAACCGACTGCGTCGCCCAAGGCGACCCTGCCACCCGCGCCCATCCCGCCCCTGTCCGCCTGTCCGATCCTGCCGAGTTCGAACGTCTGGAATCGACGCGTCGATAGCCTTCCGGTCGCCCCGGACAGCGACGCGATGATCGCGGCCATCGGCCTCGGTTCATCCCTGCACCCGGACTTCAGCGCCGCGGGCGGCTACGGGATCCCTTTCAATATCGTCGGAACGGCCACGGCGCGATCGAAGGTGGCCTTCGACTATGCGGACGAGTCAGACGCGGGTCCCTATCCCATTCCGGCCAAGCCGAAGATCGAGGGCGGGAGCGACCGGCACATCCTCATGATCGACACCAACGCCTGCCGCTTGTACGAGCTCTTCGCGGCCGCGAAGGTCGGATCTTCGTGGACTGCCGGGTCCGGGGCAATCTGGAATCTGAAGTCGAACGCACTCCGCCCCGATGGCTGGACGAGCGCCGACGCTGCGGGCCTGCCGATCTTCCCGGGCCTTGTCCGATACTCCGAGGTGGCGGCCGGCGCGATCCGCCACGCGATCCGGTTCACGGCTTCGTCCACCTGCGCCGGCTATGTTTACCCGGCGCGCCACAAGGCCGGCAGTGGCTCGTGCGCCACGAAGCCGCCGATGGGCCTTCGCGTCCGTCTCAAGGCCACGGTGGACATCTCGGGCTACGGACCGCAGTCGCGGGTCATCCTGCTGGCACTGCAGCAGTACGGGATGCTCCTGGCCGACAACGGGTCCCCCTGGTACATCACCGGCGCGCCCGACAGCCGCTGGAACGACGACGAGTTGCATGGTCTCGGCGGGATCAAGGGCTCGGACTTCGAGGTCGTCGACACCACCGGCTTTGTGAACGGTTAGGCGAACTCGAGCCGCATCAGCCAGCGTGGCAGGCCCGCGCTGTGGGCATCGGTCATCAGTACGCGCCGGAAGCCGGCTGCCTCGAACATCGAGGTGAACCCGACGAACCCAAAGGACGTCGAGACCCGCGCTCCGGCCGGGTCGATGGGATAGCTCTCGATCCCCGGCGCGCCGTTTGCACGAGCGTATGCGATGGCACCCAGGAGCAGCGCTCGAGCGACGCCGCGACGCCGATGCCCGGGCCGGACGACGAAGCAACCGATGGACCAGACGGGCCGGTCGTCCGCAACCGGGATCGTGCGCGAGTTGACGAGTCGCGGCATCGCGGCCCGCGGGCCCAACCCGCACCAGCCGACCGGTTGGCCATCGATATACGCGATCAGGCCGGGCGCGAACGCCTCGTCGCCGACTTGTGCCTCGAGGACCTGTGCCTCGAGCGCGTCGCGGTTGGCGGCCGGACCCGAAAACCCGCGCGCCGCCGCCGATCCGCGCCAGCTCTGGCACCAGCAGCCTCGCTCGGTGGCCCCGCCGAGGAGCGTCACGACATCGGGCCAGCGCTCGGGGGTCGCGGGCAGGACGTCGATCTCGTCAGCGCTGATTGGCGCGGGCCGAGCGGCCACGGTCAGTTCGCCTCGACCTCGGCGGCTTGGGTAGCCATCTCTGCCCATGGGCCGAGCAACTGCTCGCGCTCGTCCGGCTCAATCTCATCCCACAGGATCACGGTCACGACGGCCAGCTCCAGCGAGGCGAGGAACCGAACCCGATCCTCGGGGGTCGCAACGTTGGTCCGCGTCAGGAGGGCCGCATTCGAGCCGCCCAGGGCGGCGGTCGCCGCCTGAACCGCGAATTCCCGGAACTCGGCGAGGGCCGCCAGAACCCCGGCACGCCGTGACCCCGGCCCGATCAGCTCCTGGACTCTGGCAAGCGCTGCGAGGCGGTCCTCCGGATCCAGCGAGGACGCGGCGAAGACGGTGTAGAGGTCGCTGTCGAGCTGCTCGAATGCGTCCGCGAAGCGGTCGAGTCGTGCGCGTGCGTCGTCCGAAAGGCTGTCGATCGGATCCGACGCGCCGGACCTCACCCGCCCGCCGCCCGAAGGCTGTCTTCGAGGATGGACAGGGCTTGATCGACCTCGTCGGCCGTGGTCACGAGGGGCGGAATGATGCGGGAGACGTTGCCATAGGAACCTGCCGAAAGGACGATGAGCTTTCGATCGAGGGCACCGGCGATGACCCGCTTGGCCAGGTCCGTGTCGGGCGATCGCCCATCGCCGACGTCGGGCTTGACCAGCTCCATGGCCACCATGCACCCGAGTCCACGCACGTCGCCGAGGACGGGATGATCGGCCTGGAGCTCGCGCAGGCCGCCCGCGAGCTGTGCCCCACGGGCTCGAGCATTGGCAATGAGGTCCTCGTCCTCGATGACGTCGAGCGTGGCCAGTGCGGCCGCGCAGGACACGATATTGCCGCCGTACGTGCCGCCGTGGGTCCCGGGAGCAAAGGCAGCGAGGATTTCCTGCCTGGCGATGATCCCGGAAAGCGGCATGCCCGAGGCGATGCCCTTGGCCATCACGAGGATGTCCGGCTCGACACCCCAATGCTGGACCGCGAACATCTCGCCGGTTCGCCCGAATCCCGTCTGTACTTCGTCGGCGATCAGAAGAATCCCGTGCTCACGGGTGATCTCCCGGAGCCGAGGCAGGAAGGTCGGTGGCGGAACGATGTAGCCACCCTCGCCCTGGACCGGCTCCACGATGATCGCGGCCACACGGTTGGGATAGATGATCTGGTGGAAGAGCAGATCGAGCTCGGCTTCCCAGTCGCAGGAGCAGTTGGCATCGGGAGCGTGCCCGCCACCGGCCGCCTGGTAGCAGTACGGGAACTTGGTGTGGTAGATCGAGCCCGGGAGCGGCTCGAAGGCGGCGCGGTAGACGTCCTTGGCCGTCGTGAGGGCCATCGTCTGGGCGGTCCGCCCGTGGAACCCACCGCGAAAGCTGATGATCACCGGGCGCCCGGTCGCCACCCGCGCCAGCTTGACCGCCGCCTCCACGGCCTCGGCCCCCGAGTTCGACAGGAATGCTCCCCACGGACCGCCGGGCAGGAGCGTCGACAGGCGCTCGTGGAGCCGGAGTCCCGGCTCGTGGTAGACGATGTTCTGCTGGCCGTGGAGCAGCTTGGCGGCCTGGGCCTGAACGGCCGCGACAACACGTGGGTGCGCGTGTCCCGTATTGGTGACCCCGATCCCGGAGGAATAGTCGAGATATCGATCACCAGTGGGCGTGACCAGCCAGGATCCCTCGCCGTGATCGACGTCGATATTGGTGATCCGGCCCCAGACGGGCGGAACCACCGAGTGATCGGGAACGGGAAGGTCGACGGAAGTCCCGGGCACGGTCGTCATGGATGATGCTCCTGCGTGGTGTTCAAGGATAGGCGGCGAGGCGCACGAGCGCCGCGATCAGCGGGCGCGAATCGGGGCGACCTTGCCACTCCGGGACTGGAACCACGTCCCGAAGGCCACACCGCCAACGGCGATCAGGAAGATCGCCGTCCCGATGACGTGGACCTGTGGCGGGAGATTGTTCCGGATGGTGCCCCACACCCAGACCGGGAACGTGTTCACCAGGCCCGACGTGAAGTTCGTGATGATGAAGTCGTCGATTGACAGCGAGAAGGCGAGCAGCGCGGCCGCGAT
Source organism: Chloroflexota bacterium (assembly GCA_031373765.1). Taxonomy (GTDB): domain Bacteria; phylum Chloroflexota; class Limnocylindria; order Limnocylindrales; family CSP1-4; genus UBA5189. The sequence goes on from JANMNF010000274.1 coordinate 12,680, forward strand.
GATGCCCGGCCGGATCAGCGGGAAGGTGATCTTCCAGAACGTGACCCACTCATTGGCTCCCAGATCCATCGCCGCTTCCTCGAGGTTGCGGTCGAAACCCTGGATCCGTGCCTTGACCGTGACCACTACGTAACTGATGTTGAACATCACGTGGGCGATGATGATGGTGTTGAGCCCGAGCGGAAAGAAGATGCCGGGCGGGATGATCGACTTGAACGGCTCCTGGGTCGCGGTCGCGACGAAGATCGAAAGGAGGCTCGCGCCGAGCACGATCTCGGGCGTCGCCATCGGGATGAAGATGAACAGGTTCGTTGCGTTCTTGCCACGGAACGAGTACCGCACCAGCGCCAGCGCGATCAGCGTCCCGAGGATGGTCGCAATAACCGTGGCAATCGCTGCGACGAGGATGGAGGTCCCGAGAGCGTCAGCCAGGCCCGGCCGATTGAGCGGTGTCAACCACGCGTCGATCGAGAACTGGGCCCAGACGAAGTTGAACTTCCCCTCGGGTTTGTTGAACGAGAAAATGATCATGACCGCGACCGGCAACATCAGGTAGCCGAGGGCCGCGACGGTCAGGACCTTCAGGAGCCAGCGGTCGAGAAACGCCGCGAAGCGGTTGCCACGTTCGTCCCGTGGCGTGCTCCGAAGTCGTCCGAGCGCCGAGCCGGCGGTCATGCGGTACCACCGGTCAGTTCATCCGTGCCGAGCAGGCGTGCGTAGAGGGCAATCGATAGCAGGATGCCGGCCATCAGAATGAACGCGAGCGCGGCGGCAACGGGGTAGTCGTTCTGGGCAAGGAACCGACCCTGGATGACGTTTCCGACCATCTGCGTGGTCGGGCTGCCCAGGAGCTGGGCATTCACGTAGTCACCGATCGCCGGGATGAACGTCAGGATCGAGGCCGCGAACACGCCCGGCAACGAGAGCGGAAACGTTACGCGGATGAACGACTGGCTCACCAGATAACCACCAACGACAGCTCCGATGACGGCTCCGATCAGGATCCCCCCGATGATGCCGGTCAGGGTTGCGGCTTCGCCCGTCGCACTCGTATAGCCGAGACCCAGCTGGAGAGCGATCAGGAGCAGGGCCCCGGCGACGCCTCCGACGATGGCTCCGCCGCGTCGCCATGGCCCCGCATAGAGGTCCTGGGCGGCCTCGATCAGCCGGCGATCGACCTTGTCGATCGAGATGTACAGCGGCAACACCAAGAACGGCAGGAACTGATAAGTGAGGCCGCCGACCACCGCGAGCGGTGTCCCGAGGATGCTGAAGTTCGCGGGGACAACGTGAAGGAAATCCCGGATCAGTGCCAAGAGCGGTCCATCGTTGCCGAGGATGATCTTCCAGCTGATGGTCCGGATCAGAAAGCTCGTGAAGAACGGCGCGATGACCATGAACAGGAGCAGGCTCTTCCATCGCCCGCCCTTGAACGAGATCGAATAGGCGAGCGGGTAGCCGATCAGGAAGCACAGGATCGTGGCCAGGCCGCCATACACGATGGAATTCCGGAAGTTACCGGAAAACTGGTCGATCCCGCCCGTGAAGTTCTCCCAGTCGTAGACCTGCGGCGGCGTTGTGAAGCCGGTCCGGAGCGTCCCTTCGGACAGGCTGAACAGCAGCATCTGCAGGTTCGGGATGATGAAGAACAGCAGGAGCCACAACAGCCCCGGGGCCATCAGCAGGTAGGGAATGGCGCGCCGGCTCCGGAGCGTCTTCCGCATGCTGCCCTCCAGTGATGAGGTGAGCCGTGACCGATTGCCGGCCACGGCTCATTGACCTGGGACTACGCGCCTTCGAGGTTGGAGGCCAGGTCCGCCCACTTGATGTCGTCGGCATCCTCAAGTGCAGGCTGGGGGAACATGTTCTTGGCGGTGGCGGTCGATGGGAAGAGCAGCTCATTCGCCGCCAGTTCCGCATCAGTCTTGGCAATCTCGTCGGCAACGCCCTTGACCGGCGAGATGTAGTAGATCCAGGCCGCCAGTCGCGCGGCGTTCTTGACGTCGTACACGAAGTCGATCATTGCCTCAGCGGCACCCTTGTGCTTGACGCCCTTGGGGATGAGCATGTTGTCGGTCCAGATGACCGAGCCCTCCACGGGGAAGTCGAACCGATCGTCCTCGCCGCCGGACGAAGCCAGGTCGCCGGACCAGACCATGGCGGCCCATGTGTCGCCCGATCCGAAGTCCTGAAGGTATTCGTTGCCGGTGAACTTGCGGATGTGGCCGCTGTCCACGAAGGGCTTGATGTAGTCGTGGACTTTCTGCGCGTCCTCGTAGGTCATATCGGCCGGCAGGTTCGTGATGTCGCCCTTGGCCTTGAGCAGGAGGCCGACGAGCGAGAACGTGTCCGGGTAGCCGGTCAGCATCGTGACCTTGCCCTTGAAGGCAGGGTCGAACAGGTCCTCGATCTTGGTCAGGTCGCGACCCGTGGACTTGACGTTGTAGCCCACCCCCGTTGCGCCGGACTGCCACGGGAAGTGCATCTTCATGTCCGGATCCCACGCCAGACCCTTGAGCTCATCGCGCACGTTTGCGTGAGCCGTTGGGGTGTTTGCCGCGTTGATCTCTTCGATCCAGCCGGCTCGTACGACCCGAGCGGCCATGTAGTCGGTCAGGACGATCAGGTCCCAGCCTGAATCGAGGCCGGCGCCGAGGAGCGGAGCGAGGGTCGCGTAGAAGTCCTCGTTCGCCTCGATGTCTTCCTTGTAATTGACTTCTATCCCGTACTTCGCCTTGAAGTCGGTAAGCGTCGGGGAGGAACTCTCGTCCTCGGTCAGGTCGATGTAGGCGGGCCAGTTCGCGAAGTTCAATGGGCCCGTGATCGCGTCTGAAGTCGGCTTCGGCGAGCTGCCCGCTCCGCACGCGGCCAGGAAGCCGGCAACGCCGGCGAGGGTCGTGCCCTGGATGAAGACGCGTCGAGTGACGGGCGCCTTCCGGATCAGGCTGTCGAGATCGTTCATGCGTAGCTCCTCCTCAGGGCTGACTGTTCGACGTCAGCCGACGTCGAGGGATGGTGTGGGGTTCGATGGATCGGTTGGCACCGCAAACGTGTGCTCAGGCGCCCAGCTCAGGTGTACTTCCTGGCCGGGCTGGTGGAGGGACCTGCGCGATGCCCGTCCGATGTTCTGCTCGAACACCGTCAATCGAGCTCCACTGGGTGACCTGATGATGTAGCTGGTGGAAGCGCCGAGGTACGACGCGTCCACGACCTGGCCCTTGAGCCGGTTGGCTTGGTCGGGTACGGACTCCCCGTCTGCGTGGAGGCGGATCTTCTCGGGTCGGACGCCGACCTTGATGTGGGACTCGCCGTTCACCGCTGCCGTCGGCACCAGGACCACAACACCGTCCGCCAGCGTGGCGGAGACCATGTCACCGTCGGTTGGCCCGAGGGTAGCCGGCAAGAGGTTGCTCACCCCGAGGAAGCCGGCCACGAATTCGGTCGACGGGCGCTCGTAGAGGGTCTCCGGATCCCCGAGCTGCTCGTACTTGCCCCGGTTCATGACCGCGATTCGATCGGACATCGTCATCGCCTCTTCCTGGTCGTGCGTCACGTAGATGAACGTGATGCCGACCTCCTGCTGAATCCGCTTGAGTTCGACCTGCATCTGCTTGCGCAACTTCAGGTCGAGTGCGCCGAGCGGTTCATCCAGCAGGAGCACTGACGGCTTGTTCACAAGGGCTCGGGCCAGGGCCACGCGCTGCGCCTGCCCACCGGAGATCTGACCCGGCTTGCGACGCTCATAACCAGGCAGCTCGACCAGGGCGAGGATCTCGGTGACGCGCTTCTTGACCTCGGCTTCCTCGATGTGCCGGCGACGGAGGCCGAACGCAACGTTGTCGAAGATGCTGAGGTGGGGGAAGAGTGCGTAGTTCTGAAAGACGGTGTTCACATTCCGCTGGTACGGCGGCAGCCACGTAACGTCCTGCCCGGCCAGCTCGATCTTGCCGGACGTGGGCTGCTCGAACCCGCCGATCATGCGGAGCGTGGTTGTCTTGCCGCAGCCGGACGGTCCGAGGAGGCTGAAGAACTCGCCGTCCCGCACCTCGAGGTCAATGTGATCCACCGCGACGATCAGTCCGCTGTCATCCGGCTGGATGTACTTGGCGACCCGTCGTCCCGCGGCATCTCCACCGAACGCCTTGTAGACCTGGGTGAGACGGACTTCGACTTCGGGCACGCTCGTCTCGATCCTCCGAATGTGGGTCGCTACCGTCGGCGCCACACGCCAGTCCGCGAACGGGGCAACGCGCGTGATCGGAGGATAGGCGGGAGGAACGGATCGTGTCAAACACCGCAAGTCGCAAATTGCACTTCATCTGGGTGCGAATTTCGCACGAATCCGGGCGCGATTCGGTGGCACATCGCCGTTCAGAGGTGGGGGATCGGCCCGCCGGCGGTCGCTTGAGCGACGCTCGACGGCACAACCACGAGGTCAGGGCTACGATATCGACGCCAATCCTGTCAGAAATCACCTCCGAAGCATCGAGGACCCCAATGCCCCAGGTCACCGAAAGCGTCGTCATGTCCGCTCTCAGCCAGGTTCAGGAACCCGAGCTGGGCGGCGACCTGGTGACCCGCAACATGATCAAGGACCTGCGGATCGACGGGACCTCGGTGGCGCTGATGATCGAATTGACCACGCCCGCCTGTCCGATGAAGGACGAGATCGAATCCCGGGTCCGAGCGGCCCTGACGCCCGTCGGGGTCGAATCCATCGAGCTGACCTGGGGCGCGAGCGTCCGGCGGGCCACGCCTCGAACCGCCGAGCAGTTGCTCCCGGGGGTCAAGAACGTCATCGCCGTCGCATCGGGCAAGGGCGGCGTTGGCAAGAGCACGGTGGCCGTCAACCTCGCGGTGGCCCTGGCTCGCGATGGAGCGTCCGTTGGACTCCTCGACGCCGACATCACGGGACCGAACGTGCCGATCATGCTCGGCCTGGATGGCCAGCCGGGGAAGAGCAAGGACGAGAAGATCCTGCCGCTGGAGCGACATGGCGTGAAAGCCATCTCGATCCAGTTCTTCGTGCCCGCGGGCCAGCCGATCATCTGGCGAGGTCCGCTCGTCGGCGGCGCGATCCAGCAATTCCTCAGAGACGTGGAGTGGGGCGAGCTGGACTATCTCGTCATCGACTTGCCGCCGGGGACCTCGGACGCCCAGCTGACCCTCGCCCAGGCGGTGCCGATCTCAGGATCCGTCCTTGTCACGACACCTCAGGAAGTCGCCCTGCTGGACGTCGACAAGGCCCTCGCGATGTTCAAGCGGATGAGCGTCCCGGTCATCGGGATCGTCGAGAACATGAGCGGACTCGTCTGTCCGCACTGTGGCGACATCATCGACGTCTTCGGGCGCGGGGGCGGCGAGCGCTTCGCGCGCGAGCACGACATTGAGTTCCTCGGCGCAATTCCGCTCGATGTGACCGTCCGGCAGGGCGGAGATGTCGGGGTCCCGGCGGTCGCCCAGCGCGAACCGGGTCTTGCCGCGATTGCTCTCCAGAACCTGGCCAGGACCGTTGCGGCGCGCATGAGCGTCCGTGCGGCGAGCGGAACCGGTCAGCCGGTCCTGACGATCTCCTAGGGTTGAGTCAGGCCCGGTAGTCGAGCCTCAGGCGCGGTAGCCGAGTCTCAGGCGCGGCGTTCCGGGAACGTGAAGACAGGCATGCGGCCCGCCTCGACCTCGATCTCCATCCGGGACAGCGCCGGCTGAACGCGACCGTTGGTCGGCGCGCAGATCTCGCGGATTGCGTCCAGTCGCTCGATCGGGTAATGGACGAGGATGGCGCCAGGAACGTCTGCCCGGACGGCGTGGTCGACGGCTTCTTCGGCAGTCAGGTGGCCGCGCTTGAGGTCATCGAATTCGTCCGTGTGGAGGGTCGCTTCCAGGATCAGGAGTTGGGCACCGCGAGCCAGCTCCACCACGTCATCCGACGGGCCCATGTCACCGGCGTAGATCACCCGTTCGCCGGCCGGCCCCGTGATCTCCATCGACCAGGCGGGAACGTAGTGGCCAACCGGATGCGGTCGAACGGTCAGGTCACCGATCTGGAAGGGCGCCCGATTCGCGTATTCGCGGACATCGAATGCGGCCTCGAAGAATCCGGGGCGTTCGCTCATCACGATCGCCAGATGGTCGAGGCGATCCTTGCCGCCCGGCGGGAGATGGACCGCGAGCGGGTTCGGGGACGGTTCGCCCCACGGGAATCGGTAGCGCAGCGGTGCGATATCAATCCAGTGATCGGCGTGCATGTGGCCGATCACCAGCCCATCGAGGCCGGCGGCGCCGACTGATGCCTCGAGGCGCGACGCAATGCCGCTGCCGATATCGAACAGCACCGCGGTCGTGGCCGTCTGGATGAGGATCCCCGACGCGGCTGTCTCCGCGACGGGTCGGGCGGTCCCCGTCCCGAGGACGGTCAGGCGCATGCGGGTCCTCCATTACCTGCGCCCGGACGGCGCGTTCGACGGATGTTGGCACGACCGGGGCGTTCCGTGTTGGCGAGTTGGCGCACGGCAGCCGACCGCATCAGCGGAGCCTTGCGAGGAGGACGGCTGCAGCCAGAAGGGCGGCACGCGACCGGCCCATCGAGCCGGCGATGAATGCAAGTCGCTGTTCGACGTGGTCGCCGCGCGGGTCGACGACGGCGATCCTGACCGTCATGTCGCCACCCGTCGTCGACGCTCGTACCGCCAGGCCGACGTCCGCCCCCGAAGATGCCCGTACTGCGTGCGCCTCATCGACGAGGCTGTCGCGGGGCGAGGCGGCGTCGCCGGCGGGTGCCGTGTCGTAGGAGCGGGTCCCACTGGACTCGGGCGTCGCCAGAGCCAGTGCGAGGCGGTGTCCGAGGCCCTCGGCCAGGAGTGAGGTCAGCGCGCCGCCGAGACCCGACTCCTGGATTGCGATGGACCAGCCGTCGTTATCGAGCGCGTCGGCGATCGCCTGCGGCCACGTCGTGTTGCCGCGGCCCCAGACGTGATCTCCGATCATGGTCATGACCTCGCGCTCGGCGGCGGCGACCATGGCCACCGCGTCACCTGATGGCCCTGGAGCCGCCGAGATCCGGATATCGACGGCATCGGCTCGGGCATAGGTCGCAACCGTCGGGTTGGCCCCCACGTCAAGCAGGGATCCGAGTCGCTCCGCAATCGCCGATTCGCCGATGCCGGTGGTCCGTAGCGTGACCGTTGCCGTGGCTGTTCCGAGCCCCCGCGCCCGAAGCCTGGGCAGGACCCAGGTGGACCACATAGGTCGCAATTCGCGGGGCGGTCCGGGCAGCGCGACGATCACCTGGCCGTCGGGCCGTTCGACCCACCAGCCCGGTGCGGTGCCGTTGTCGTTCGGAATTGGCGTTGCGGAGGGAAGCACCCACGCCTGCTTGAGGTTCGTGGTAGGGAATGAAATGCCCCTTCGCTCGAAGAGGCCGCGGAGCCACGTTTCGAGGTCGGGGTCCACGGACGGCGTCTCGCCGATGGCGGCGGCAATCGATTCGCGGGTCAGGTCGTCCGGCGTCGGCCCGAGGCCGCCGGTCGACACCACCATG
>JANMNF010000285.1:0-4813 GCA_031373765.1 Chloroflexota bacterium
CGCGCCGCCCGAAACGGGTCGACGGGGCGGCGATCAGGCTCGGAGCGAGCGCCAGTACCGCTCCGCGGCTCCGCCGGTCCCGCCCAGCTCTGCGACCCGTGCTCCGTGCGAGCGGACCGTCGCGGCCATCGCGGCCTCGCCACCGAACAGTCGCTCGAGCTGGCTCTCGTAGAGAGCGATGCCGCGGATCTTGCGCTCCAGCTGATCGGCGATATCGGCGTATTCGGGCGACAGGATCATGTCCCGATCCAGAGCGTCGAGAGAACCCGTGGGCAGCTGATCGAGCCGATCGAAGCCCTCCCACCACGCGTAGGGGAAGTCCTCATAGAACACGACCTGCCCGGCCCAATCGGTACCCGGCATCACCCATTTGCGAGTTTCGGCCAGAAGATCGATGCCGACCTGGCGGCAGAGTTGATGATCCACGTGGTTGCCGACACCGAGCGGTACGTACACCGCCTGCGGTTCGAGGCGTTCGATCTCCCGGCGGATCAGCGCGCTCGGCTCGAGGTCGTCGGTTCGCGGCGCCCCAAGGAGCTGCTCATCCCCTTCGTAGCCTCGGAAGACGGCGTCCGCGAGGTCGAGGAAGACCACCGAGACCTCGGCGAAGTAGGCAAATCGCTCTTCCTCGAGCCTGCGGCGAGCCATGAGTTCGCCCGCGACCACGGCCTCGAGGACCTCTTCGGTCATCACCGCGCCCTGAGTTGGCACGTCGTCGATCAGTGGCTGGCCGGCGAGGGGCTTGTTGCGGATGCTTGCGCGTCGGTACCACGAGGATCGCTGCCAGAACCGCTTCGCAGAGGCATCGGCATCTTCCTGGGTCGCGTCGAGTCGATCCGATGTGGCCGCCCAGGGCGGTGCCATTGACGGGTCGCCGGCGGGTACGTCCGCGCTGATCGAAGCTCGGTTGAACGCCTCGGTGTTGGGCCACAGGGTCTTCGAGCCAAAGCCCAGGGCTTCGCGCTGGTAGCCCGACAGCGGGCTGCCGTCCCCGCTGCCCGAGAAGACCGTGAGGATCGTGACGGTCTGGCCCAGTTCGCGGAGGCTCGCGATGAGCCCGCCGCACGACAGGGCCACGTCGTCGGGGTGCGGGGCGATGAAGACGTGGGTCATGGCGCGCCGAGTATACCGAGCGCTCGTATGGGTCCGCCGGGCGGTTCAGCCCGAGACGAGATCACGACGGGGCGGGCGTACTCGTGGGTGCGACCGTGACGGTCGGCGCAGGCGTGGCACTCGGCGCAGGCGTGGCACTCGGCGCGGCCGTGATGCTCGGAACCGGTGTCGGCGTCGGGAGCGGGGTCAGGAACCCGCCATGCCCCAGCACAAGTGCGTTGAGGAAGATCGCAAGGAAGATGCCGACGGTCACCAGGACGAAGATCGCGGACGTTCGATCCTTGATCCGGAGCGACGGATCGAGCGGGATCTGGCCATGGGAAAGCCCGGATCGGGCGGCTCGGCGCTCAGCCGGACTCATCGGTCGGATCGGCGCCGCAGGCTCGGGCTCAGTCTCGGGCTCGAGGTCGGTGTCGAGATCGAGGTCGTCGTCCGCGTCCGTATCCGTGTTCATCGCGTCGTCGCCGGCCTCGTCGACCTCGGCGTCAGCCTCGACTTCCGGCTCCGGCTCGGGCTCCACCTCGGGCTCTGGCTCGGCTGCTACGGGCGCAGCCTCGGCCTCGACTTCGGGCTCCGGCGCCGCAGCTTCGGGCTCCGGCGCCGCGGCCTCGGGCTCCGGCGCCGCGGCCTTGGGCTCCGCCATCGGCGCGTCGGACTCCGTCGCGTCAACGGCCTCGGTATCAGGGGTGTCGTTCGGTCGCTCGCTCATCGCGGGTCCAGGGGTCTCCTCGTGGATCGACCACCCCACCGGGTGGCCGCGGGCCAGTGTACTTGAACCCCGGACCTAGGCGTCCCGCACGGCGGGCACGAACAGTCCGGCGAGGCCGGCCGCGACCGTCACGAGTCCGAAGATCGCAATCGTCAGCGGAATGCCGAAGACAAACCCGAGGAAGCCACCGACGCCGGTCGCAATCGCCATCGACCCGAAGACCATCGTGAATCGAATGCCGAGGAGACGGCCCATCATGCCCGGCGGCGTCCGCATCTGAACAAGCGTCTGGCTCGGGATCACGAAGGCCAGGTTGCCCACCCCTGCGCCGAAGGTGAGGGCCATTGCGGCCGCGAAGTTGCCGGTGAGCGCCAGCGCCGCGATGCAGCCGCCCGTGATCACGTAGCCGATGATGACCATCCGCCCGATCGCGATCCGCGATCCGATGAGCCCGATCACGAATCCACCGATGAGGTTGCCGGCGCCTATTCCGCCCTCGAGGAACCCGTAGACCGCGGTGCCGGCCACCGGAGCGCCTGAAATGTGCTGCTCGGCGTAGACCGGCATGAGCGCGATGATGACCCCGAGCATGAATTGGGCGACCATCGCCTGGAGGGTGTTCGCGAACACGGCATGCTCGCTTCGAAGGAACTTCCATCCGGCGCGGAGCTCCGCCAGGAAGCCTGCCCCGGCGCCCGCAGCCGCGCCGACAGCGCGTTTGACCGGCGCGACTGAGATCGAAGCGATCAGGAACGCCGAAGCCACATACGTGACCGCGTCCGCCCAGAACGCGAGCGGCAACTGCGGCCCGAGGAGAGCGACGAACAGGCCGGCGATCGCATACCCACCGATGTCGGCGAAGGCATCGACCATCCAGATGGCGGAGTTTGCCGTGTTCAGGTCCTGGGGAGCCACGATGCGCGGCAGGATCGCGCCCTTGGCCGGTCGGAAGAAGACCGAGATCGTGGTGATCAGGAAGACGATCGGATAGATCAGGAGCAGGTTCACTGACGCCGCAATCGGAAGAAGGAGTACGAGCGCGGCCCGCAGGAGGTCCGACACGATCATGACCTCGCGGTGATCCCAGCGGTCCACGAGGGTGCCGGCGATGGCGCCGAACAGGAGATTCGGAACGGTTGCGACGAAGAAGGTGATACCGACGGCAATGGGCGATCCCGTCGCGTAATAGACGACGAAGGCGATGGCAACCTGATGAATGCGATCGCCCACGAGCGAGATCAGCTGGCCGGTCCACAACGCGGCAAATGACCCGTCGAGGGCCAGCCGGACATACGGGTGGCGCCGAACGCGCTCGAGGATCGGCGGGAAGCCCGATATCGGGACGGCCGACGGCGGTCCTCCAAGGATCGCCGTGCCACCCATGCCGCGACCGGTGGCCACGACCGAGGTTGCCGGGAAGGTGCCGACGCGCCACGGGGTGATCGACGTCAGGCGGCGGCGAATTGCGGCTGCGGTCGCCTCATCGACTTCGACCGGAGACCGGACCGTGCTCGAGAAGAGGAAGAAGGCAAGACCGAGGGCCAGGAACGCGTCGCCGATGCTGGCGACGTTACGGACGAACGGCAGCGGGATCGGCAGGATGTCCCCAAGCGGGCCGGCCTTGAGCAGGAATTCTGCCGAGTCCGTGCCCGGCAAAGGGAAGTGGAATGGTCCGAGCGGCGAGCCCGGCGGGAAGCCCGCTGCCTCGAACGCCGGAATCCAGACCGGCATGTGGCCACCGTTCACTGCGACGGCGATGGTGTTCAGAAGCACGCCGACGAACGCGAGGCTCAGGCCCGGGTGCTCGCGATTGGCCCACAGTCCGGCCAGGATCGCGAGGAAGGCGATCAGGAAGAGCGGGCCTCGCAGGGCCTCGATCGGGGCGTTGTTATTTTCGATGGCGATCTGCGTCGCGACCCGCAGGAAGAGACCGAAGAACGTGACCTGAACCAGCCGCAGGCGGATCGAGAGCAGATTGTTGAGCTTCCCGCCCGCCACGAACCCGAGAATGAGTCCGAGTGCGATGCCGCCGATCAGCATGTTGGGCCCAGGTCAGTGGCCTGGAGGGTGCGGTCGCGCGACCACGCAGCCGGCGCAGCCGTGCAATCGCCCATCGGGCGCGGTCGAGGGCCAGGCAGGTCCATCAGAACGGTCACCGGGCCATTCTGGCGCTCGGAGCGGTCATGCGTACAGGAATTCGGTTCTGTTGGGGCCGCTCGGTGCGTGAGGTGCCCTCGATCCGTCCGGTCTTCCATGTCGAGGGACAACGGCCCGTCAGCCCAGATCAGCGGCTGGGGACCCCGGCGCAGGGCCGTCGAATGCGGGCTGCGTGGATCGTCCGTGCTGCCCGAGGAGCGGAATCGGTCGAGCGGGGATCGGACGTCCCGGGTCTCGAACGTCGTTGGCCCACTTCGTTCGCACGAACGCGTCGACGACCTCGGGGTCGAACTGGACGCCGGCAAACTTGCGGAGCTCCCCAAGCGCCTGTTCGCTGGTCAGCGGGTTCATTCGGTAGGGGCGCGCGGCCGTCATCGCCTCGAACGCATCGGCGACGTGCAGGATTCGAGCGAGTTTGGGGATCTCGTCGCCCATGAGTCGATCCGGGTAGCCGGAGCCGTTGTACCACTCATGGTGGTGGCGAATGATCGGCAGCTCAGGCGCGAGCTTCAAGACCGGATCAATGATTTCGGCGCCGAGGACCGGGTGCGCGTTCATGATCATTCGCTCTTCACGCGTCAGGCGCTCTTGCTTGAGCAGGATGTTGTCCGGCACCCCGATCTTCCCGACGTCATGGAGCAGGCCGCCCCACTCGAGGGCTTCGAGGTCGGCCGCGCTGATCCGCATTTCCCGCCCGATGTCGACGCTCATCACCTGGACTCGACGGCTGTGCTCCCCCGTGAACGGATCGCGTCGATCGACGGCCCCAGCCAGCGCCCCGATCGTCTGAGTGAACATCTCCCGCATCTCAACGAACCGGTGGTACGCCACCCG
>JANMNF010000328.1:0-4064 GCA_031373765.1 Chloroflexota bacterium
GACCTTCACCGCCTTTGGCGACTGGGTCATCAACCACAAACTGACCGTCTACATCGACAGCGCGGGCAACGCCATCGGCGACCTCGAGCGCATCGACTTCAGCGGCCGCTTCTATAACCCCGACACCCAGGTCTCGGTCGCCGATAAGGGGACGAAGCGGTTCCTGGACACGTTCGCGGCGGACGGTTCGTACGCCTCGACCATCTTCACGTACCAGCGCGTCGACAAGTACGTCGGCGAGGCCGGTCGCATCGTCCTCGGCGCGCAGGACGCCAATGGCGATCAGGCCGAGCTTCGCTCGGTTGGCCACCAGGGCTTCAACGACGCCAACGTGGCCGCGTTGTGCAACGCCCTGGCCCCGTAACCCGAAAGCCCCAACCTCGCCTCAAGCGTGACCGGTACAGACCGGTCACGCTTCGGACATGTCAAGGAGGACCCGACCGATGACCAACCGCAGTTTCATGCTCATGCTCGGCGGGCTCGTGCTCGTTGCAGCCGCGTGCAATGCCACCGGAGCGACGCCCATCCCGACGCGCACGACGCCGACGCCAACGACCTCGATCACTGCGGCGCCGGGAATCTCGACCCCGATTGCCCTTCGCGGTACGTGGATGGCCGACGTCCAGGGGACGACCGCCTCGTCGGGTGTCTGGAAGCTCGAGGTCTCGGAGTCGAACGTGTCGCTCCAGAACCCGGTCGGGGGCGATCCCTTCACGCTTGACCCGAGCACCATGACCGCGACTTCAATGGTGCTGCCCGCGGCTTCCGACTGCCCGGATCAGACCGTTGTCACGCCGGGAACGTACGCGTTGGCCCTGACGGGCGATTCGCTCGTGATCACCGTCGAGAGAGACAGCTGCGGCGACCGCAGCGCAGTCCTGGTCTCCACCCCGTGGACGAGGGAGCCGTAAGGACCTTGGGTCGGTGCCCGTCGAATACGCGGCGGGCGCCTCAGGTCGTGCGCAGCGCCTCGCTTGGGCTGATCCGAGCCGCCTTGACCGCTGGATAGAGCCCAGCAAGACCACCGACCAGGAATGCGGCGGCGAACCAGCCCACGATCGCGATCTGCGGGACGACGACCGACCAGTCTTGGCTCCGCGCGAAAGTCACCCGGATCGCGGCCCTGCCGTCACGCCGAGCAGCCCACTGAGCCCGGCTCCGTCCCGTCGCGGCCGATCTGGCCTCCTACAGACCACGGTCCAGAGCGGGTCGCAGCGAAGATCGGGGTCATGAGCGGGGCAGGATATCAAGCCCTGTCGCGAGCGCCGAAGGTGAGGAGCGAGCCAAATCGCGCGGGACCTTCGGGTCAGGCTCCATCGGGGGCGGGCGACGGAGATCGACGGAGCGATGCCCCGACGGCCACCGCAAGGATCACGAGGACGACCGCCAGCGAAACGAGCGGCGCGATCTTGAAGATATCGGCGAGGAGGAGCTTGCCGCCGACAAACACGAGGACCAACGCGAGGCCGACCTTCAGATAGCGAAACCGCGCAGCTGCCTCTGCCAGAAGGAAGTACAGCGACCGAAGGCCCAGGATCGCGAACGCGTTGCTCGTGAAGACCACGAATGGGTCAGTCGTCACGGCGAAGATCGCGGGGATCGAGTCGATGGCGAAGACGAGGTCGCTGACCTCGACCACGAGCAACGCCAGGAACAATGGGGTCGCAGCAATGCCAGCAACCGTTCGAACGAAGAACGCCTGGCCATGGAAGTCCTCGGTGACGCGCACGCGACGTCGGGCGAAGCGGACGAGGACGTTGTTCTCCGGGTGCGATGCGTGCTCACCGCGAGCCGCGAGCATCCGGATGCCGGTGAAGACAAGGAATGCTCCGAACAGGTACAGCACCCAGTGGTACTCCGCGATGAGCGTAGCGCCGGCGAGGATCATCAGCAGCCGCATGACGAGGGCGCCAACAATCCCCCAGAAGAGCACCCGGTGCTGGAGGTGCCGCGGGATAGCGAAGGCGGAAAAGATAAGGGTGAAGACGAAGACGTTATCGATGCTCAGCGAGTACTCGATGACATAGCCGGTGAAGTACTCGACCGCCGTCTCCCCGCCTCGCACCAGGAAGAGCCCGATCCCGAAGAGAACGGCCAGCGTTACCCACACGATCGTCCAGGCGAGCGCCTCGCGGGCGCCGACAACGTGCGCCTTGCGATGGAAGACGCCGAGGTCCAGTGCGAGCGCTCCGACGATGAACACGCCAAACCCGGCGCTGAGGAGGAAGGTGCTGTCCAATTCGGTCGTGGTCCTTAGGGGAGGAGTACGGCGGCCGGAGGGATGTCAGCCGCCGTTTGGGTGAAGCTTGGCGACCCGTCGATCGCGATCGGCGATCGGCGGGCCATGTGACGACCTCGTCCGCGTGGCCGGCGTCGTATTGGAAGTCTGGGGCTTCTACCTACAGGCAGGCAAGACCACAAGTCAGCAGGATCAGACGTTGTATCCTGCCTGTATGACGCAATTCCATGAGTCGCCGCCGCCTTATGCCGATCTGCTCGAGGCCCTGCGGCTGGAACTCGACCCGATCGTCGCCGAGATCGTCCGGGATGTAGCCGACCCTGCTGAGGACATCGAGGCGCTCGCGCAATCGACTCGAGGCGCCGTGGAGTTGACGATTGCCGCCCTTCTGGGTGCCGAGGAGCTCGGTGATGCGGAGCTTGCGCGCCTCCGACTCGCCGGGTCGCGAGCGGCGCGCGAGGGCGAGTCGCTGCATCGGCTTCTCGATCGATACCTCACTTCGGGCTGGGTGCTCTGGGCAGCGGCCACGGGTCGGTCGACCGGGACCCGGGCCGCCGTCGCCGCACTGGGGACGGCCCTCCTCAAGTCCGCCGACTCGGCCGCGGCCGCTCTTGGCGAGGGATACGCTGACGCTGAGCGGGAGATCGCCTCCCGAACCGGCGCCGCTCGCCGCGAATTCCTCGACGAGCTGCTCGACCTGCCGAGCGGTGATCCGGCAGCCGTTGCTCGAATCGCGCGCCGAGCCGCTCACTTCGGGCTCGCATCGAGCGCCGCCTATGTGATCCTGGTCGCCGGGATCGGGCGCGAGCTCGAGGACGAGGGGCCCGAGATCCTGCGCGTGGCTCTCGCCCTCGACCGGCCGAGTCGGTCCAGCGGCGACCGGGCGACGAGCGGGCCGATCATCGCAACGAAGCGCGGTCGACTCGTCCTGCTGGCCCCCGCGAACTGGACCGGGATCGCCGCTCTCGAGCTCGTTCTCGCCGAGCTCGCCGGGGCCCACTGCTGGTTCGCAGTCGAAGCTCCTCCGGCCACGAACCTGGCCGCGGTCGCAGGTGCGTTCGGTGCTGCCTTTGACGCGCTCCTCGTCGCCGAACGCCTCGGCCTCCATGGGCGGCAATCGGCCGATCGACTGTTGCTCGAGCGCGCGCTGCTGGCTGACGAGCGGCTTCTTCGAGCAGCGGTCGACCGCGAGCTCGGCCCGATCCTCGACGCGCCGCGCAACGGCAGAGAACTCCTCCGAACAGTCGAGGTGTACCTCGCTGCCCGCCAGAACCTACGGGCGACCGCCCGCCTCCTCGGCGTAGGCGTGCGAACGGTGAGCTATCGCCTCGTTCGCATCGAGGAGCTTCTCGGGTGCCCGCTGGCCGGTGAGGTCGTGCTGCGCCTGTCGACAGCACTGTTCGTCGGGCGGCTTCTCGATCCCGCCGGCCGGCCCACGGCGGGAAACAATCGGGGCGATCGCGAAGACGTCGCCAGACGCGGTGGGTGGCTCAGCGAGACCGGCTAGCCAGCGGCGCCTCAGGCTCAGCGCGGGATCCATCCAGGCGCGGCCGTCCAGGCGTAGGGTATGGGCATGGACGTCAACCCAACCGATCGACCGCTCGAGCTCGAGATCGAGTTCTGCGTCGTCTGAAACTACACAGATCGAGCCACCGGTCTGGTGGCTGAGCTTCTCACCGCGTGGGCACCAAGGATCGCGCGTGCGCTCCTGCTGCCAAGCGATCGCGGGCGATTCGAAGTGACCCTCGATGGCGAGTTTCTCTTCTCGAAAGCCGCCCTCAAACGACACCCTCTCCCCGGCGAAGTCCGCGGGCTTGTAGCGGAC
>JANMNF010000109.1:0-1557 GCA_031373765.1 Chloroflexota bacterium
TCGCGATCCTCTTCCTTCAGCTCGGGCTGCCGCTCGACGTTGCGCTCGCGGCTGCGCTCCTGAACCGGCTCGCGCTGCTGCTGACCGCCGGGATCGGGGCCATCGCGCTCGCCCGGGGAGTTCGGCGCCACACCGCCGCACCGGCTCGCCCGACCCTGAACGAGGCGGCTCCCGGCCGGTAGGGATGCGAGCGGCGGACGCTACGGACGGGCCCTGGCGGCACGAGCCGCGGCAACGAACGAGCCCGAGAAACTAGGCCCGCGCTAGCGGCTCCCTCCGTTAGTTGCCTGATATCTTGATGAGAGTGAGACGTCAAGGAAACTTCCGGATGGTACCGCGTCGTGTAGGAATCCATGGTACGACTCGCCGGGTGATCGTCCTTCTCGGGATCACGACTGCGCTCGGCGCGGCGGCGGCCTATCTCGTTCAAGTCGCACCTTCGGCGCCTCAGGTCGCGACACCCATTCCCACAGCGACGGACGAATCGATTGGAAGCCTTCATGTCGTAGCTGACGACCAACTCGGGATCGTTCACGTGGCTCCGGAGCCAGCCGCTCAGGTCATCGCGACCTTGCAGGCGGGAACTCGCGTTGCGACTCTCGACACGCTCAAAGACACGGCGGGTGCGTATTGGGCATCGGTCCAATTGGACGACACCGATCGACCCTCGTTCGGTTGGATCCAAGTCCGTCCGGACGGTTGGCCGTTGGCTCCTGCTCCCGCCACCGAATGCCCGCTGAAGCCGAACGTGCTCGAACTGGTCACGATGGACCCGGCCGAGCGCCTCTCATGCTTTGGGTCGCGCGAGCTAACACTTGATCGCGCCATCCTAGAAATGCCGAACGAAGACCGCGCGTTCTCCGGGAACCCGATAATGCTCGTCACGAGATCTAAGCTTCGAATGTGGGGGGAGCTCGGCATCGGATCGCTCGGTGGATCACTCGGCGTGGGCGTTGCGACAGGAGCGGGAGCGGTTCCTGTCGGAGCGTGGATTCGCGCAATCGGTCACTTTGACGATCCCGAGGCTGGTCGATGCTCCGTGACTTTGGGGGGCGTTCAACTGCCTGCATCTCAGGCTCGCCTGTGGTGCCGCGAGCAGTTCATGATCATCGGGTTTGTTTCCGTTTCGCCGCCCGCACCCTCGCGCGAGCCGACGGATCCAATCAGATAGAACGCCTCGCTCCACCACAGGAATCCCTCGACACCCCAAGTCTGTCGGGAGCAACCCCGGGCGGCGAGATCTTTCGTCACGCAGACGGCGTTGCTTGTTCGCGCAGTAGTCGATCACTACCGGGTCGTCCGCGCTGTGTCTCACGGCGGTCAACGCCGGCAGGCCCAAGCCGGCGGACGAGAACGGGCCTGGAACCGCAGGTCCGAGCGAGGCCGCAAGACGGACCCGAGAAACAGGCCGGCTCCGCCGGCTCCGCCCCTCGGCCCGTGCCGCTCTGTACACTCCGGAACCATGACCTCACAAGATGGCCGCCGCCTCCTGATTCTGACCGAGGGCCAGTTCCGGGCCCACAACGCCAAGACCGCGATGGGCGTCATCCGGTACGG
>JANMNF010000340.1:0-4552 GCA_031373765.1 Chloroflexota bacterium
TCCATCGCGTAGTGGACCCTCGATTTCACCGTGCCTGCCGGAATGCCCAGATGAGCCGCGGTCTCGTCGATCGACAGGCCCCAGAAGTGGTGAAGCGTGAGCAGGATGCGATCCTTCGGGGCAAGCGCCTCGAATGCGCGCTCGAGGACCCGACGGTCGATTGCTCGGTCGAGGTCGTCGACCGGTGCGGGAATGTCCGCGTCGAGCTCGATGGACCGGCTGCGACGTTCGATGGTACGCAGTGCCGAGCGGACAACCTGGCGCCGGAACCACGGTCGAAAGGCATCGTGGTCACGGAGTGAGGGAAGCCCTTTCCAGGCGGACAGCAGGGCGTCCTGTACGGCGTCGGCGGCATCGGCCTCAGATCGGGTGACGATGCGGGCGGTCCCCAGAGCGGCAGGCAGGTCCGTCTCGACGAGCTGGCGAAACGCGTCGCGATCCCCAGCGACAGCAGCGGCAACCAGCCCCGAGTTTGTCAGCGGCGGATGATCCAGGACAACCTCCACATTGATGAGTGCAGTCCGGGCCTCGATCGGTTCAATCTTCCGAGCCGACACTCACCCAGGCGGCTCGGTGCGGTCCTCGATCTCCCAGGCGTGGTCGAGGGCGTGCCAGGCGATACGGTGGGCGGCATATCGAGCAGTCCAGCGCCGATCCGCGAGCGGCAACCCGTCCGACGGGCGCCGCAGGACCTCTGTGATGGCATCGCGCATCGCAGCGATCGACGAGGCGTCGCCCGGGCTCGGGACCGGCACCTTCATTCCCATTTCGCGGGCGTAGGCGTGATCCGCCATCAGGGCATGCTCGACGATCTTCGAAGTGGTCCGGCCGCCGCCTCGAGGCCCCTTCCGGAGCTCCTCAGGGGCCATGGCTGCGTTCCGGTCGAGGAGCGTCCATGCGGCCGCCACGATCTCGGCGAGCCGTTCCGCATCGGCATCGGAGGTCGGTCGGCGATCCGCATCGGTCACGCGACCCGGGACGCCGAAATCGGTGCTGCCGTTCCCTTCGGCAGCTTCGATGACCTCGACCACGAGGACATCCGCCGCGAGTTCGTACCCCGCAGCTCGGACGACTTCTGCGTAGCGGTCGAGATGCTCGAGCAGGGCCTCGATCGCGGCCGACTCGGTCTTGCCGCCACGGGCCAGGCCCGGCCAGTCCATGGCGCTGGCGAAGGTTCGTTTGGCCGTGGTTTCGAGGGCGAGGGCGATTCGCGTCGTCATCGCCGCAGGTTACCGCGCGGTGGCCGCCCGAAGCGACGCGACGAGTGCGGCCATGGCGTCGACATTCATCCCGCTCGCGCCGAGGGCATCGACGAGGGCGGACGCGACGATGACGCCGTCGGCACCGGACGCCGCGAGGGCACGGACGTGAGCCGGCGTGGAGACACCGAAACCGACGGCAACCGGGACCGGCGATACGGCCCGAACTGACGCCACGAGCGCGCGGACGCTCGGCGGCAGGCTTGACCTAGCGCCCGTGACCCCGACGAGGCTCACGCAGTACAGGAATCCCCCACTCCGGCCGGCGACGGTCCGGAGCCGATCCGGCGCGGTCGTCGGTGCGACGAGATAGATGACGGCCAGGCCGGCGTCCGCGGCAACCGCCTCGAACGGTGCGCCCTCATCGGGCGTCAGGTTGGCAACGATTACCCCGGCGGCGCCGGCAGCCACCAGCGCCGTGGCTCGATCCCGCCCATCGCCGCCGCCGATGAGCTGATTGGCGTAGCCCATGGTCACGATCGGGACGGTCGGCCTCGCCGCCACAACGCGGGCGACGAGTGCGAGCGAACGATCCAGCGTGGCCCCGTTGAGCAGCGAGACATGGGACGCGCGTTGGAGCGTCGCGCCGTCGGCGAGCGGGTCCGAGTACGGGAGCCCGATCTCGAGGATGTCGGCACCGGCATCGATGGCCGCGCAGGCGGCGGCAAATGAGTCGTCGTGGGTTGGGTAGCCAGCCACGACATACGGGATCAGGGCCGTTCGGCCGGCGGCACTCGCACCCGAGAACGCCGCCGTGATGCGACGGGCACCCGCGGTCTGGTTGGTGTCGGCCGCCGCGGTCGCCGTGGTCCCGGTGCTCACTCGACGCCCGCCCATGCAGGCACGTCCGCGAACCGCTCAAGCGCGGCCATGTCCTTGTCGCCCCGGCCCGAGAACCCGAGCAGGACCAGGGCGCCCTCCGGCAGCCGAAGGCCGGAACCCTCAAGGCCGGCCAGGAGCTTCGGAAGCGCCGCGATCGCGTGCGCCGTCTCGAGCGCCGGGAGGATTCCCTCGGTCCGGGTCACGGACCGCATCGCGGCGACCGCCTCGCGATCAGTGGCCGTGGCGACCTCGAGGCGACCGCCTTCCGCGAGAGCGGCCAGCTGCGGCCCGACCCCTGGGTAATCGAGACCGGCCGAAGCGGAGTGCGCCTCGACGACCTGGCCATCCGCGTCCTGGAGCATCAGCGATCGGGAGCCGTGGAGGATGCCGGCCGTGCCGCCGGCGATGGCCGCCGCGTGGCGGCCGGTCTCGACCCCATCCCCGGCGGCTTCTGCCACTGCCAGGCGCACGCTCGGCTCCCCGATGAATCGCGCCAGGAGGCCGATGGCGTTCGATCCGCCGCCAACACAGGCGAGGGCCATGTCCGGCAGCCGACCCTCGACATCGAACAGCTGACGCGCGGCCTCATCGCCGATCCGCCGCTGGAGATCACGCACGATCGTTGGGTATGGGTGCGGGCCCATCGCGGACCCGAGGACGTAGTGGGTCGTCTCGACGTTGGTCACCCAGTCGCGCATCGCCTCGTTGACCGCATCCTTGAGGGTGGCGGTGCCGCTGGTGACGCTTCGAACCTCGGCACCGAGGGCCTGCATCCGGAGTACGTTCGGCGCCTGACGCTGGATGTCCTCCTCGCCCATGAACACGACGCACGGCAGTCCGAGCAGCGCGCAGGCCGTGGCGGTGGCCACGCCGTGCTGGCCGGCGCCGGTCTCGGCGATGACTCGCGACTTGCCAAGACGCCTGGTCAGGAGCGCCTGGCCGAGCGCGTTGTTGATCTTGTGGGCACCGGTATGTGCGAGGTCCTCGCGCTTCAGGTACAGGCGGATATACGGCGGCGCCGGGGCCCAGTAGCCCGAAGGCCCGCCCGGCCGGCCGGGCCTGGGCATTGCGTCAAGTCGCATCGCTTCGGCATGTACTGCCTCGGCCAGCCGATCCGCCCGGTACAGGGCCGTGGGTCGTCCGGCAAATCGCCCGAGCAGCTCGTTTAGCTCAGCCCAGAACCGCGGGTCGTGCCGGATGGCGTCGTAGGCCTCTTCGAGCTGCTCGAGGGCGCCGATCAGGGTCTCGGGCACGTACCGTCCGCCGAAATCGCGCTCCATCCCCCATCGGCCGTGGGCATCGACCTCAAGCAGTCCGGCATGGACCGGCGTGGGACGGACGGTGAGGTTCGGCCGATCGATCCGCGCCGCCCTGGCACGCTTCACGAACAGCGCCACCTTGAGGGCGTCCTTGGTGGGCCGGCGGTTCGGAACTCTTGGCGCCTCGACGCCGGATGTCACATCGACACCGACGACGGGTGCCGTTCGGAGCGCCGGGCCGACGCTCGCAGAGTTGAGGCCACCGGCCAGGATCACCGGGACCTCTCGCGCCACGGACGCCGCGAGCGTGGCATCGACGCGGACCCCGGTGCCGCCCGAGTGGGGGCCGCCGGCCGTGTCCAGCATGATCCGCGACGCGCCCGCGGCGAGGTAGTCACGCGCCGCCGCGACCACGACGGCCGTGAGCGATTCCGCTGCCAGTTCGGCGCCGTTGCGGCCCGAGGGTAGATGCAGGACCTTCCAGACGGGGCGGTCGATCTCGGCGACGACGGCGGCCGGCTCCCGGCCACTCAGCTGAATGGCGTCGGCCTCGAGCGCCACGCCGATCGCATTGAGCGCTTCGGCAGTCATATCGACCGTGATCGGGACGATAGCCGGCCGCGCATCCGACGGCGCGATGGCCCGGACCCGAGCCGCCAGCACGACCGCCTCGCGAAGTTCGAGGGCACGAGGCGTGCCCGAGACGAGGTTCAGCCCGATGGCATCGGCCCCGGAGCGCACAGCGGCATCGAGACCCGCGGCGTCCGTTACGCCGCAGATCTTGACCAGCGGGATCCGATCCAGGTTTGCGGGATCGGTCGGCGGTCTCCCGGCCGACACGAAGGCTCGCGCGGCAGCCTCCGGGTCACCGGCACGGACGAGCGCCTCGCCAACCAGCGCCGCATCGAACCCGAGCGCGCGCCAGCCACGCACGGTCCCGGGTTCGCGAACCCCCGATTCTGCAATCACGAGTCGATCTTCCGGGACCCGCTCTCGGAGCCTTGCCGCCTGTTCCGGATCGACCACCAGGGTCCGAAGGTTGCGGTTATTGATCCCGATGATCCGCGCGTCCGTGGCCAACGCGAGGTCAACCTCACGTTCATCGTGCGCTTCGACCAGCGGCTCGAGACCGAGCGCCAGCGCCCGATCGACCAACCGCCCGAGACGAGGTCCAGGGTGGAGCACGGCAAGCAGCAGGACGAGGTCGGCGCC
>JANMNF010000117.1:0-5098 GCA_031373765.1 Chloroflexota bacterium
CTTCGGGTCCACCTCATACGACGGGCCCCAGGACGCATCGGATCCCGCGTGGCAGGGTGCCGCCTGGTACGGCCAATCGAGCGGCGAATACTGGACCGTGAACCCGCGTGAGTACGCGGATCCCCGGAAGCACGGCCCGGAATATCAGGCTCGAGCTGCCGATCGGGCGGAGCGAGCCGAGCAGGCGCGTTCGCGAGCGGCTGAAACGCAGGGGGGCGCCGCCGCCGAAACCGGTACAGGCACCAAGCGCGATGCATCCCCCAGGGCCAGTGCGCGGCCCGAGGGCCGGCCGGACGCGACCACCGAGCGCGCACGGACCTACGCCCGGGAACGGGCCGAAGCGGCGACTCGGGCGCGTTCAGCGGGCGGCCCGCATGAGGAACCTGGCGTTGCGCGTGGTCCCGGCGGGCCCGCTGCTGATGCCCCTGCCGGTCCGTTTCCTTTTGGCACGGACTTCATCCCATCGATCAACCTGTCAGCGCTCGAGCGAAGTTCGTTCCGGCGCGTCCTGTTCGCGCTCCTCGCGTGGCCGCCACTCGGCATCGCGGCCGCAGCGCTGATCGGAGAATCGACCGGCTGCGCCGCGTTCTCGGCCAGCTGCACGCGAGAGGGTGCCATTCTCCCGTGGCTCGCCCAGGCGCTGATCCTGCTCGTCCTGCTCTCCGCTCCCGTCGTCGCCCGTGTGCTGATCGGGGGCACCGCCGCGGTTCTGATCGTCGCGTTCCCGGCGGCCGCGACCCTGTCCGCGAGCGGGGCGCGCTACGACCGCGCGTATGGTCCGGCCTCGCTGCTCGCGATCCTGGCGATCGCCTGGCTCATCGGGGTGGTGGTCATGGGGATCCGAGCCGCCCGTAAACGATCAGCGGCCTGAGCCGTATCCTCGCCCGGTGACGAATCCATCGACCTCCCGTCGGGCAGCCGCGCGCGACCTGTCCACGGCGGCCCAGGAGTACCTCCTCGCCCTGCGCGTGATGGCCGGTGACGGCGCCCGCGTGACCTCGGCACAGGTGGCTCGTCGAATGGGCGTGAGCCCGCAGGCTGCGAGCGAGATGTTCCGGCGGCTGACCGCGGACGCCCTCGTCACCCAGAGCGATGGCCGGGTGCTCGTCCTCACGACGGCCGGGCGGGCGGCCGCCGATGGGATCTTCCGCCGCCACGCCCTGTGCGAGTGGCTGCTCACCGAGATCGTCGGGCTGGGTTGGGCCGAATCCGATGTCGAGGCTGAGCGGCTGCAGGCCGCCATCTCGCCCCGGGTCGAGGCGCGGCTCGACGAGCTCCTGGGTCATCCCGAGACCTGTCCGCACGGCAATCCGATCGACATCGAGACCACGCGACGGCGTCCCGAGGGTATCCGGCTGTCGGAGACCGCGGCGGGCGATCACGTGACGATCTACCGGATCACCGAGGAGGCCGAGGAAGACCCGGGCCTGCTTTCCTACCTCGAGGCCCGCGGGCTCCGACCGGGCGCGCCGATCACGGTCCTTGCCCGCTCCGAGTCGCTTGATTCGCTGACCCTCGACGGGCCGCTGGGACGGGCGACGCTCGGCCTGCGCCCGGCATCGCTGATCCGCGTCCTGCCCGGAACCGCCGATCCCGGCCTGTTCCACCACGTTCCCGCCCGGTCCTGACGTCGACTCCTAGAATCAGGCGATGAACCCAACCCGCGTCCGCATCGCGCCAAGCCCAACCGGCCCGCTCCATATCGGCACGGCCCGCACGGCGCTGTTCAATGCCCTGTATGCCCGCCACACGGGCGGCACGTTCCTCATGCGCCTCGAGGACACCGATGTTGCCCGCAGCACCGTCGCGTTCGAGGCCGACATTCTGGAGGGTCTGCATTGGCTGGGAATCATCTGGGACGAGGGTCCTGACGCGGCCGGCGGCGAGGACAACGGCCCCTACGGCCCATATCGGCAGATGCAGCGTCTCGAGCGCTATGCGGAGGCCGTCGCCGGTCTCCTCAAGCGTGACCTGGCCTACCCGTGCTTCTGCAGCGCGGAGGAACTCGATGCCGACCGGAAGGCGCAGGAGGCCGCGCACCTGCCGCCGAAGTACGTTGGCCGATGCGCGGCCCTGACCACCGACGAACGCGCGGCACGCGCGACTGGGGCCCGCCCGCCAGCCATCCGGTTCCGTGTCCCGCTCGAGGTGGTCGGGTTCGATGACGCCGTGCGCGGACGCGTCGAGATCGATACGTCGAACCTGGGTGGCGACTTCGTGATCGTCCGGGGCGACGGGACGCCGCTCTACCACTTCACTGTCGTCGTCGATGACGCCGCGATGGAGATCAGCCACGTGATCCGGGGCGAGGATCACCTGTCCAACACCCCCAAGCACATCCTCCTGTTCCGGGCGCTCGGCCACGCGGAACCCGTTTTCGCTCATCTGCCGTTGATCCTCAATCCGGATCGGTCGAAAATGAGCAAGCGCAAGAGCCAGACCGCGATCTCCGATTACATCGCCCAGGGTTTCATCCGCGAGGCCCTCGTCAACTACCTCGCTCTGCTCGGCTGGTCCACTGGTTCCGAGGAGGAGATCCTGTCGTTCGATGAGATCGCCGCGCGCTTCGACCTCGATCACGTGCAAAAGGGCGGTGCGGTCTTCGACCGCGAGCGCCTCGAATGGATGAACGGCCAGTGGATCCGTCGGCTGACGGACGACGACCTCGTGACCCGGCTCCTGCCGTTTCTCGAGGCCGAGCACATCGCCGGGCGGATCGATCGCACGCCAACCGCCGACGAGGTCCAGGTCCTGCTGCCGATGATCCGCGAGCGGCTGCCAACGCTCGACGCGGTCGGCGATCTGATCGGGTTCCTGTGGATCGATCAGCTCAGCGTTGATCTTGCCCTCCTCGTCCCGAAGCGCTGGGACCCGGCGACGACACTCGCCGGCTTGACCGCGGCACGGGCGGTGATTGCGGACACCGGCGCCGTGAGTTTCGAGGCCGATGAACTGGAGCCGCCGCTTCGCGAGCTGGCCGAGGCCCGCGGCTGGAAGGCCGGTGACCTGTTCATGGCCATTCGCGTTGCGGTGACCGGGCGGACCGCGACGCCGCCGCTGTTCGACACGCTCGTCGCGCTCGGGCGAGAGCGGACCCTGGCGCGTCTCGACGCGGCGATCGCAACACTGGAAGGAGCGTCCGGATGACGAGGGATGATGTCCAGCGCTGGCTCGATCGGTACATCGAGGCATGGAAAACCTACGACCGGGACCAGATCGCGGATCTGTTCAGCGTCGATGCCGAATACCGCTACCACCCGTGGGACGAGCCGATCCGCGGCCGCGAGGCGATCGTCGACGACTGGCTTGCACCCGACGGCGACGCCGCGAGGCGAGATTCCGAGGGCACCTACAACGCGTCGTACCAACCCTGGGCCATCGACGGCGACCGGGCCGTGGCCGTCGGGACATCGGACTACTTCACGGATCCGACCCACGCCACCCGCGAGCGCCGGTATCACAACACCTACCTGCTCGAATTCGACGCCGACGGTCGCTGCAGCAGCTTCACCGAGAACTACCAGCTCGAACGCTGACGGGAGAGGACCGGCGGCCGAGGCTGCTTGCCGGTCAGCCGCCGATCTCGATCGCCGAAATCGTGAGCGTCGGCTGGACTCCAGTCCAGGAGGTTCCGCTGATCTGAACGCGATCGGTAAGGCCCAGGATGGCCTTCATCGTCGTAATGATGCCGGGAGGATATGGCAGATCGTTGGTCTGGCCAGGCTGCCGACCTTCAATCGGAAATCCTCGGATTGCGAATTCAACGGCGTGCCCCGATACATCTGTCTGCACGATCGTCGCGTTGCAGTCAGCGCAGCTCGCACCGCCCGCCAAGATGCTCCGGTCGTAGTAGGTCTCGAGGTGCGCTCCGAGGAGCAGGCGTCGTAGTTGCCCGACGTCATCGCTGTTGAGCACGAGCGACAAATACATGGGCGTCTCCCCCGGGTTCGAGATCATTGCCACAACTCGTCCGTCGTCCCACGCGACGAGCCTCGCGGGTGCCGTTAGCGTCCGTTCGGCGAGGCCTGCAAAGGGACCTGAGAGCCCGACCAGGAGGAAGACGTTCCCAAGATCGGGCAACTCCGATTCGGCGGGAATCACTGGGGTCGGTGGCACCGTTGTCGACTCGAGCCGAGTGGGGCCGCCGCACGCGGTCACCAGCATGACGATCGCGACAAGAGCGAGCCGCATCGACAACTCCCGATTCCTGGGGCCGACTCGGATACTCAGCCGAGGCCGCATGGCAACTACCGGTCAGTTTACGTACCATCCCGCCAATGATCGATGCGTGGTCTGGTCGCGTCCTTGCCGCGGTACTGGCGCTGGCCACCATCGCTGCGTGCGTGCCCAGCTCCACGGTGAGTGGTAGCCCGACAGACAGTTCGCCAGCGCCTTTCACGCAGAGTCCGCCGCCCGCGAGCGTTGTCTGCCAGCCCGCCGTGGACCCGGAGGTCCCGGCATACGCCGTGGATTCGTGCGATGAGGCCGTTGCTGCCGCCCGCTCCATGACCGAGGACCAGGCCCTCCCAGTTTCGAGGATCTACCTCATCTCCGGAGTGTTCGACTGCGACAACTTCTGGCCCGGCGTCGGTTTGCAACATGACTGCCTTGCGGCGAGCGTGATCCCAGGCGTGGCGATGCACGGCTGGATCTCGTTCGCCGGCGACGAGCGGATCATGGCCGTGGCCCTCTACCGCGCCTCGCCGCCTGGATCTGAACAGGAGGTCGCGGCGCCGTGGACGTCCGAGGTCAAGGCGTTCGCCGTTCCACCCGCAGGCTGGAGGATGCCCTAGCCCTCGGCTGGCTCGCCCGAACGAGGGTCCTGCGTGGTCTGAACGCAATCACGCGTTAACACAGCTGGGTATCCTCGAACGTGATGGCCCGATCGATCCTCGTCGTCGAAGACGAACCAACCCTGCGCGAGACGCTCGTCGAAGCGCTCGAGACGGAGGGCTTCCGCGTCACGTCGGCGGGCGACGGGCGCGTTGCGCTGGAGCGCTTTCGGGCCGACCACCCGGACCTCGTGCTGCTGGACCTGATGCTCCCCGAGATCTCGGGCATCGACGTGTGCCGGATCATCCGCGCCGAATCGCCGGTG
>JANMNF010000350.1:0-2163 GCA_031373765.1 Chloroflexota bacterium
GGCCAGACATGGAGGAGGCCCCGGCCGCGTCCGGGAGCAATAGTGAGGAGCGCATGAAGACCAGCAAGGTCCTCGTTCTGACCGCGACAGCCGCGCTCGTGTTTGCGGCCTGTGGCGGGGCCGCATCCGCGGCACCGACAACGGCTCCCGTAACGACCGCCCCGAGCCAGGGCGCGTCCGAGCCGCCGCCGACAGCCGGGCCGGAAGCCGCAACCGTTCGCCTGCAGCTCCAATGGGTTCCGCAGGCCCAATTCGCCGGGTACTTCGCCGCCGAAAAGCAGGGCTACTTCGCGGCGGAGAATCTGACGGTCAACATCCTTCCGGGTGGCCCGGATGTCATCCCGCAGGTCGTGGGATCGGCGCCCGATGGGCCCGAATTCACCATCAGCTGGGTCCCCAAGGTCCTCCAGGCGCGCGAGAGCGGCTCCGACCTCGTGGACATCGCCCAGATCTTCCAGCGCTCGGGCACGCTGTCCGTGTCATGGAAGGCGACCGGGATCACCGGTCCGGCCGACTTTGCCGGCAAGAAGGTCGGCGTGTGGGACTTCGGTAATGAGTTCGAAGTCACGGCCGGAGCGCTCAAGGAAGGTCTCGTTGCCGGGACGGACTACACCAAGGTCATCCAGCCGTTCAACATGAGCCTGCTCATCAACAAGGAGATTGATGTCGCCGAGGCCATGATCTACAACGAATACGCCCAGCTGCTCGAGACGACCAATCCCGAGACGGGCGCGCTCTACTCCGCGGATGACCTCAATGTCATCGACTGGAACGACTACCGCGTCGCCATGCTCCAGGACGCCATCTTCGCTCGCGCGGGCTGGCTCAAGGAAGGCAACAACCGGGATATCGCGGTCCGGTTCGTCCGAGCATCGGTCAAGGGCTGGATCTACTGCCGCGACCACCCGGCGGACTGCGCCCAGTACACGACCGAGGCCGGAAGCACGCTCGGTGCCGGGCACCAAGCGTGGATGATGAACGAGGTCAACGCGCTCATCTGGCCGAGCCCGGATGGCGTGGGCGTCCTCAATCCGATCTTCTACCAGCAGACCGTCAAGGTCTCGAAGCAGACCGGCGTCCTGACCAAGGATCCGAGCATTGAAGCGTACGACTCGACGATCGCTGAAGAGGCGATTGCCGGCCTGACGGACGACCTCAAGGGCACGGACTTCAAGAAGGGCACCGTAGCAATCACCCCGGGCGGCGAGTAACCGCGCGGATCACCCCGGATAGCACGAAAGCCGGCTCCTTCGGGAGCCGGCTTTCTGATTCGTGGCGGAGTCTGGAAGCACCCATGGGAAGCCGCCACAGCACGCCGTTCCCCTTACTTACGTCACATTGACAGAGTGGTGTAAGGTCGAGTCTTGAAACGCCTGCAGATCATGATCGAAGAGGACCTGGATGAGGCGCTGGGGGCCCAGGCGCTGCGTGAAGGGACGTCGAAAGCGGCGATCATCCGTCGTCAGATGCGCACGGTGTTGCGACCCCTGCCGGAGCTGGATGACGATCCACTTTGGAAGATGGCCGGGGCGGATTCTTTCGATCCGGCCGACATCGATGAGGTCGTGTACGGGTGATCTTCGTGGACACCTCGTTCTGGGTCGCACTTCGCAACCGGCGCGATGATCACCACGACGAAGCGAGACGCCTGCTCCGGGCGAACGCTGCGATCCCGCTGGTCAGCACGAACCATGTCAGCGGGGAAACATGGACGTTCCTGCGCCGTCGTGCCGGTCACGGGCCCGCCACGAACTTCCTCGACTTCATCGACGAAACCGCCAGGCTCCATGTCGAGCACGTCGATGCCGCCACCGAGGAGGAAGCGATGCGCTGGCTCAGACGTCACGACGGACGCGAATACTCGTTCGTGGATGCGACGAGTTTCGCGCTGATGCGACGGCTCGGCATCCGTGACGCATTCGCGTTCGGTGGCGATTTCGCCGCGGCCGGCTTTGTGGAGCTCCGTCCCTGACGACCCAGGCTGCGGCGCCCGGACGGCGTCTCATTGAGGCCCCGGCGTCGCGTTGGATCCGCTGGATTCCGCAGCGAATCCCGAACTGCCCCGTATCGGCCTGACCCTCATCCATGGATCCGGAGCAGCGGTCCGATTGGCACGCTCCAGCCGATCAGCTCGCAGCCGAGATAGTGCGGGGAACCCTCGCC
>JANMNF010000008.1:0-4135 GCA_031373765.1 Chloroflexota bacterium
CCATCGGTTGATGCCAGTCGCCTGATCGAGAGCGACGATCGTGCCGTCGGCCTGCGCGACGATCACGAGGCCACCGGCGACGGCCGGTGACGTGTTGATGGCGCTGGGCAGCTGCTTGGACCACCCCGGGTTGCCATCAGCGGCTCGGAAGATGCTCACTCCGCCGTTGCCGTCCGCGACATAGACGACGCCGCCAACGATGGCCGGCATGTTGTTCGAGATCGGGCCCCCGACCGGCTGATCCCAGAGAATCGTCGGCTGGCCCGATGGCCCGGGTCCGAGGACGACATTCGTTCGGGCCGGACCGCCCCGGAACATCGGCGCGTCCACCGCCAGGTTGAGGGGAGTGGGCTGCCGCTGGCCGATGGCAATGAGCAAACCGACGATGGCGAGGAGCGCGATGACCGCCGCGAGAGCGAGGATCCGAACCGAGCGCGCGACGGGCGCAAGGAGCCTCGCCGCGAACGACGGCCGCTGCTGCGGGGTCGATTCGATGGCCGCGCGGATCGACGCGCCGAGATCCATCGGGGCGCGAACATTCATCGCCGGCGTCAGCGCGCTGCGGATCGCGTCGTCGGTCAGCACGTAGCGCTCGTTCATCGCTGCTCCGCCTTCAGCGCGTGCTCGAGCGCGCGCCGGGCGTTCGAGAGGCGCCACTTGATGGTCCCGACGGGCTGGCTCATCGATCGGGCGATGTCGGCGAGCGGCTGACCCTCCACGTAATGCAGGGCGAGGAGCGTCCGGGTCGGCAGATCGAGCCGCTCGAACGCGGCGCGGATCGCCTCGGCCTCGCCGAACCGATCAGCGGCCGGAGCCACCGATGGTCCGCCACCAGCGAGCGGTCGATCGGGATCGTCCATCGAGAGCTCCCGGACCGACCCGCGCCGCCGTCCCCGCAGGAGCATCCGGCAGCTATTGACGAGGATCTGCGAGAGCCATGGATCGAGCCTCGAACGGTCACGCAGGCGGGGGAGTTCCCGCCATGCCTGGACGCACGCCGTCTGGGTCGCATCGCGCGCGTCCGCCTCGCTGCGAGTGATGCCGAACGCCATCCGGTACAACCGATCGAGGCGCCCGCTCAGGAGCGCGTCGAAGGCATCGGCGTTGCCTTCGGCGGCCATCGCGAGCAGCTCGCCATCGCCGATCCCGGAGACGGCCGAGCTGCGTGCGACGTTCAGCATCGTTTCGGAGGGTACGCGTGCACGGGGGGCGTCGATGCGCTACGGAAGCGCGACGGCCTCGATATACGGCCAGCCGATGCCGCTCGGAATGCCGGGACCCGTGTAGGCAAGGTAGAGGACCTTGCCGTCGGCCGAGACTGCCATCGTCTCGGCACCGTTGGACCATTCACCAAGCACCGTGCCGGTCGCGACATCGAGTTCGACGAGACCCTTTGGCCCTGAACGGTCCTGGATCCCGACGAAGAGATGGCCCCTGCCGTCGGCGACGACATCAGACGGGTCCCCGCCGAGAGAGGGCCAGGCCACGTCAAGATGCTGCACGGTTGCCCCGGCGGTGTCGACTTCGAGTACGCCCGTCGGATCGGCCACAAGGAAGTGACCGGACGACGCACGAGAGAAGAGCACGAACGGGAACGGGGTCGAGCGCAGGAACTTGCCGCTCGCGTCGAATGCCTGGAGCGTCCCGCCATCGTCGGCGACCCACACCGTCGTACCGTCGGTCGCGATGCCCTTCGGGCTCCCGAACTGTCCTGGACCCGTGCCGAAGGACCCCCACTTCGTGACGAACTTCCGGTCCTTGTTGAACTTCTCCACTCGATAGTTGCCGTTGTCCGCGACATAAAAGCTGCCATCAGGGGCGAAGGCGATGGCGCCCGTGCTGTCGGGGTTTGGGTCGTTTGTCGTCAGCTTGAACTGCCCGTCGCCCTTGCCCGCGGTGCCCCACGCCTCGACGAACGTCCCATCCGCCTTGAAGATCCAGAACTGGTTCTGGGCCGAGGCGGCCACCCAGATGTTTCCGGTCACTGGATCGATGGCCGGCCAGTAGGTTGCGAGCTTGCCCGTCACCGGCCCGGCGCCCTGCCAGAGGAGCGTCAGCGCGGGCAAGGGGGTAGGGGCCGGGGTTGGGATAGGCGTCGCCGTCGCCGGCGGCAAGGTCAAGACGGCGGTCGGTGAGACGTCCGGTGCGTCCGTCACGACGCTCGGGCCCGAGCAGGCACACGCGACAAGGGCAACAAAGGCAAGGATGGCTGAAAGGCGTGGCGATGAGGAGTGAAATGGCCGGCTTGCTGTCATGGATGTGGAAGACATTCGATCTCCTTTGAAGAAGGTTGGGACGGCTGGGGGCTGTCCTGGGGTGTCGATTCGCCCGCTGCCGCCTATGGGAGCGCGTACTTCTGGATGTAGCCCCAGCCGTCTTGGCAATCCGGATCGAGCGCTCGTCGCTCGGTTCGGAGGTGTGATGCCTTGGAATGGCCGATGGTTGGCGCCATTTTCGCCGGGTGTCATGGCAGCGTTCCGCCGATCGCGTAGACGATGCCGAGGTCGGTCCCGATGAGCACCATGCCCCCGGCCACGGTCGGTCCGTACGGCACGCCACGTATCGGCACGCTCCAGAGTTCCTTGCCCGTGACCCGGTCGACCGCGAAGGTGCTGCCGTTGTTGCTCGCTGCATACACCGCGTTGCCGGCAAGGGCCGGGACCACTTCCACGACCCCGTCGGCGGCGAACGTCCAGACGACCATGCCGCTGGACGCGTCGACACGCGTCAGGGTGTGGTCCTCGCCCGGGATGAAGGCCTGGTCACCGCTGATGGCCGGCGTGTAGACGGGGTCGTCCGAGGCGTTCGCGAACGCCCAGTCAAATGCTCCCGAGGCCAGATCGAGGGCGACGATATGGCGGGAGCTGGGGATGGAGGAATCGAGCCCCGCGCTGGCGTAGACGCGACCGTCTGCAATTCCTGGGGTACC
The DNA here is from genome assembly GCA_031373765.1 of Chloroflexota bacterium. GTDB lineage: Bacteria > Chloroflexota > Limnocylindria > Limnocylindrales > CSP1-4 > UBA5189. Next base: position 2,930 of record JANMNF010000008.1, read on the forward strand.
CACGCGTCCGAAGTAACCGACGTCGGTCCGCCAGCGCCGGGCGCCGGTCTCCAGATCGAGCGCGAACAATGTCCCGTGGTGGGTTTCGGCGCCGTTCGTGCCTACGATGACGAGTCCATTTCCTATTGCGATGGACGCGATGACCGGATCATCCACCGAAACGGCCCAGATCTTGCTGCCAGTCGTGGCGTCGACCGCCTCGACGGTTCCGCGATCAGTGGCGAAGACAATCTTCCCGTGGGCATCAGCCGGTGCACCAGAAATTGCGCCGTTTGCCGCGACCGACCAGCGTTTTGCGCCCGTCGCGGCCTCGACAGCCTGGAGACCGTCCGTTCCGGTCCCGACCACGACTAGGCCACCGACGACGTCCGGCGTACTGAGGGATGAGCTCGAGACGAGACTCGTCCACCGCTGCGCGCCGGTCTTGAGGTCGAGCGCGACGAGCGAGCCGTCCTGAACTGCTATGAAGGCCACACCGCCCGCGGTAACCACGGTCGTCCCGACGGGCCCCGACAGGCTCACCTGCCAGGCAATGGTCGGGTCGGCGATCGGACCCGGACCGGGCATCACCCCGTCCCGGGCGGCGTCGCCGCGATAGGTCGGGACATCGACTTCGATGCCGCCGCTCGGCAATGGATCGACACTCGGCGCCGGGGACGCAGGTCCGGGCGAACCCCAGGACGGCGCGCATGCCGCAAGAACCAGGGCAAAGGCAGTCAATCGGGGGAGCACACGCATGTGAGGTCTCCGAGCGGATGTCGTCGGAGGTCAGATGCCGGGCAACGCCTACGGGTTGGTTCGTCCTGAATACTTAGTCGACGGGAACGTACGTTCTGCGCGCATTCCAGCGCGGTTCCGGACTCAGTATCGCGGCGTGCTCGCCGGACTCGGCGACCCGGAACCTGAATTCGGCCCGCCATCGGGTGACGCCACGAACCAGACGCTGTTGAGGCCCTGTCCGTTGACCTCGCCCGTGGCCGCATCGCCGGCGAAGTAGTAGAGCGGCGCGTCCTTGTAGGTGACCTGGCTCGTTCCATCGTCACGCGTGATCGCCCCGAACGTGCCGCTGACATCGGTCCCGCCCTTGACCGTTTCGCCAGTGCCGAGAATGAATGGCGGCCACGCCGTGGCGCAGCTTCCGGTGCAGGTGCTCACGCCGGGCGTGTCCTTGGTCAGGACGTAGAGCGTCTTGCCATCTTCGCCGGT
>JANMNF010000046.1:0-9108 GCA_031373765.1 Chloroflexota bacterium
CGCGCCCGCGAGATCCAGGGTCCTTGTCAATCGCGCCAATGCGGGCCCAATGCCCTCATCTGCGGCAGCAGTCGTCAGGGCCGGCCCGCCCAGGGCAGCGATCAGTCGTTGTCGAGCGACCACCGTTGGCGATCGACCTCCGAGCCGACGACGTCCCCACGATGCGGCGGGTTCGTAGATTGCAACCGTACCAACGAGCGCGAGGCCGGTGAGCAGCGGGGCATTCACGCCAAGCAGTTGCCGGCTCGCAGCATCAATCGCGAGCAGACCGGCAACGAGCACAACCAGACCGATACCAAGTGACAGAGAACGACGGAAGGCACGATCGGCCACCCGTGCGTCGAAAAAGACGCCGCCCGAGAACACCACGGATGCGGAGAGGATCATCGCCACCGTGACCAGGGAGACGCCGATCCACGCCTCCGTCGCCCCGATCACGTTGACGATCCGGATGATCCCTCCGACGGCACCGATCGCAACCGTTGCGAGGGTCACGCCAAGTTGTCGCCGCCGCGGGTCCCCCCTCCCAGCCTTCCGGAACGCTTCGAGCAGCAGCCAAATACTGCCGGCGAGGATCGCGAGCCTGGTGACGATCCAAGCCCAGCCGAGGGCCGCACCGGGTACGAAACCGGGTTCGAGATGCGGCGCCGCGATCGCGATCGGGGCCCCGGGATCGATCGCCCCGGGGATGGCGAATCCAACGTTCAGCAGATACGCGAGACCGACGACGCGAAGCGCGCGTAACGACGGGTGACCCTCGCTGGCCACCGTCAGGGCGAAATGGGCCGTTGCGGGCACGACGAGCGCCGCGGCGAGCTCCTCGATGCTGTGGCCGATCTCGCCCGCCGAAACCGAGCCGGTGAGCCGCTGGACGATGACGCTGCTGCTCCAGGCGACGAGGGCCATCGCGAGGATGCCGAAGACGCGTGATGCAGGCGTAGCGGAACGGGTCAACACCGTGACCGCCAGCCAGATTCCGAGTAACGCGGTCAGGCTGTGGGCCGCGACCTCAAGATGCTCTGGGCTGAGCACCATTCTCGTCCTTCGTCCTGGGGCGCCGGCAAGCCGGACGTCGGGTGTCCCGTGGCCTCGGAAGCTCGAGCATTCCCCCCGCTGAGCCTCGGTCCGCGCACGCCAGCCCTCACCAAGGCGGGCATCATGACATAGTCGATGGGGGGTTCGTCACGGTTTGCGCGGGTTGCGCGACCGTCCGCCGATACAGTTTCTTAGCCGTTGCGGCCCTCGAAATCACGCATGAATTCGACCAGCCGGTCGATGCCGACCTCCGGGAACGCATTGTAGATCGAGGCGCGCATCCCGCCGACCGATCGATGACCCTTGAGGCCATCGAATCCGGCAGCGGTGGACTCCTTGATGAACGCCTTCTCCATGTCCTCGGATGCGAGGCGGAACGTCACGTTCATGCGGCTTCGGCTCGCCTGTTCCGCAGTCGGCCGCCAGAAGCCGGTCCGATCGAGCTCCGTGTACAGCTTGGCGGCCTTGCGCTCGTTGATCTCGGCGATGGCCGGAAGCCCGCCGAGCTCGATCAGCCACTCGACGACCAGCCCGAGCACGTACACGCCGAAGGCGGGCGGCGTGTTGTAGAGCGATCCGTTCTCTGCCTGGACCGCGTAGTTGAGCATCGTGTGGAGGGACTTGCTGGACCTCTCGAGCAGGTCCTCGCGGATGATCACGAGGGTCACGCCAGACGGGCCGAGGTTCTTCTGGGCGCCACCGTAGATGACGCCAAACTTCGAGACATCGATCGGGCGGCTGAAGATATTCGACGACGCGTCATTGACCAACGGCGCATCGCCACTCGCCGGGAGCCGGTGCCACTCGGTGCCCTCGATGGTGTTGTTCGCGGTCATGTGGACGTACGCCGCACCGGGCGTGAACTCGCACTCGTCGTCGGTCGGGATGCGACTGAAGTTGTCGGCCGCGGTCGAGCCCGTCTCGTGGACCGTGCCGACGCGGCGGGCCTCCTTGACTGCCTTATCGGCCCACGTCCCGGTCATGAGGTAATCCGCCGTCGTCCCTTCGGTCAGGAGGTTCATCGGCAGCATCGAGAACTGGAGGCTGGCACCACCCTGGAGGAAGAGGAGCTTGTAGTTGTCCGGGATGCTCGCCAGGGACCGGATGTCGGCCTCGGCCTTGCCGATGATCGCCTCGAACGTCGACGAGCGATGGCTGATCTCCATGACCGACATGCCGACGCCGGGGAGCGCGACGAGGTCCCGCTGGACCTGCTCCAGGACGGGTACCGGGAGGACCGCAGGCCCGCTCGAGAAGTTGAGGATCCGGTCAGTCATGGTGGGCTCCTTTCAGCGCGCGACGATCGTCACAGCGCAACGAGCTGGACACTCAGGATGTGCTCATTGCCCGCCGCGATGTCGGCGATTCGTGATTTGGCTGGCGCACCGTCCATGTTGATTCGAGCGACGGCAGCGCCGGCATCCTCGAAGATGACGTTCTCGGTCTCGAGGACATTGATCCCCTCGACGCGCAGATGCTCGAACACGTGGGCCAGCACGCCCGGCCGGTTGTGATGCCGGACCACCAGCAGGTGCGTCGCCGGAGTCCGACGAGCGAGGTTGACGCAGTTCGGGACCTGACCGGTCTCCTTGAACGAGCGGATGATCCGGACCGTCTCGCCCGCGATGGCCTCCTGAGCCTGCTCGGTCGAGGCGCCGATGTGATGCGTTCCGTAGACGCCGGGCAGGGCGAGCAGCGGGAGCGAGTACTCGCCGGTTCCGCTCGTCGGCTCATCGGGATAGACGTCGAGGCCGACCCGCATCCCGTGATCGCGGACCGCGTCTGCCAGCGCCTCGTGATCGACCACCTCGGCACGGGACGTGTTGATGACGATTGCACCCGGCTTCAGCGCGCCGAGGAGCGCCGCATTGACGAGGCCGCGGGTCTCGGGGCCAAGCGCCACATGAACGCTCAGAACGTCGGCCACCGACGCGACGTCCCCAGGCGTCGGGAGGATGCTGACCCGGGAGTCGCGGCCGGCGGGGTCGAGGCCGTAGCGTCGGAGATCCGCGTCCGCGCCGGCGTTGGCCTCGAAGCGACGGGACCAGATGGCGATGTCCATGCCGAAGGACTGCGCCCGCCGCGCCAGTTCCTGGGCGATGTTCCCGAAACCGAGCAGCCCAAGGGTCCGGCCGTGGAGGCCCTTGGCCTTCGAGAACTCCTTCTTGTTCCAGCGTCCGTCGCGCAACTCCGCGACGTTGTCCGGAATTCGGCGGTCGAGTGCGAGGATGAGGCCGAACGCCAGCTCCGCGACAGCGGTCGAGTTCTTGCCTGGGCAGTTCGAGACGTAGATCCCGCGAGCCGACGCGGCCGCGACATCGATCGTGTTGTAGCCGGCCCCGGCGCGCACGATCAGGGCGAGATCCCCGGCGTCCATCATCGCCGCGGTCACCTTGGTGGATCGGACGATGAGGACCTCGGCCCGGGTCTGCTGGAGCGCGCTGACAAGCTCGTCGTCCTTGAGGGCAGGATCGAACACGACCTCGCAACCGGCGGCCGCGAGGCCATCGAGGCCCGATGTCTCGAACGGATCCGCGATCAGGACCTTCATGCGGTGGCTCCTGCTGTAAGGCGTGGGCGGGGCGGAGGTGGGGAGCGATCCGGCCCGGCGGCCGCGATGGTCAGATGAGGTGGCTGAGAAGGCCATCCCTGAGCTTCGGTTCGAACCAGGTGGATTTGGGCGGCATGATCCCGCCGGCATCGGCGATTCGCATCAGGTCTTCGAGGTTGACGGGATGCATCACGAAGGCCACGGCGGCCGCGCCACTGTCGACCAGCGCTGCAAGGGCCTGTGGCCCGCGAATGCCGCCGACGAAATCGATCCGCTTGTCCGTCCGCGGATCCCCGATCCCCAGGAGCGGTTCAAGGACCTGGGCGTGGAGCAACGAGACGTCGAGTCGGTCGGCTTCCGCGGCGTCGTTCGGGGCCGGCGCAAGGCGCAGCGTGTGCCACTGACCGTCGAGGTACATCGAGACCTCGCCCTTCCCGGCCGGGGTATCGGTTCCGGGGCTGACGTCCACCTGCGCGGAAAGTGCCTCGAGGAAGGTGCCGGGCGTCTGCCCGGCCAGATCCTTCACGGCCCGGTGGTAGGGCAGGACCTGCATCTGGTCATGCGGAAAGGCAACGGCTAGGAAGGAGTCGGCCTCGACGGATGCGCCGCTGCTCGGCGCAGCGGCCGGGGCGGGGTCGGTGCCCCGCGCGGTCCCCGCGAGCGACTGGCGCGCCCGCATCGCACTTGCCGCCCGATGGTGACCATCGGCGATATATAGGAGCGGGATCCGCTCGAACGCGCCGATGAGGGCGTCGCGGTCCGCCTCGCCGACGAGCCACACCGTGTGGGTGATCCCGTCTAGTGCCGTGAAATCGAACAGCGGCGGCGCATCGGTTGCGCGGGTGACGATCTCGCCGATCTCGCCGGAGGCCGGGTAGGTGAGAAGCACCGGCCCGGTCTGGGCACGCAGGGTAAGGACGTGCCGGGTTCGGTCGTCTTCCTTGTCCTTGCGGGTCCGCTCGTGCTTGCGGATCACGTCCCCTTCGTACTCGTCGACCGAGAAGCAGGCAGCAACACCGGTCTGCTCGTGCATCCCCATGCGAAGCCGATAGATGTAGATGCTCGGGGTCGGCTCCTCCACGAGGGGTGCGGCGTCACGCAGCCGGGCGAAGTTGGTCGCCGCCGCCGCGTAGACCCCGTCGGCGTAGGGATCCGTGTCAGCCGGCAGCTCAAGCTCGGGTCGTGAGACACGCAGGAAGCTGAGGGGGTTGTCCGCGGCAAGGTCGCGCGCTTCGGCCGTATTCACGACGTCATACGGCACGGCCGCGACAGCCGCGGCCTGGTCGGGCTGCGGGCGGAGTGCGCGGAACGGCCGGAGGATCGCCATGGGCTCCGAATACTACCCGGGTTCAGACCGCGGAAATTCACAGTAAGAGTCCTGGGTAACAACTCCGGCTGCGCGGCGTCTGATGGCCCGAAAGGGTGCGCCAGTGCGTCCATATCCGATCCTCATCTCGCTCGCTCTTGTGACCGCGCTCGTGGCCGGCTGTGGGCCGACGCCGCAGCCGAGCGGTCCGGCGTCGATCGAACCGATCCCGAGCCCTACGCCCAGCCTCCGCCCGACACCGAGCCCCGTACCGACCCCGGTGCGGACGACCTCGACAGCGGGGTGCATTCCTCGGATTCACCCGAAGTGGTCGGTTGCGCGACGATGGGACGAGGCGCTTCTCGATGCGATCCGGCGTGCATTGCCGAACCCACCCGTCCACGCGCGGAATCTGTTCCATCTCTCCGCGGCCATGTGGGATGCGTGGGCCACCTATGACCCGGTGGCAACCGGCTATTTCGTCACCGAGAAGCACGTCCCGGACGATCTCGTCGCGGCGAGAGACGAATCGATCAGTTACGCGGCGTACACCGTGCTGTCGGCGCGATTCCAGAACGCCGTGGGCAGCGAGGAGTCGCTCGCCGAGTTCGACGCGGTGCTTCGTGCTTCGTGCTACCCCACGACGCCACGCGGCGGCGACACGGCGAGCGCTGTCGGCGTCCGGATTGGGAAGGCTGTGCTGGCTCGTGCCCTTGATGACGGCGCAAACGAGGCCAACGGCTACGAGTCACTTTCATACGTACCCGTGAATGCGCCGCTCACCGTTTCGGGCCTCGGGACCAGGATGGTTGATCCGAACCGCTGGCAACCCCTGAGGATCATCGATGGCATCACGCAAAACGGGATCCCGACCGGGAGCGTCCAGGTCGCCATCGGCCCGCAATGGGGCCACGTCCAGGCATTCGGGCCGTCCGGAAGCCCCACCGACGGCCTCCTGGTCGATCCCGGACCGCCTCCACGCGTGGGCGATCCCGCCACCGACGCGGTGCTGAAGGAGCAACTCGTGGACCTGATCCGGCGGAGCAGCGAACTGGATCCGAGGGCCCAACAGACGATTGACATCTCCCCCGGGGCCATCGGAGCCAACAGTCTTGGGGCAAACGACGGGCACGGGCGCCCGATGAACCCATCGATGCGGGAGCCCTATACGCCGAACATCGTCTCTCGTGGCGACTTCGATCGAGTCCTCGCCGAGTTCTGGGCGGATGGCCCGAAGTCAGAGACCCCACCAGGACACTGGAACGTGATCGCGAACCTGGTATCCGATGCCCTGGACCCCGATCTCCACATCGGCGGCAGCGGACCGGTCATCGATCGCCTGGAGTGGGACGTCAAGCTCTACCTCGCGCTCAACGGCGCGGTCCACAACGCCGCGGTCGCCGCGTGGGGCCTCAAGGATTACTACGACACGTCCCGTCCGATCTCGCTGATCCGCTACATGGGCGGTCGAGGCCAGTCGAGCGATCCGAAGGGGCCTTCCTACGATCGCGAAGGACTGCCGCTCGTACCAGGGCTGATCGAAGTCATCACGCTGCAGTCGTCGGCTCCGGGCCAGCGCCATGCGCGCCTTGCCAAGTACGTCGGAAGGATCGCGATCCGGGCATGGGGCGGCTCGCCGGCCAATCCAGTGACACAGATTGGCGGCGCGCACTGGATCCTCGCCATGCGTTGGGTGCCGTACCAACGACCCACGTTCGTTACGCCGTCGTTCCCGGGTTACATCTCCGGGCACAGTACCTTCAGTCGTGCCGCGGCCGAGGTGCTCGTGGCGTTCACCGGCACTCCGTACTTCCCGGGAGGCATCGGTGGCTACACGATCCCGGCGGGGTCACTGAAGTTCGAGAAGGGACCCACGACGGATATCGATCTCCAGTGGGCCACCTATTTCGACGCGTCGGATCAGGCAGGCATCTCGCGCCTGTTCGGCGGCATCCATATCCAGGCTGACGATCTCGCCGGGCGGGTCATCGGCTCGGCCTGCGGCAAGGCTGCGTGGGCGCTCGCACGTTCTTACTTCGCCGGCTCTGTCATCGAATCCCAGCCCGCGTGCTCGGTCCCTGTGGGCGCCTGGCGCAGCGGTTGACACGAGGGATTTCCACCGGATGGCATCGTCGGGATTCGCTCGACCGCTCACCCTGCACGCCTGACCGATGCGACGCGTTTGCCGCACCGAGCCAAGGCACCTGCAACACGAAACCGGTGCCGGGCGTCTCTCGACGTCGCGCGCGGCATAGTCCGCGCCGCCGACCAGGACACGCGGACCGCGCGAGGAGAACCGTGCGAACAAGACTTGCGATCTGGCTGACCGTTGTGGCCATGCTGGTTGGCGGATGTGGCTCGACGAAGGCATCGGCACCACCCTCATCTCCGTCCTCGCCGACGGCGTCCGCAGAGGCGCCCATTGCAACACCGATGGTCACCCCATTGCCCTCCACTTCGGGCGCCATCGCCGGAAGGATCTGGGAGCGCCGTGCGGTCTGGTTCGAGAACGCGTACGGCCTCGAGCCGAGCTTGAACCGGGTCATCCACACCAGTTCCGGGTTCGTTGCCTGGGGGCCGACGGAGTTCGGGTCCGCGGTTCTCACATCGGATGGAATCGGATGGACTCGGTCCGGCGACGATCAGGCAAAGTTCGACGGCGTGGAGATAGACGCGATGGCTGAATCGTCGGCCGGGATCGTCGCGATCGGGATTCGCGACAGCCGGTTCGGGCCCGATCCGACCGCACCGGTCGGATCTGACATTCGAGGTTTTGCGCACGTCTGGCGCTCCCCGGACGGCGGTGCGACCTGGATGGCCGGGCCCCTGGAAAGTGGCATCGACGGCGTGGTCGAGGATCTGGTGGGCTATCAGGGTGGATTCGTCGCTGTTGGATCAGCCAAGGGCGGATGCGATGTTGCGGTCTGGTTGTCCGACGATGGCTTCCGCTGGCGCCCGGCGCATGCCCTGGCTGGAGCAGCCGGTACCTGCGTGAAGGGCGAAGTGACTCTGAGCCCAGGGATTGCCAGGGTGCGTGTCGGGCCGACCGGCCTCGTTGCGTTTGGATCGATCCCTGGGGTTGGTGGCGCATTCTGGACGTCGGCCGATGGGGTGGACTGGACGTTCCACCCTCAGGCTTCAATGGGCGGGGGGACTGGCGCTGCGACGCTGCTGGAATTCACCGCGGGCGGACCGGGCTATGTGGCGGTCGGGACTTCGGGCTGGCCTGACGCAGCCGTGTGGACATCGACCGACGGTGCTGCCTGGATGCGAGTCCCCGATCAGCCGACACTTGCTGGGGCCTACATGGCCGAAGTTGCCTTGCTTGATGACACGCGACTCGTCGCCATCGGCCAGGACGCCTCGGGCCAGTTCGCGAGCTGGACGTCAGACGATGGACTGCAATGGCGACGCGAACGCCCGAGCCTGTATCCGGGCGGAGTCCCGGCTGGGGGCGTACTTGTCACTGGGCTCGCCACAGATGGACAGCGAGCCATTGCCGTCAGTGGCGGATGGTGGGAATGGGCCAGCCCGCCGGTCACAGCGGGTCTCCGGTCCGCCCAAGTCCTGCTTACCGTCTCGGGACCCGTGGACTTCCGACCCAACAGGGTGAGCGGCACGTGTGAATTGGCCGACGATGGAAGCGGAGACACGCAGGTTGTGGCGGCACTCCCAGCCCCTCCAGGGTACGGACCCAACGACCTGACCGCTCGAATCGACGTATCGCCAGCCGGAGTGCTGACCGCACTCTTCCTCGGCACGGACGGCCTCCTCGTTGCTGTGGGACAGGGAGCCCCCATCGATCCCGCAACGATCACCGTCACGGCGGGCTCGACCGGAAACCAAGGCCGCGTTGAGTTCCAAGGGGTCACCAATGAGCTCGATCCAACCGCGCGCAAGCTGCTCGCAGGTTCCTTCGAGTGGACGTGCGATGGCTAACAAGATGGCGCGATTCAGCTCAGTCCCAGGCTTCCAAGATTGGAGCATTCGATGACATCCCGGAACGTATTCGTAGCAATTGCCCTCACGACGATCGTCGCGGTGGGATGCGGCGCGGCAAGTTCGCCGGTACCCACCGTGACGGCACAACCGTCGACTGCGAATACCGCGCCTCCGCCGGTCAGTCCATCGCCCAGCTCCATGACGATGACCCTGGGCGCGGGCGGTGTGGTTCCGCTGGAGTCTGCCAGCATTGGAAGCCTGGTCGCGACGCAAG
>JANMNF010000098.1:0-10120 GCA_031373765.1 Chloroflexota bacterium
CGCGTCAGGGCTTGACCGCGGGGAGAAGCGTGAGCCGCATCAGGCGAGCCGATTCGGGCAAACTGTCCTCGACATACAGCCCTCCCACACGATCAAGGGCAATCCCGGCCGGAAAGGCGAGCTGACCATCGGCGTCGCCGCGCGGTCCGAAGCCGCCGACCAGGTTCCCGTCAGGACCGAAGACCAGAATCCCGAGGGCATCGCCGCGATCCGGACCCTGCGTGACGAACAGCCGCCCATCGGTGTCGACCGCCATGTGGCTTGCCTGGTCAGTGAAGACTCCTGGGCCGATCACGCGTATCAAGGTTCCGCTCGAGTCGAACTCGTAGACCTGGGAGGGCCGCGCGCCGCTGACGTACAGGTTTCCCTGGGTGTCGATCGCGAGCGAGTTCGCACCGCCGTTGATCGGCGTCGACGCGAAGGGATCGAAGGATCCGAGGACCGTGCCGTCCGCCGTGTAGTGCTCCACGACGCTCCGGACGTCGTCCAGGACCCACACGGTGCCGTCCCGCGCGACTGCGATCCCAACCGGATCCGAGTACTCGCCGGGCCTGTTGCCCCACGAGCCCCATGCCCGAACGAACCGCCGTTGCTGATCGAACTGCTGAACTCGGCGATTCCCGACGTCAAGGACGTAGAACGAACCATCCTTTGCGAACGCGAGGGTCCCGTATCCGTCGCCGTTGCCACGCGTGAAGTCGAACTGCCCGGGCCCCTTCCCTGCTTCGCCCCACTCCTCGAGCAGCGTCCCATCGGGGCTGAAGATCGCGATCCGGTCCGAACTCGCCTCCGGAGCCCAGATCTGGCCCTTCGGGTCGACCGCGATCTGGGATATGGGAGCGAAACCGAGCCCTCGAATGGCCTTCGACCAGGTCACCGACGCGATCGACAGAAGCGGCGTGGGGGTCGGCCCGACAGCGGCCGACGGCGACGGGGCGCCTGACCCGCTCGTTGACGGGAACGGGCGTCCGACGATCGTGGCGCCATCCCCGCCGATCGCGTACACGGTTCCCGCCTGGTCGCCGACGAATACCGCGCCCTTCGCGACCGATACGCAGCAATTAGCGTTGCCGTCGAGGTCGAACTGCCACAGCTCAAAGCCCGTCGCGGCATCCACGGCGTAAATCCGATGGGCGCTCCCGCCCGTCACATACACCGTGCTGCCGACGACGACCGGCGACCGGAGGTCGCCATCAAGGTTCACGGACCACAGATTGCGACCTGAGGTCGTGTCGATGGCCGCGAGCTGTCCATGGGTGCTGGCGCTGTAGGCGACGCCCTTCGTGACGGTCGGCAACCCCAGGAAGGGTTCCGCCGCGGTCCATAACGAGGCCCCGGTCACAGCGTCGAATGCATGAAGTGTCCCGACCGCGCCCAGATCAGCCCGCACGCCGATGTACGCGATCCCATCGATGACGGATGCTGAACCCGTGGTTTGCTTCGTTGTGTCGGCGGACCACACCACCGTGTGGCTCGCCACATCGATGGCGACGAAGCCGGCGCCATCGGTGCCTGCGTAGACCCGACCGTCGGCGAACGCCGGCGCACCGACGTTGGTCGCACCGGGAGGTTGCACCCGCCATTGCTCCGCTCCGGTTGCCCCGTTGAGGCCGACAACAAACCCGTCCCCGGTTCCGAAAACGACCGTCCCGTCGGCGTCGATCGACCGGCTCGGCGCGACGTACGTTCCCGTCGAAGTCCAGATCTCGGAGCCGTCGGTTTGCGCGAACGCGCGGAAGCGGCCGCTCGCGTCGGACATGTAGAGCCGTCCGTTGGCGGCGTACGGACCCGTCAGGGGCTGCTCCCCAGCGACAACGGACCATTGCTCGATGCCGTCACCGCGCGAGACGCCATGGAGCCGCCCGTCATCGGTGGCGAAGAAGACTCGGTCACCGACGACGGCGATCTCGAGCACCGCACCGGTCGTCGGCAGTGCCCACAGCTGCACCGGATTGCCCGCGGGGCCTTGAATGGCGACTCCCGATCGATCGGCACCGCCGCGGAAGCCGGGCCAGTCGCCACTCTCCGGCGGCGGCTTCAGGTTCAGGAGGAGGTACGCCCCGATCGCGACCGCCGCGATGGCTGCGAGGAGCAGCCCAGCGATCACGGCGAAGGCCAACCCCCGACTCGGCAGGCCGACCGTTACCTGTGCCGCTCCGCCACGCATCGTCGGTTCCGCGAGCAGGGCACGCCAGCGCGGCTGCGGCTTCTCGCGAGCGGTCGTGGCGAGGATCTGCTCGAGGAGCGCCTGTGGCGCGGCGGCGGCGGCGGCCTCGTCGGCCATCCAGCCGGCGATCAGCCGCTCGAGCGGGATCCGCTGCCCGGTCATAGCGTCCGCCCCCCGAATTTGACATCGGCCGACGCACGCTCGTCCGCGAAGGCCGTGCGCAGGGTCGCCAACCCCCGGTGCAACCGCGATTTGGCCGTCCCGACGGGAATATCGAGGATCGCAGCCGCCTCGGTGAGCGGGAGGTCGAGGTAGAAGTGGAGGACCATGATGGCCCGCTGGTCAACCGGCAGCCGGCCGAGCTCGCGACCCATGCGATCACGTTCGGCGAGCGAGCCGGTGAAGTCGTTGCCCGACGATTCGAGGTCCACGGATACGTGGATCTCCGTCACATCACGACGCTTGGCGGCTCGCGCCAGGCGGTAGCAGGCCCGGACCGTCAGCCGATACATCCAGGCGTCCCACGCCGCCGGGTCCCGAATCGCCGCGACATGCTTCCAGGCGAGGACGAGCGCCTCCTGGACGGCGTCCTGAGCGCGGTCCTGATCGCGAAGGATGAGCCGTGCTGCGCCGAAAAGGCGACCGAATGACGCCCTCGCCAACTCCGAGAACGCCTCGTGGTCGCCGGATCTGGCTCGCTCGACGAGCTCGACCTGCATGCTTCTCCCGATGCGAGCGGCTTCTCCGGTCCGCCCCCACACCATACGAGTCATCACGACCACCAAACGGTTCCCTCCGCCGCAAAGGAAATTTCACGGGTTGGGGGCCACCCCGACCGGAGACCGGGGTGGCCCATGGGCGGCGACGCTACGGCGTCACTTCAAACCGGATGAGACGAGCAGCATTCGGGTCGCTGTCCTCCACGACCAGGCCGCCCCGCCCGTCCGACGCGATGCCGGCCGGGAACACGAGTTGGCCCCCGCCGGTCCCGCTCAGCCCGAACCCGCCGATCAACGTCCCATCAGCGGCGAACACGAGGATTCCGGGCGCCGCGCCGCGCTCCGGACCCTGGGTCACGAACAGGTGGCCGTCGCTGCCGATCGCCATGTTCGATGCCTGGTCGTCGAAAATCCCGAGGCCTACGACCCGCAGGAGAGTTCCGTCCGGATTGAAGACGAGGACCTCCGAGGGCCCGGCAGAGCTGACATACAACTCTCCTGAGGAGCCGATCGCGAGCGAGTTCGCTCCGTCGTTCGACGGGATCGTCGCGAAGGGGTTGAAGGATCCGAGAACCTTTCCGGTCGCGTCGTAGTGCTCAACGACAGCGCGGCGGTCGTCGAGGACCCAGACCGACCCGTCTGACGTGACCGCGATGCCAACGGGATCGTTGAATTGGCTTGGACCCTGTCCGAACGCTCCCCACTCGCCGAGGAAGTGGCGCTTGGAGTCGAACCGCTGGACGCGTCGGTTGCCGACATCCAGCACGAAGAACGAGCCATCATTCGCGAACGCGAGCGTGCCGTAGCCGTCGCCGTTGCTCCGGGTGAAGTCGAACTGGCCGGGGCCGTTCCCCGGTGTGCCCCACTCCTCGAGGAGCTTGCCCGTCGCGTCCAGGATCGCGATACGGTTGCCCTCTGCTTCCGGAGCCCAGATTCGGCCCTGAGGATCGACCGCGATCTGGGAGATGGGCGCAAATCCCATCCCGCGCACGTCCGTCGTCCAGGACACCTTGAAGGGCAGCGCAGCGATCGGACCGTGGGTTGGTAGCGGTGCGCTCGGCGCCGCGGTCGCCGGCGACTCAGCGGTGATCGTTGCGCCGTCGCCGGCGATGGCGTACACGTTGCCTGCCAGCGTCCCGACGAAGACGGAACCGTGGGCGACAGCGATGCAGCAGTCGTTTGCGCCCTCCACGTCGAAGCTCCAGAGCTTCCCGCCCGTGGCCACATCGAGGGCGTAAACCTTCTGCTCGTGGTCGGCGGCGAGGTAGAGGATCGAGCCGGCGACCGCCATCGGTCGGACCTTGCCCTTGAGCTGGACGCTCCAGCGGGCCGCGCCGGTGGCGAGATCGAGCGCCGCGACCAGGCCCTCCTGGGTTGCGCTGTAGGCGATGCCGTTCGCGACCGTCGGGAACTGAAGGAGCGGCACCTCTGACATCCAGCGGAGCGCGCCGGTCTTGGCGTCGAAGGCGCGCAGATGCCCGGCTGGTACATCAACCCTCGTGCCGACGAAGGCCAGGCCGCCTGCCACAGCGGCAGTCCCGGTGGTGTCGCCCTGGACATCGCCCGTCCAGGCGACTCCATGCGTCGCGGCGTCGACGGCGACAAAGCCGCCGCCGTCTGTGCCCGCGAAGATGCGTCCGTCCGCGAAGGCCGGGTTGTGGACCGCCGTTGTTAATGGGGAGGGCTGGAGTCGCCATTCCTCGGCCCCGGTTGCGGCGTCGACCGCGACGAGGAACCCGTCGCCGGTCCCGAAGTAGAGAGCCTTCCCGTCGCTCGCTACCTCGCTGGGGCTCTCGTATGGCACCGAACCCGTCCAGAGGGTGTGACCCGTCGCCGGATCCAGCGCCATCGCCGCGCCGGCGTCCGTCATCAGGTAGAGCCGACCGTCGGCAGCAACGGGGCCGCGCTGAATCGGGCCTTCGAGCGTGGCTGTCCATCGCTCGGATCCCGTCACGCGGTCGAGCGCATGGACGATGCCGTCATCGCTCGCGAAGTACACGGCGTCGCCGACGATCACGATGTTCTTCGAGATGCTCGTGTTCGCATGGGCCTGCCAGGTCAGGACCGGATGGCCGATCGGACCGTCCTGGGCGAAGCCGCTTCGGGACGCGTCACCGTGGAACCCGGGCCAGTCGCTACCCGCGCCGGTTGCGGGCGAGGACGTGGCCGCTGCCGATGAGCCGCCGGCGGTGGTGGGCGATGAGGACGTGGTCGTTGCCGGTGAGCCGCACGCGGCCGCGCCCACAACGGCGACGAGCGCCAGGCCCCCAAGTCGGTGCCAAGCCGCGCCACGGCGGCTTCGGATGTGGACGGAGCGAGCTTCACCGCGAGCCAGGTCGCGTTGTCCCGCAAATGGTTCTCGTTGCATCGCTGACTCCCTCTGTCGCGGTGCAAGAGACCGCATTCACCATGAAGGAGTCACGTTGATGCCGGAACGGTTCCCTGATCTATCGAAGGCGTGATTGCCAGGCGCTCGTCGTTCGTACGCAGAGCGCGGTCAGCTGCGCAGAGCTTTCAGTGACCGGACGCGGACCGGTAACTGGCAACCAGCTCGCTCAGCCGCCGCTCCTTGATCGGCTCGATGACGATTTCGATGTCCGTCTGGGCGAAGTCAGCACCCTTGAAGAGCAGCGGTTCGTTGAGGTCCCGCGCGAGGGCGTACGCGAAGCAGTCGCCCATGTTCAGTCGCGCGGGATGCCCGCTACCTTTGCCGAACCGCTGGTAGGCCGCGCGAGCGATCCGTGCCTGGCTCTCGGTCAACGGCTCGATCTGGATTCGATAGGCGGTCAGGACTGCATCGAGTCCTCCACTGATGACGGGGTCACCCAGCGCGTCGATCACGACGGAGAGCTCGACGTAGTTCGCGGCGGACAAGCGCCGCACCGCAGCACCGCTGAGCGCCTTCGAAAGAGCGGCGGCGTCCGGCTCCGTTCGGAGCATCGCGACGATCGCTGACGTGTCGACAATCACTTTGGGAGGCCCATTTCGTCGTAGAGCAGCTCGTCGAAGTCTTGGTCCCAATAGCCGGCGGGAGCACGGTCGCGCATGATTGCGAGGAGCGCGAGCGCCCGCTGGAAGCTGGCCTCCTGGTCGTCGCTGCGCTCGGCCCGGATCCGACCGAGCCGCTCTCGAACGGCCTCGGTCACAGCCGCCGTCATGGACTCGCCGGTCTCATCCGCGAGTTCCTTGACCAGTCGGTAGGTCTCAGCGTTCTTGATGTTCAGGCTCATGGTAGAATTCTACCATCGAATGGTAGACAGGCACCACGAGCGGTTAGTGCTCCGTAGTCCCCGTGAAGGTCCAGGCGTCGATGCGCAGGGCCGGGACCACCACCGCCCCGAACGATCCGCGCAGGGTTCGAAGGTCGCTCCCGACGGCCGAGACCCTGGCCAGCGCATCGAGGTAGCTCTGGGTGAACCGGAGGTTCCGGACCGGGGCGACGATCTCGCCGTTCTCGATCAAGAACGTTCCGTCGCGGGTCATGCCCGTGATGATCGCGAGCTTCGGGTGAACCGGATTCGTGTAGTGGAACCGCGTGACGAGAAGGCCGCGCTCAATCCCCGCGAGGAGTTCCTCGCGTGGGGTTGAACCATGCGACATGACCATGTTCAGCGGGAAGGGCCCATACGGATTCGGGGCCGGGAGTCCGTGCCCAGTCGAGCGTCGGCCGGCCCGCGCCCCGGTCTGGGCGTCGTACACGACGTCCCGGCACACGCCGTTTTCGATCAGGACGACCCGCTCCTTGCGGACACCCTCGTAGTCGAAGGCCATCGGCAGGCCACTGGTATTCGCGCCGTCGTCGATGATGGTCACGAGGTCCGAGCCGACGCGCCGTCCGGGCTCGGCGAACGAACGGCCTTCCTCGACGGCCAGGCCCGAAAATCCGACGAAGCCGAGCATGTCGAGAATGTCCACGACCGCGTACGGCTCGAGGACGACCGGATAGTCGCCCGCCGGCACAGAGATCGCGTGATCCGTCGCCTTGGCGCGAGCCGCCGCCTCGCGTCCGATGCTCTCGGGATCGATGTTCGTCACGTCGGTTGCGGCGCGCTCGGCATAGCCGGTGCCGCCGTCGGGCGACATGTGAACCGTCAGGAGCTGCGAACTCGTGCGCTCCTCGAAGGACCGGATCCCCGACGAGTTCGCCACGGCGATTCCCTCGCGGCCCGTGGAGAAGGACCCGTACGCGAGGACGCCCTGCTCGTCGGCAGCAGCGATCACGGCACGCACGCCCTCGGCCCGCAGTTCCGGTGTGGCTTCGGCCGTGGCGGTTGCGTAGGCAGCGGCGAGTCCGTTCGTCGGGCCGGACGGATCCGGACCCGGAAGGCCTGCCCAGTCCTCGAGCTCCTCGCACGTGCGCGCAATCGCCGCTGCGCGATGGACCACGGCCGCCAGTCCGGCCTCGTCGATCCGGCCCGTCGAGGCGGTTGCGATCCTCCGACCGAGGGCGAACCGGAGATTCACGGACGCGCTGGTTTCGGCGACGTTCTGATGGATCTCGCTGTTAGCGAAGCGGGTCAGGGCCTGATCGTCCGACATGACCAGGACTTCCGCCTCCGTAGCGCCGGCATCGAGAGCTCGGGCGAGGACGGCCTCGGCGATTGACAGCGCGTCGGGGCGATCGCCCCCGCTCACCATTTGCCGACCCCAACCTGGACGTTGCGGAAGCGCGCCCCGGACACGCCGTGCCCGACGTGCGCACCCTGGCTCGGTTCGCCCTTGCCGCAGTTCGGGGTGCCGAGCATCACGTAACTACTGGCGTCGCCGACGGCATCGCAGGATCGCCAGAACTCGTAGGTGATCCCGGTGTAGGTCGGGTTCTTGAAGATCCGGCCCCGCTTGCCGCCCTTGATCTCGTAGGCGATCTCGGTGGCGAACTGGAAGTTCAGCCGCCGATCATCGATCGACCAGCTCCGGTTCGAGGCGAGATACAGGCCGTCATCGGTGTCCGCCACGATCTCGTCGAGGCTCATGCCATCGACCGGCAGGAGATTGATGTTGGTCATCCGGATGAGCGGAATTCGGTTCCAGCCGTCCGCCCGCATGGCGCCACCCGAGGCCCGGCCGATGCGGGGCGCGGTTTCGCGCGAGGTCAGGTATCCGGACAGGATTCCGTTCTGGATCAGGGGTACGGACTGGGCGGCCACGCCCTCGTCGTCCCAGCCGAAGGTGCCCATTCCGAACGGCGCCGTGGCATCGGCAACGATCGTGATGAGGTCGGATCCGTAGCGAAATCCCTCGTCGAGCTTGTCGGTCGTCAGGAAGCTCGTGCCCGCGTACGAGGCCTCGGTCCCATAGACACGATCGAGTTCGGTTGGGTGGCCGCAGCTCTCGTGGACCTGCATGTACAGCTGAGTCGGATCCAGGACGATCGTCTTGGAACCGGACGGGCATTGGGGTGCTGTCAGCAGCTCCACCGCCTCCTCGGCGTGGCGTTCCGCACTACCGACGAGATCGAGGCTCCCGATGTATTCGTAGCCGGCCGCCACCCAGCCTCCGCCAGCGTCGGGATAGCTGCGCCGCTGGTGCTCGTCCCCGTCGATGGCATTCGCTTCGACCGCGGCCCCGATGTGGGTGAGGACCTGCTCGGTAAAGCTGCCGTCCGAGGCTGCGAAGGTCTTCTCCTCGCGTTGCGCACCGTAGGACGACTCCGTGAAGGTGACCCCGCGGACGGCCCCGGCCGCGCGGTCGGCCTCCATGAGGTGACCGATCTTCCGCTCCAGCGGGATATTGAAGGGATCCTCGACGACCGGCGTTTCGAACCGACCCAGCGCCGGTGGCCGCCCGTCGAGCTCTACGCGCCGCCGGAGCGCCGTTGCCGACGCCTTGGCGATCCGCACGGCGAGCGCCGCGACACGGTCGGCCTCACTCAGCTCGAGGTGATTGGAGGACGCGAAGCCCCATGCCCCATCAACGAGGACACGAACGCCGAAGCCCTCGGTTTCGCTCGTCGCGACGCCTTCGAGTCGGCCCGACTTGATGCCGATCGACTCGTCCCGGCGGCGGACAATTCGCACATCCGCATAGCCTGAGCCGAGCTGAGTGGCGACTTCGAGGGCACGGTCGGTCAGGGCTCGCATGTCGGGCGGGAGCCTAGCACGGGGGGTCGCAATCGAGGGATGGGGCATCTGCCCTATCGGGCGTCAAAGGGTTGGAGCGCCCCCGATGGCCTGCACCGTCAGCCACAGCCCGACGCTGAGGACGACGACGGCCGCCGCCAGCGGTGCATGGCGCGCCGCTCGTCCGAGACTCGAGGTCATCGGCAGTCGATCGAGGCGCTCCCGGGCGAGGACCATGATCGCGCCGACCCCGCCCAGAACGATCGCCATGCCGAGCCCGAACGCGATAACCAGGACGATCCCGAAGGCGGCCCGTCCCGCCACGATCGTACCGAGCAGGATGATCAGCGCGTTGGTCGAAGGAATGATTCCGCCCGCGAGCCCCAGCGCGAACAGATTTCGCCAACTCAGTGTCCGGTCATCGGCCGGCAGGTGCGAATGGCGGATTCCGCCGTGGCTGTGTTCGCCGGGGAGTGACTCTTCTGGTTCAACGTGGTCGTGGCCGGACGCGCCCACGTGGCCGTGGCCGTCGCCGCTCGGGCCGTCATGGTGATGATCACCGTGGTCGTGCGTGTGTCCCGAGGGCGCGGAAGCAAGCGCGGACGCGATTGCGGCTGTGCGCCGTCGGCGGCGTAGTTCGGAGAGCAGCATGGCTCCTCCAATCGCGACGAAGGCCAGCGCCGCCACGATCGGAATGGTTCGAACCACCACGTCGGCCGGCAGGAGCGACTCCGCACCGGTGACGAGCAGGGCAAGGAACAGGATCCCGAGCGTGTGGGAAACCGTGACCGCAAGGCCGAGGCCCGCCGCGTGCCGAACCGTGCCGCGGGTCCCGACGAGGTAGGCCGCCATGAGGGTCTTGCCGTGGCCCGGCGTGAGGGCATGGCCCGCCCCGAGGGCCATCGCCAGCAGGATCGACAGGACGGCAACGACCGGCGTCAGATCTGCCCTGAACAGATCCGGGATGTCGCCGGCTACGCCGCCCGGAACGGCCGCCGGACCCGGTGTCGCCGTTGGCGAGGCGGTCGTTGTAACACCCGAGTCGTCGGGCGACGCCGTCGGCGCGGCTCCGGCGAGTGGCTGTGCATCCGGCGCCGAGAACGCCGGGAGCTGACTGCCACCGGGTGCCACCTGGAACGCGACGGCGTGAACATTGAGCGGCTGGGTCAGGAGGT
>JANMNF010000128.1:0-12958 GCA_031373765.1 Chloroflexota bacterium
GGGTCAACGTCGAGGAGCGGGAGATCGTCCGGCGTGTCGAGGGCGAGCGTGATGCCCTTGCGCGCTGCCGCAGCCCGGAACGATTCGACAGTTTCCCCGAGCAGCACGTCCGGATCCGTCGGTTCGCGATGGAGCGGCAACTCGCCAGCTTCCGCGAGCGAGATCGTCCGAAGATCTTCAACAAGTCGCTCCAGGACGCGGGTTTCCTCGATCAACCCGGCGACGTGCTGCTCATCAGGTTCGTGGATCCCATCGGCGATGGCTTCCAGGTTTCCCCGCAGGATTGCCAGGGGCGTCCGCAGCTCGTGGCTGATATCGGCGAGGAGCGAGCGGCGCTGGTGCTGATCGACGGCCAGACGGGACGCCATCGTGTTGAAGGCGCGTGTCAGTTCGCGGAGCTCTCGGGGACCTCGATTGACTTCGGGTACCCGTGCCGTGTAATCGCCCGATTCGACCCGCCTGGCCGCGTCGACCAAAGCCCCGATCGGCGTTGCCAGGCGTCGAAACCCGCGCATCAGTCCGATCACGGCGAGGATCAGGACGACAAACGCGATGCCGGCAAACGGCCGGGTCACGAAACCGACCGTGCCGAACACGACCGAGAGCACCTGTCCCACGATCAACACGACGGCGACGAGCGCGAGGAGCACGGTCAGGCCGACGACGCAGCCGACCGCCGGCCACATGCCGTGGCGACGGCCCATCGCCCGGCGGCCATCCGGGCCGGTTGGGGGCCACGGTTCGTCGTGAGGCCACCAGGGCGGACGATGACGGGGAGCTCTTCGGTTCCAGCCCCCGCGATCAGGCATCCCGATCGTCCGCGAACCGATAGCCGACGCCGTGAACGGTGAGGATGTAGCGCGGAACGCGCGGATCTGGCTCGATCTTCCTTCGCAGGTTCTTGACGTGCGCGTCGATGGCGCGTTCGTATGACTCGAACGCGACGCCGTGGACGGCATCGAGGAGCTGGGATCGCGTCTTGATCTGCCCAGGGCGTCGAGCAAGCGCGACGAGCACCTGAAACTCGGTTGGTGTCAGGTCGACGATCGACCCGCCGACGTCGACCCGCATCCGATCGACATCGATGGTCACGTCACGGGCGCGGATCACGCCATGTGACCCTGGGGCGGTGGTCCTGTCGGGCCCTGCGGAGGCTTCGACTCGTCGCAGGACGGCACGCACGCGGGCGACGAGTTCCCTCGGGCTGAACGGCTTGGTCAGGTAGTCGTCCGCGCCAAGCTCGAGACCGACGACCTTGTCGATTTCGTCGTCGCGAGCCGTGAGGATGACGATGGGCAGGCTCCCGGCCTGGCGAATCCGCTTCGTGACCTCGAGGCCGTCGATGCCGGGCAACCCGAGGTCGAGGATCACGAGGGCCGGGTGCGTCGTCGCGATGATCTCGAGGGCCGCCGGGCCGCTCGCCGCGCTCACCACCTCGAAGCCGGCGTGCTCGAGATAGTCGCGGGCAATCTGCACGATCTTGGGTTCGTCGTCGACAACGAGGATGGTCGGCATTCGGGTTTGCATGGTAGTCGCCCGGAGCTGAGGCGACCCGGTCGGCAGGGCCGACCGGGTCGCTTGGGATGGCACCGACGAATCGCGCCGGGGTTCCGGGTCAGTTCCCGGTTGGTCGGTTCGCCTCGGCAGCGTCGGGCGCCGCGGGAGGGACCTGATCATTGCCGCGGTGCCACGCATCGTGGCGTTCGCGGGCTCGATCCTCCCAGCTGCCGAATGGCGTTGAGCTGTGATGCTCCGAGCCGCGCCCAAAGCCATGGTGTCCGTCGCGACGGCGTCCGGCGCCGAACGCAAACCGGACCAGCGCCACGATCAGGAAGACCGTGAAGATCGTTCCCAGCAGGTGGAACCCGCCGTATCCCCATCCGAACGCCTGCCAGCCGTACCACGGAACGCCAACGACGCCGGATCCACCGGCCGCCCCGGCGACCACGCCGGCCTGAAAGATCGATCCCGCGAGGCCGACGAACAGTCCGACGAGCAGGAGGCCTCCGAGAAGCCTGAAGAACCACATACCTGAATCCACTCCCTTCGAGTGCCCTGAAGTCGTCCGGCACAACATCGAGCCGGCGTGAACTCACTGTCGATCACGGCTATGCAGAAGATGTGAAGACGGGACGCATTCCGCGTGGAGTCTTCGGTCGTCGAATTCACGTTCATGTGGCGGTATGGTTGCGCGATGGACCTGCCCGATCTCGTCATCACGGACCGTCCAACGGCGATGCGCTACGAGGCGCACACCGGGACCGAGCTCGCCGGATTCGTCGAATACCGCCTGTTGGGCGGCCGTCGGGTCCTGCTCCACACGGAGGTCCTGCCGGGTTTTGCCGGTCGCGGCGTCGGGGCGGCGCTGGCGCGTCACGTCCTTGACGCAGCGATCGCATCCGATGTCCGCGTGACGGTCAAGTGTCCGTTCATTCGAACGTATGTCGAGCGCCATCCGCAATACGCGGACATCGCGGCGCCACCCCGCCGCAGCCCCGGGTGACCGCTTAAGTCGCGGCTCCAAGTGCGATGCTTCCGCCGCCGCGCGCGAGTCGAGCGGCCATGAGGACCCCGATTGCGGCCAGCACGAGGACCGATGCCGCACCGATCGCCGCCTCGAGGTCGCCTGCCTGGAACTCCGAATAGACCACCAGCGGGAGGGTCTGTGTCCGCCCGATGACGTTCCCGGCGAACAGGATCGTCGCTCCGAACTCGCCGAGCGACCTCGCCCAGCTCATGACGAGACCCGCGGAGATGCCCGGCCGGGCGATGGCGAGCGTCACCTCGAAGAAGACGCGCAGCTCGGATGCCCCATCGACGCGTGCCGCATCCTGCAGATCGCGAGAGACCCCGGCAATCGCCGCCCGCGCAGCACGGACATAGAAGGGGGCGGCCACGAAGACCTGGGCAGTGATCACGGCGAGCGTGGTGAACGGAATCGCGAGGCCCGCGGCATCGAGTCCCTCGCCGATGAGCCCCCGGCGCCCAAGAACCAGGAGGAGTGCCAGCCCTGCCACCGACGGAGGGAGGACAAGCGGCAGGTCGACCACGATCTCGACGATCGCCGTCAGGCGGGTCGCCCGACGGGCCAGCAGGTAGGCGAGGGGAGTGCCGAGGGCAACGGTGATGAGCAGGCTGATCGCGGTGGTCACAAGAGATAGGCGGAGCGCCTCCAGGACCACCGTTGAGCCGCCGACACCGACCAACGCGCCGCTGCCGACCGCGCGACCGAGCAGTGTGGCGACCGGCGTGAGCAGCAGGGCAACCAGCGTGCCGGCGGCGACGACGACCGCAAGGCGACGGATCACGACGGCGCTGGCTCGAGGGGGATGAATCCGAACCGAGCCAGGATCGCCTGGCCCGATGGACCGGCAAGCCAGTCCAGGAACGCGCCGCCGGCGTCCGGATGAAGTGCCGTGGTCGGGACGACGCCGGCATAGGTTGCGAGGACGTTCAATCCGTCGGAAATGGGAATCACGAGGACTCCCGTTGCGGCGAGCGCATCCGTCGCGTAGACGATCGCGGCGTCACCTTCGCCCAGTTCGATCTTCGCCACCACCGCCTTGACGTTGTCCTCGCGAGTCACGACATTGGCCGCGTAACCGGCAACGAAGGCGCCCCGATGGCTGGTGTCTGCCCCGAGCTGCTCCACGAGGCGATCGGCGTACCCCGTGATCGGGACACCCTCACCGGCCGCGACGATCTTGACCCCGGGGCGGCCGATGTCCAGCGCGGACCTGATGCCGGCTGGATTGCTCGTCGGGACGATGATCGCGACGCTGTTCTGCGCGAATGGCACGACGCTGCCGATGACCAGCCCGCCTGCAAGGAGCGTGTCCGGGTTCTTCGTGTCCGCCGAGAGAAGGACATCCGTCCTGGCGCCTTGCTCGATCAGCACGCGCAAGGCTGTCGACGCATCGGCTGAGGTTTCGATCTGGACTCCGGTCGCCTCGGCGTAAGCAGGCCCCACAGCGGCCATCGCGTCACGCAGCGATGCGGCGACGAACGCGGTGATGACGGGCGACGCCGTACTCGATGGAGTGGCTGGTGCACACCCGGCGAGGGCAAGGGCGCCCGCCAGCGCCACCGCGAGTGCGAGCGCCGGCGCGAACTCGCTACGATGCGGCCGGACCGTCAATGCGGCCGCTCCACGATCACGTTCGTAGCCTTGACGACGCAGATCGCGGGATCTCCGACCTTCAGGTCCATCTCCGTCACAGCCTCTGCGGTCATGAGGCTCACGAGGCGATGCGGCCCGGCCAGGACCTCGACGACAGCGGCAACGCGGTCGACCTCGACCCGCGTGACCACGCCGCTGAATCGGTTCCGTGCCGACTGGGTGGCAGAGCGCGGATCCGGGTTGTCGCGCCGCCGGTCGCCGAGGAGGCGGACGACCTCGGTGATCGGCACGAGTCGCTGGCCCCCACCGGACCGGGCGAGATTGATCCGCCCTTCCTGCTCCCAGCGTCGGAGCGTATCCACGGTCACGCCGAGCATCTCGGCCGCCTGGCCGACGCGCACGGTGCTGTCCACAGATCGATCAATTCCGGGGTTGTTGCTCGTCATAGGTATGGATTGTGCCGATATCAGCCGCCAATAGCAAGATATAGGGCATGCCTGTGGCTGCCGATGACTGGCTCCGCTCCCGGGTCGTGGTGGAGTTCCGTGCGGTCAGTGGGCCTTTCGCAACGGGTGCCGGATGGGCACAATGCGTCCGGGAGGCAGCCAATTGATTTTCTACGGCTATGAGCGCCACGGGACGGTGCTCGGTCTCAAGACCGAGCAATGTCTGAAGTGCGGTGTCACGGGTCCGCATCAGCTCATGCGCAAGGTCTGGTGGGCGTCGATCTTCACGATCCCGTTCATGCCGCTCTGGTTTCGTCACGGGATGGCCTGCATGAATTGCGATGCGTGGACCGGGCTTCCCTGGCGGACCATGCGCCAGGCCACCCGCACCGGAATCCTCAAATTCCCCGATCGAAGGCGCACCGGGATGTGGGACATCCGCCAGGCCGCAGCAGACGAGAACGGGATGATCCCGACCGAGCAGGACATCTTCGACCCGGTGACGGTGAATCCCAACAAGGGTGGCGCCGACAAGGCGCTGAAATTATGGCCGGTGGCCATCATCCTCATAGTCGGGGTCATTGGCATCGCTGGAGCGCTCGGGCCGAAGTCCGCACCATCGCCGAGCAAGCCGACGGCCCACACCTGCTATGCCCAGGAGACGTTCATCAACGGCTGCCGATACGACAATGGGACGATGGAGGGTGATCCCGTCGGGACGCCCACCACGTGCTACTTCAGCGAGCCACTTCCAACACCGGACTGGCGGGTCTACTGCCCCTGACCCGGGTCGGTCGGTCTGACGTCATGGATGTCCGCTGCCCGGGCGAGGCCGCGCCGGAATTGCCAGCGCAAGACACGACCCCCGAAGGTCCGCATGAACAGACCGGCCAGGATCCCGTCGAATGTGACGCGATAGGTCCGATGCCGTTCGCAGGCAACGAGCGTGCCGCCGGGAACGTCGGTCAGCGTGTACTGGATGGTTCCGCCCGGTTCAGCGACGTTCGAATCCAGCTGCGTGAGGCGTACGACCCCGGGTCGGGACCAGTCGTAGTGCTCGCGGCTCCACGACACGGTCACGCCCTCGGTCACCTCGGCCCAGGTCGCGCCTGTCGCGTGAACCGTCAGGATCTTCGGATGCGAGGATTCTTTCCAGATCAGCGCGCGGTTCGCCGAGAAATCGACGATCGCGGCGAGGATGGCCGCCGAAGGCAGCCACGTCTCAAGCTGCCAGGTCGTGTGCTCCTTGATCGCCATCGCCGTGCGATCAGGATTCGGCCGGCACCTGCTCCGGGGCTTCGGCCGCAGGACTGCCGCCCGGGCGGATGGGCTCCAGATCAACAGTGCGAGATCGTCGGGTACGGCCGGATTCGGTTCGGACCATGACGGCGGGAATGACCCCGCTCGCCTCGGATTCAACGACCGCTGCCTCGCCCGCGTACAGGCCGGTCAGGATTCGGACCTTGTCGCCGAGGCCGATCGATGACCGGCCGCCGATGGCGTCAAGGTTGATCGAGACCGTCCGGCCCAGCGGATTCCGCGGGTCGGTGGCGCCGAGAACTGGGGGTGGGCCCTTGGTTGCTGTCTTCGCCGGCGGATAGGTGACCTTGCGGCGTCGCACTGGCTAGGACCGTCGACGCGGCGGCGCGTCGTCCTTCTTGGGCTTGGGCTCGTGTCCCGGACGCGGTGGTCGCGGTGCGGTCCCTGGCGCCATGTCCGGCGCGGGTACGTGCGCGGGGCGGGCCTTGGCGGCTTTGAGGGTGGCGGCAAACTCGGTGGCGATCGGCGCCGGAATGCTGCCCTGCCAGGCGCGTTCGATTTCCTGGATCCGAGCGGTCTCGGTTTCGCGGCGCTGGCGCTCGAAATTGGAGTGCTTCGTCATTGTCCCTCGATCATGGGTGGCGGCCCCGAGGCGGGGCGGTCCGTGCATCGTACGCGTCTCCGTGAGAATGCATGTGCTGACGCGTTCGGGCCACGCTCAAACGCGCGCGTGAGTAGAGACCCGCGAGCGAGCAGGGGACCTCCCCGAGCCCTCCCGGGCGGTAGACTCGCACGATCCTGGTGCAATGAGGTGCGTGATGACCGTGACGATCCGCAAATGGGTGACCTTCGTCGAGGAAATTCTCGAAGAGGGCGGAAAGCCGCTCGTCCGACCCCTGCGCCGAGCCGCGGTGGCCGTGATCGTCAAGAACCCGTATGCGGGCTCGAATCCTGACGACCTCTCCGAGTTGATCGACCTCGGCGAATACCTTGGAGATGAGCTGATGCGGCGCTGCCAGGAGGCCCTCGGAACGCCGGTCGAGGCCTATGGCAAGGGCGGAATCGTGGGCGAGCAGGGCGAGGTCGAGCATGTGGCCGCCGTCCTCCACCCGAAATTCGGCGCACCCACGCGCGGCCGCGTCGGCGGTGTGTCGATCTTGCCGTCGGTCAAGAAGCGTGGAGCCATGGGCGCCTCGCTGGATATCCCCGTCCACCACATCAAGGCCATGCTGGTGCGCAGTCATTTCGATGCGGTGGAGATCCGCGTTCCGGATGCACCTGCCTCGGACGAACTGCTCCTCGCCCTCGCGGTGAGCGACGGTGGGCGTCCGCATGCGCGCGTGGGCGGGCTCCGCGCCGAGGATGCCGTCGGCGAAGACGGTCTCCGGTAGCGGCCGGCCCGCTCCGCCACGGCTGAATCAATGCGCACGCTGATTCGCAACATCGGGCAGCTCGTGACCGGCGATGTCGCCGATCCACTCGCCGACGCGGACGAGATCCTGATCGAGGACGGTCGGTTCGCCGCCATCGGACGGGACCTGTCGTCGGGTTCTGCGGCTGACGTGGACCAGGTGATCGATGCGCACGGGACCACGGCCATTCCGGGCCTCATCGATTCCCACGCCCACCCGGTCTTCGGCGATTTCACGCCCCGTCAGCGCACGATCGACTTCATCGAATCCGGGCTCCACGGCGGCGTGACGACGGTCATCTCGGCCGGCGAAGTGCATCTGCCCGGACGGCCCAAGGATATCGTCGGCCTCAAGGCCCTCGCGATCGTCGCCTCGAAGAGCTATCAGAACTTC
This sequence comes from Chloroflexota bacterium, assembly GCA_031373765.1. Taxonomy (GTDB): domain Bacteria; phylum Chloroflexota; class Limnocylindria; order Limnocylindrales; family CSP1-4; genus UBA5189. Next base: position 7,632 of record JANMNF010000128.1, read on the forward strand.
CGGCCGGCCGGGGTCAAGGTGCACGCGGGCGCCCCGATCCTGGAGCTTGGCCTCGTGGAGCGCGACTTCGAGGAGATGGCCGCGGCGGGCGTCCGGCTGGTGGGCGAAATCGGGCTCGGCAGCGTCAAGACCGGTGCGCAGGCGGCACCGATGGTCGCCTGGGCGAAACAATTCGGCATGACGGTGACGTTCCACACGGGCGGCCCATCGATCGCCGGCTCGAGCGCCATCGGGGCCGATGCGATCCTGGAGGCCCAGCCTCATATCGTCGGGCACATCAACGGCGGCACAACCGCCCTGCCGGACGATGAGATCGAACGTCTCGTGCGGTCGGATATGGCGATCGAGATCGTCCAGTGCGGTAATGGCCGAGCAGCGCTCCTGGCCGCGACGCTGGCTTCGGATCTCGGCGCCCTTGATCGCGTGATCCTCGGCAACGATGCCCCGTCAGGGTCGGGTGTCGTTCCGCTCGGCATCCTTCGGACGATGGCCCATCTCGCATCGCTCGGCGGAGTTGCGCCCCAGATCGCGATTGCCATGGCGACGGGCAACACCGCACGAGTCCACGGGCTCGATGTCGGCCGAATCGAAGTTGGCCGTGCGGCCGATCTATGCCTGATCGATGCCCCGATCGGCTCGTACGCGGACACGGCGCTCGGAGCCCTGGCCGTCGGTGACCTCCCCGGAATCTCGATGGTTCTGATCGATGGCATCGTCATGGTTGGCCGAAGTCGCAACACGGCGCCGGCAACCCGCGCGGCGGAGGTCGTCGGGGCGACCGGGCCCACAGTCGGCGGGCACTGACGATGAAGTACGGGCTCCGCCTGCCGTCCTTCGCGCTTCCTGACGGCGGGCCATCCCTCGACCAGATGGGCGCCTACCTGCGCCATGCCGAGGATCTCGGGTTCGAGACGGCCATGCTCATCGATCACCTGCTCGTCGCGCCGCCGGCGTATCGGGTGGCATGGCTCGAGCCGGTGGCGCTGCTGAGTGCCCTCGCGGGCGTCACGCGCACGATGCGGCTCGGCACGATGGTCCTCGTCCTGCCGTTCCGTGACCCGGTCGCGTTTGCCAAGGAGTGGGCGACGCTCGATGTCCTTTCCGGCGGGCGATCCGTGCTGGGTGTGGGGGTTGGCTGGAATGAGGCCGAGTTCGCGGCGCTCCGGATCCCGTATCGCGAGCGCGGACGACGGATGACCGAGATGCTCGAGGCCATCACCGCGCTCTGGGCCGGTGATCACGTGACCTACGAGGGCCGGCACTACCAGTTCCAGGACCTGTCGATCTTCCCGAAGCCGGTCCAGCGGCCGCACCCACCGATCTGGATCGGCGGCGGGACGCAGCCCTCCGCCCGGATCTACGGTCAGGATGTGCCGTCCATCGAACCGGTCCTCCGGCGGATCGCGAAGTACGCAACGACCTGGGTGCCGCACTCCTCGGCGACGGCCGAGATGGTCGCCGAGGATTGGGCGGGCATCAGCGAGTACATGATCGAGCTCGGTCGGCGGCCCGAGGAGCTGTCGAAGGTCTATTCGAACTTCGTCCACATCCTTGGACCGGGCGAGGATCCGGAGACCGCGGCTCGAGCCTTCTCGGTCTACTCGGGCATGGACCTCCAGTACTGGCGGGAGTTCTACCTGCTCGGGGAGGCCGAGGAGGTCGCGGACAAGATTCGGGGCAAGGTGGCGGCCCTCGGCGGGGTGGATCACCTGATCCTCAACCCGCTGACGTGGGACTTCCGCGATCTCGATGTCCTGGCCGAGCGGGTCCTGCCGCTGATCGAGGCATAGCGCTCGTCGCCGTCATGGGCAGTTACCTGCGTCCCGCCACCCTGACCGAAGCCATCGAAGCGCTGGCGCGCGCCCGGGAGGATGGCAGACCCGGGGTCATCGTTGCCGGCGCGACTGATCACTATCCGGCGCGCGTCGGGCGGGTTTCCGACGATGACGTGATCGACATCTCCGCGATCTCGGGCCTGCGGAGCATCGATGCCGTCGATGGCGGGTGGATGGTTCCGGCCCTCGCAACCTGGACTGACGTGGCGACCGCCCCGCTGCCGCCACTCTTCGACGGGCTGCGCCGCGCAGCACTGGCGATCGGTGGGCGCCAGATTCAGAATCGGGCGACGATCGTCGGCAACCTGGCGAATGCCTCGCCGGCAGCCGATGGGACCCCGAACCTGCTGGCCCTCGATGCCGTGGTCACGTTGGCATCGGTTCGCGGAGAGCGGCGAATGCCGGTTGCTGAATTCGTGACCGGCAACCGGACCACCGTCCGCGAGGTCGATGAGCTCGTGACGGGCTTGCTCATTCCGGCGTCCGACGCCGAGGCACACGCCACGTTCCTGAAGCTCGGTTCGCGGGCGTATCTGGTCATCTCGATCGCGATGGTGGCCGCCGTCCTTTCCGTTGATGCCACTCGGCGCATCACGGCCGCGCGGGTCGCCGTCGGCGCGTGTTCCGCCGTGGCGCAGCGCCTGCCGGAACTCGAGGCCGTCCTCCGCGGGATGCCCGCGTCGCCGGGCATCGGGGCGAGCGTCCGATCCGAGCATCTGGCGGGTCTGTCGCCGATTGACGATGTTCGCGGCTCCGCTGTCTACCGGCGCGAGGCTGCCGAGACATTGGTCCGGCGTGCGCTCGAGGAGCTTGTGGCGTGACCGTCTGGGTGAGCTTCAAGGTCAACGGCGGCCCGGTCGACCTCGAGGTCGAGCCGATGCGGAGACTTGCCGATGTACTCCGGGATGACCTCGGCCTCACCGGTACCAAGATCGGCTGCAACGCCGGGGATTGTGGGGCGTGCACCGTCCGGATTGACGGGCAGCAGGCGTGCGCCTGCCTCGTTCCCGTCGCTCAGGTGGCGGGTTGCGAGGTGCGGACGATCGAAGGAATGGGAGCCGACCGGGCGCGAGCCGCTGGCGGGCCGGGAGCCGCAGCTGGCGTGGCCCCACGCGAATTCACCGACCTCTCGGAGCTGCAACGAGCATTCCTGGAGGTGGGTGCGGCCCAGTGCGGGATCTGTACTCCCGGCATGCTGATGGCGGCCGAGGAGGTGCTCGAAGGCCCGGACGCGCCGACCGAGACCCAGATCGCCGATGCCATCGGCGGTGTCCTGTGTCGGTGTACCGGCTACCGGACGATCGTCGAGGCGATCGTGCACGCAACCGCGCCCGCGGCTCAGGTCGGGCGAGCACGCCCGAGTGGCGACGCTCGGCCCGACGCGTACGGGGCCGCGCGCGAGCGGGCAGTCGGCGCCCGCCTCGCCAAGGTCGATGGCATCGAGCGCGTCGCCGGGAGCGCGATCTACGGTGCCGACCAGCCCTCGGCCGAGTTCCTCGTTCTGCGGGCCGTCCGATCGCCCCACGCCCGGGCACGCTTCCGTTTCGGTGATTTCGAGCCATTGCGCCAGCGATTCCCTGGTCTTGCCATGATCCTGACGGCCGCGGATATCCCGGGCCAGAACCGGTACGGGATCTACGCGACCGGCAAGGACCAGCCGGCGCTCGCGGACGGCGAGGTTCGGCATCGCGGCGAGGCGGTCCTGGCGCTGGTCGGCGATGCGGCAACGATCGAGGGCATCGCGGACGCCGACGTTCCGATCGAGTGGGGTCCGTTGCCGCCGCTCGGCGACATGGACGCGGCCACCGCAGCCGGCGCTCCGCAGCTGCACGCCCACGCGAAATCGAACGTCCTGATCAGCGGGCGCGTTGCACGAGGCGATGTCCAGGACGCCATGGGACGTTCCGTCGTGACCGCCGAGGTTGACGTCGAGACCACGTTCGTCGAGCACGCCTACATCGAACCCGAAGCCGGCTCGGCGCGCCGGGTCGGGGATCGAATCGAGCTGTTCGTCAGTACCCAGACGCCGTACCTGGATCGCGACGAGGTCGCGCTCATCCTCGGCCTGCGACCCGACGAGGTCCGGATCATCCCGAGCGCGGTCGGTGGCGGCTTCGGCGGCAAGCTAGACCTGTCGGTTCACCCGCTCGTCGCGACGGCGGCGTGGTTGCTGGATCGGCCGGTCCGGGCGATCTGGACGCGACCGGAATCGATGACCGCGAGCCCGAAGCGCCATCCGTCGAGGATCCGGGCGAGGGCCGGCGCCGACGCGGAGGGACACCTCACCGCGTTCCAGTTCCACGGCGATTTCGATACCGGGGCGTACGCCTCGTGGGGCCCGACCGTGGCGAATCGGGTCCCCGTTCATGCCATGGGCCCGTACGAGGTCCCCGCGGTCCTCGCCACGACCCGAGCGATCCATACGAACAACCCGCCGGCGGGCGCGTTCCGCGGCTTTGGGGTTCCGCAAGCTGCGATCGCGCATGAGGCGCTCATGGACGACCTCGCGGACCAGCTCGGCCTCGATGCCCTCGAATTCCGGCTTCGGAATGCCCTGCGAGCCGGATCGGTGACGGCTACCGGCCAGGCCCTCCGGGCGAGTGCCGGACTGCCGGCCTGCCTCGAAGCACTTCGGCCGCACTGGGCCTCATGGCGGGCGGAGGCCGAGGACTGGAACGTGGCCCAGGCGACGGCCAACGGGCCTGCGCGCCGTGGCGTAGGGATCGGGGCCATGTGGTACGGCATCGGCAACACGTCGATGACCAACCCGTCGACGATCGAGCTCGGCGTCGATCGCGCTGGCGGGCTGACGCTCTACTCGGGTGCAGTCGACATCGGGCAGGGGGCGTCGACCGTCATGGTCCAGATCGCCGCGGACGCGCTCGGGGTCGCAGCCGAGACCGTCGGCCTCGTGTCCGGCGACACGGATCGGACGGCGGATGCCGGCAAGTCATCGGCCAGCCGCCAGACCTTCGTGTCGGGCAACGCGGCCAAGCTCGCCGGCGAGGACCTGCGCGCCCAGATCCTGCAACTGGCCGAGGCCGGCGACGACGCGACCATCACCCTGGGCGATGGACGAGCAACCGTGCTCGAGCCAGGTGGCCGGCCCGTGGAGATCGACCTGGCCGAGCTGTCGCCGGTCCGAGGCACGGATGCGTCGGCCAGCCCGGTGCTCCTGGGACGCGGGTTCTTCGACCCGACCACCACGCCACTCGACGCCGATGGCCAGGGTCATCCCTACGCGACCTACGCGTTCGGTGCGCAGATCGCCGAGGTCGAGGTGGACCTGGAACTCGGGACCACGCGGGTGCTCCGCATGGTGGCGGCCCATGACGTAGGCCGGGCGATCAACCCGACCCAGGTCGAAGGGCAGATCCACGGCGGGATCGCGCAGGGCCTGGGCCTCGCGCTCATGGAAGCCTACGTGCCGGGGAGAACCGAGAACCTCCACGACTACCTGATCCCGACCGTGGGCGATATCCCACCCATCAC
>JANMNF010000151.1:0-2076 GCA_031373765.1 Chloroflexota bacterium
TTGAGCTCCGCAAGCGCCATGCGCTCGGCTCGAGACAGGACGGCGACGCGAGCCGCCTCGCGCAGCAAGTCTGCGAGTCGGTCTTCTTGCAGCATCGTGTCCGGCGTCATGGTGACCCATCGAGTCTGCTTCGTGATCCCAAGGCCCTGGAGCAGACGGTGCGGGTCCGCCATCGAAATACCGTGCTCGAAGCCGAGGTGGACGTGGATCGGCTCCGGCGCGATGTAGGCGAAATACGCGAGCCGACGGGTTGTCGTCGGGACGTCGTAGCCGATGAGCCGCCAGCCCGGTCGGACAAGCTCGACTGACGCAGGGATATTCCGGCGAACGACAACGCGGAGCCACTCGCCGATCTCGGCCATCGGGGCCGGAAAGTCGGCAAGGAGCGCGGAAGGCGAGATTGGAACCATCGCCACGAGATCCCTGGTCAGCCGACCGGCAATCCCTCGAGCGCCTTGAGCGCCTCGGCGACCTTCTCGGCGGGGTATTCGTAGTCCTCGAGCGTGCCCGACAGGTAGCGCTCATACGAGGAAAGGTCGAAGTGGCCGTGGCCGCACAGGTTGAACAGGATGACTCGGGACTCGCCGGCCTCGCGTGCCTCGATCGCCTCGTCGATGGCGACCTTGATCGCGTGCGTCGGCTCCGGAGCCGGCAGGATCCCCTCGGCCCGGGCGAACCGGACGCCGGCCTCGAAGGTTGCCCGCTGGTGGACGGCTCGCGCCTCGATGAGTCCCTGATCCATGAGCATTGACACCAACGGCGACATCCCGTGGTACCGGAGTCCGCCGGCGTGGATTGGCTCGGGGATGAAGTCGTGGCCGAGGGTGTGCATCTTCACGAGCGGCGTCATCTGGGCCGTGTCGCCGAAGTCGTAGCGGTAGACGCCCTTCGTCAATGAGGGTGCCGCCTCTGGCTCGACCGCGATGACCCGCGGCTTCGGGCCGCCGCGCATCCCGCGGCCGATGAACGGGAATGTCAGTCCGGCGAAGTTGGAGCCACCGCCGGCGCACCCGATCAGGACATCCGGTTCCTCGCCAGCCATCGCCATCTGCTCGAGCGCTTCCTGGCCGATGACCGTCTGGTGGAGCAGCACGAAATCGAACACGGAGCCGAGCGAGTACTTCGTGCCGGGATGCGTGACCGTGTCCTCGATCGCTTCGCTGATCGCCAGACCGAGCGAGCCGGTGTGGTCCGGCCTGTCCGTCAGGACACTGCGCCCATATTGTGTGTCGGGGCTGGGGCTGGCGACGACTTCGGCGCCATAGGTCTCCATCAGCACGCGTCGATATGGCTTCTGGTCGTAGCTGCTCCGAACCATGTAGACCTTGACCTCGAGGCCGAACATGGCGCCTGCGAAGGCGAGAGCACTGCCCCATTGCCCGGCGCCGGTCTCGGTCGCCAGGCGCGTGACGCCTTCCTGCTTGTTGTAGAACGCCTGCGGCAGCGCCGTGTTCGGCTTGTGGCTGCCCGATGGGCTCCCGCCCTCGTACTTGTAGTAGATGTGGGCAGGGGTATCGAGCGCCTTCTCCAAGCGATGGGCACGGAAGAGCGGGCTGGGACGATAGAGCCGATATGCATCTCGTACAGGCTCGGGAATCTCGATCTCCCGATCCTGGCTGACGACCTGCTTGATGAGCTCCATCGGGAAGAGAGGGGCCAGATCGGCGGGCCCGATTGGCTGGCCAGTGCCGGGATGAAGCACCGGTGGCGCGGGGGTGGGCAGGTCGGCCGCGATGTTGTACCAGACCTTGGGAATGCGATCTTCGTCGAGGAGGAACTTCGTTCGGCCAGCGGTCATGTCATCGAACCTCGTACGACCCCAACCCATCTCGGGATAGGAGCGTACCAGCCGATCGCCCGCTCAATCTCGTACCCCGGAACGGAGCCAGCTAGTTGATCGGGCTGACGTCCATTAGGGTGCCGCGCAGGATCGGATCGGCACTCGGCCGGTAGGCATTGAAAACAGCGACGAAGACGCTTCCAGACACGGTCTTCGTCCCGCCGGACCCGATGAGCGTGACGCTGATTAGCCGGCCCGAGACGCCACGGTTTCGGAAGTCGAATGCCGTGATCGTG
>JANMNF010000184.1:0-7147 GCA_031373765.1 Chloroflexota bacterium
GATGTCGTCGTCGAAGGCGATCGGATCGTCGACATCGGGACCGGACTGGACGGCGACGAGGCGATCGACGCGACCGGGAAAACCATCCTCCCTGGGTTCTTCGACTGCCACGTGCACGTGCTGCTGGACACGATCGATGTCTGGAAGCTCGTCAATCGCCCGTTCAGCTACAACTTCTACGTCGCGGAGCGGAACCTGCGGAAGACGCTCGACGCCGGAATCACCTCGATCCGCGACGCTGGTGGCGCCGACCTTGGGATCAAGCAGGCCGTGATGGACGGGCTGATTGCCGGACCACGGATGCAGATCAGCCTCACGATGCTCAGCCAGACCGGCGGGCACGGCGATGACTGGCTGCCGTCGGGCGTGGCGATCCCCTTGATGTCCGAGCATCCCGGGATCCCCTCGAACATCGTCGATGGGCCTGATGAGATGCGGCGCAAGGTCCGCGAACTACGCCGGATGGGCGCCGACGTGGTCAAGGTCGCCACGTCCGGCGGCGTCCTCTCTCCCCGGAGCAACCCGGCCCATGCCCATTTCCGACCCGCGGAGCTGGACGTCCTGGTCGAGGAAGCCACGGCTGCCGGCATGTTCGTGATGGCCCACGCCCAGGCGGCGGATGGGATCAAGAATGCCGTTCGGGCCGGCATCCGCTCGATAGAGCACGGCATCTTCCTCGACGACGAGGGCATCGACCTCATGCGGGCGCGCGGGACCTGGCTCGTGCCCACACTTGTCGCCCCGCGTGGTGTTCTGGAGGCCGCGGCGGCCGGCGCCGCGATCCCCGAATCCATCCTCGACAAGGCGCGCTCGGTCATCGATCGCCACACGGATGCGATCCAGCACGCCATCGAGGCCGGCGTTCGGGTTGCGATGGGCACTGATTCCGGCGTCTCGCCTCACGGCAACAACCTCCGCGAGCTCGAACTGATGCATCAGCTCGGGATGGCCCCAGCCGCCGTGCTCGAGGCGACGACGCGGAGTGCCGCGCAGCTCATGGGCGTCGCCGATCAGCGCGGCACGATTGAACCGGGCAAACTCGCGGATCTCGTCGTCATCGATGGCGATCCATACGATTTCGCCACGCTCCGCGAGCGGATCAGCGCCGTCTACCTCGGAGGCCGCCAGGTCGCCTGAGTTGATCCGGACTCCTCCTCGAGCGCGTCGGCCAAGTAGCCATCGTGAAACACGGACGGATCACCATGCGGTGTCGCGGCATCGTCGTCGATGAGTCCGACGATCCCTTCCGCGCGATCGTTACCCGGAACGTCCGCTATGCCACGCGTCGCCACCACCGAGAACGACAGTGGGACGCGCCCGCGTTCCCCGGGGCGAATGTCGAGGTGGCCGGACCACCAATCGACCGGGTGCTCGGTGACGCGCTCCAGCTTCAGGCCGGCGCCCAGGAGGGCGGTCACGATCTCGCCGAGGGTCCAGGCGCGGGCGAACTTCCAGCTCTGGTCGTCCTCCGGGATCGAGAGGCGGTCGATGTATTCCGGCGCCCAGCCCTTCGAGGCCTCCGGGCCGCCGAAGTAGTCGTACTCGGTCGCCATCCAGCGGCCATCCTCGTCGGCATCGAACAGCCACTCGGCCGGGTGGCCGTCGAAGATCACGAGGCGGCCCGTCGGGGAGAGGAGCCGCCGCAGGACGGCAGCCCAGCCATCGAGGTCCTGGAGCCAGATGATCGCGCCGCGACCGGTGTACACGAGGTCGGCTGTGCCATCGAATTCGTGGGGGGTGTCGAGGACGTCGGCCTCGATCCAGCGTGCGGGAGCGCCCGTAGCGGCCGTAAGACGCGCGGCCAGTTCGAGCATCCGCGGGCTGATGTCCACGCCGATGACCTCGTCGGCGCCGAGATTCCAGAGCGACAGCGTGTCCCGACCACCGGCGCACTGGAGATGGATGGCGCGCCGGCACCGTCCGTGGAGGTCGCCGATGAGATCGTGCTCGACCGGGAACAGGTTCGAGCCGCCGCCCCGGATCAGCGCCACGGCTTCGTCGTACCAGCCCTCGTACCGCTCGGCGGCTTCGTCCCAGGCAGCGCGATTGGCGGCGTGCATCGCGCGGACATCGCGGGCCTCGGCCGGGGTTGCGGGTCGGACATTCGTGGTCGCGAGTGGATCCGTCATTGAGCCGAGTCTAGCCGGGACTAGGATGTCGGCATGACCGAACCTGAGACCACGCCGGCCCTCGAGGCGATTGCCGAATCCGGGGTCCCGCATCGGATCGTCCGCATCGAGCCCGCCCGGTCGGCCGAAGAGGCCGCCGAGAAGCAGGGGATCCCGCTACGGGCGCTGCTCCGGACGATCGTCGTTCGCCGCGGTGAGGACGATTACCTGTTCGTGCTGGTCCCGGCGGGCCGGCGGTTCGATTGGCCGAAGCTCCGCGCCCATCTCGGGATCACCCGGATGTCGCTCCCCGATGCGGACGAGGCGCTGGCCGTCACCGGCTACGTCCGCTACACCATCACGCCGTTCGGGTCGTCCCGTCCGTGGCCCGTCATCGCCGACGCGGCCATCCTCGACGAGCCACTCATTGCGATCGGCGGCGGGGGATTCGGCGTGAACCTGCACTTGACCCCGGCCGACCTCGTGGCGGCGCTGCGTGCCGAGGTCGTGGATGTCACCCAGCCGGAATCCGAGCTTCCGGCGCCGCGGAGTTGACGAATTGAACCGACGCGACCGTTCGTCCGTAATTCCAAATGTTGTGGGCCGAATCACCGTAGTGCTCGTGGCCATCCTCCTCGCGGCATGCTCGACCGCTCCGAGTCGACAGTTCCAGGCCGACATGCGGACCGGCGAGGGTGTCGATGCGTTGCCGGTGGTCCTGAGCGATGAAACCGGCCTGGTATCCGCGATCGAAGGTGGGCCGTTCAATCTGACTGCTGACTACGGTGAGCCCGCGATCCAGCCCGATCCAACCGATCCGAGCGCGTTCTTCGTCACCTGGGGCAGTGGGCCTGTCCAGGATGCGGCCCTGTCGTTCGAGCCGTTCCAGGACGGCTACCTGGTGCGGCTTGAGTTACACACTCGGTCCGGCTTTCCCGGCGGCAGCACGGGCGAATTGCGGCCTGGCATCGTCCGGATCGTCACTTCGCGTCCAATCCCGCTCGATTCGATCGTCGCCGGCGGGAGCGCGAACTCTTAGGGGGTTCGTGCGCGTGGTCATGCCCGTGCTCGTGCAGATGCGGCTGGCCGGCCAGGGCCATCGCGCGGTTCGGTCGCAGCGGCGCCAGGGTCCCGAGTGATTCCGCGACCACGAGCAGATCGTCGCCATCCGCGAGGGTGAAATCGGCGACGGGATTGACGAACGTCTGGGTCCCCCGACTGACCGCCAGTAGCGTGGCGCGATGCTCGTTACGGAGCCGGGCGCTGACCTCGTCGATGGTCAGGCCGAGATATGAGTTCGGCAGTTCGACCCGGTACAGCTCGGAACCCTCGCCGCCCGAGACGATGTCGGAGACCAGACCGGAGAGGCCGGGATAGAGCGCCGAACGGGCCAGCAGGCGCGAAGCGAGCCGCGAGGTCACGAGCATCTCGTCCACCCGCGCGCGCTCGAAGTGCTCGACGTGACGCGGGTTGTTGATCTCGGCAACCGTCCGGACCTGCGGGGCGACCGATTCGATCGCCATGACTGTCAGGATCGAGTGCATGTCCGATTCGTTTGTCGGCTCGGCCGGGAAGATCAGCGCCGCGGCGGCCTCCTCGATACCGGCGCGACGGAGATCATCAACGTCGGTCGTGTCGCCGCGCACGAAGTAGACCCCGTCCCCGGCGGGATTCTTGTCAACTGGCGCGAGGACGACGACCTTGGCCTTGTACTCGTCCCCCTTGAGTTCTTCGATGAGGTCGCGAGCGGTGGCATTCCAGCCGCACACGACGATGTGGTCCTTGTAGCCGCTGGCGCCCAAACCCTGGCCCTCCTTGAGCAGGAAATCGATGACGAGCGCCACGAGCGCTCCGGTGATGGTCCCGACGATGGCGACCCCGAACAGCACGAGCAACCAGCTGACGATGAAGCCGCCGAGCGAGGTGACATAGCCCGAATCGCCCTGGCCGAGGATCGTGAAGATCGCCCAGTTGAACGACTTCCCAAACCACTCGACCGCCGGACCGACGCCGTCGGACCATGGTTTCTCGAACAGCGTGACGAGGAGGGCAGCGATGCCGACAAAGATCGCCGCGCCCTCAGCAAGGCTCAGAAAGAAGCGCCGATCGATCGCGCCGGCAATGCGCCGCGTATGCCATGCGACCCGACGCACGATGGGGGAGTCGATGAGCGCGGTAAGCGGATTGATGCGTCGGATCACGGGCGACCTCGGCCCTCCCAGTGCTCCACCCGGATGCTTCGGTGGAGCTGCCCTGAGATCGTACCCCGCGCTAGGGGCGCCCCGCCGAGCGATTCACGAAGTCCGCCAGGTCCGCCGATTGCCGGATCCGGGACGGCTCGTGGACGTACATCATGTGGCCCGCCTCGTAGTGGGCGAACTCGATGTTCGAGCGCAACTCGGCCGGGATCGGCAGGTGCGCCACGACATGCTCGGCCGCGAAGTGCGGCGTCGCGCCGTCGAAGTAGCCGCACGCGATGTGGACCTTGAGGTGCGGGTTGGCGCGCATCGCCGCGCCGAGGTCGTTGACTACCGACACGGATCGACCCTCGAACTCCTTGTAGGACCAGGCCTGGTGGACTGCGCCGGACAGGATCTCGTAGGGAAGGTCGTTCTCGTAGCCGAGGTCGGCCCGGACGTACTGGTTCAAGGCAGCCGTATAGGGCCCCACGATGTGCGAGTAGGACGGATCGGCGGTCATGTGCTCGAGACCGCCGTCGGGCTCCCATCCGAGGAACCGGCCGTCGAGCCGGCCCACGGACCGACCCTCAGCTCGCAAAAGCTCGGTGAAGAACCGAACATGCTCGATGCGCAGGTTCACCCGCTCGACATAGGCACGTGACAGGCCCGTGAGTCGGGCGATCTTCGTGACGGCGGTTCGGCGTTCAGCGTCGGTCATGCGCGCGCCACGCGCGAGGACTCGGGGGTACTCGGCACTCGCGTAGGCCTCGGCTTCGGCGACGACTTCGGCGAGTGTCCGGCCCTCGTGCTTGCCGTGGTACCAGGCGATGGCGGCGTAGGTGGGCAGGTACAGCACGTACGGCTGGTCGTTGCCCTCCTTGAAGTCGACGGTCAGCAGGTCGAGGACCGACGAGATCAGCATGATCCCGTTGAGGTACATGCCGTGACGGCCCTGGAGGTAGGCCGACAGGCCCGCGGCACGGATCGTCCCGTAGGACTCGCCGGCGAGGAACTTGGGCGACATCCAGCGGCCGTTCCGCGAGGTCCACAGCCGGATGACCTCACCGACCGATTCGAGGTCGCGCATGAACCCGCTGTATTCGGTGGCCTTTTCGCCGTCGATGGGTCGGGAGAATCCTGTCGCCACCGGATCGATGAACACGAGATCGGAGTGCACGAGGAGCGATTCGGGGTTGTCGACGAGGTCGTAGGGCGGCGGGACCGCCGATCCGGCGTCGCCCGAGACGACCCGTCGCGGGCCCAGGAGCCCGAGATGGAGCCAGACGCTCGATGAGCCCGGCCCTCCGTTGAACGCGAACGTGACGGGGCGTTGCTTCGGGTCGGCGCCATCGAGCGTGTAGGCCGTGACGAAGACCGTGGCCTTGGGCTTGAAGCCGGCAACCTTGCCGTCCTCGATGACCTCCTCGCGAAGGACGATGCGCCCGGTCCACGAGGTGTAGGCGAGTTTCTTCCGACCGACGCTCAGCGTGTGCTTCCGTTCCACGAGGTCGTCGGTCGGGTCGGGCGCCTTGGCGGGTTCGGCGGCCGGGGCCGGGCCGGTCGCCCCGGCGCCCGTTAAGCCTTTGGCCGCCTCCGCACCCTTGGTCGCATCGGCCGGCTTGTCGGCCACCCTAGAGCGCCTTGACCGCGTTCACGAGGTCGGCGAGGCCGGCCTTGGCGTCCGCGAAGAGCATCCCCGTCTTGGGATTGCCGTACAGCTCGTTATCGATGCCCGCGTAGCCGCGCCCCATCGAGCGCTTGATGACGATGATCGCCTTGGCGTGATCGACGTCGAGGATCGGCATCCCGGATACGGGCGAGCCGGGCTTCCGGGCTGCCGGGTTCGTGACGTCGTTGGCACCGACCACGAGCGCCACGTCGCAGCGATCGAACTCGGGGTTGATCTCCTCCATTTCCTTGAGCTGGGGGTACGGGACATTGGCCTCGGCGAGGAGGACGTTCATGTGGCCCGGCATGCGGCCGGCGACCGGGTGGATGGCGTACTTCACGTCCACGCCCCGGCTCTCCAGGAGCTCGCCGAGCTCGCGGCAGGCGTGCTGGGCCTGGGCAACGGCGAGGCCGTAGCCCGGGACGATGATCACGGTCGAGGCATACGCGAGCTGGATCGCGGCATCGTCGAGGCCGAGCTCACGGACGGAGGCTCCGCCCTCCGTGGCCGCGCCGACGGTGCCCTCGCCACCACCGAACCCGCCGAGCATGATGCTCAGCACGGATCGGTTCATGGCGTCGGCCATGAGCTTGGTGAGGATCGCACCCGAGGCACCCACGAGGGCGCCGGCGATGATCAGGACGTCGTTGCCGATGACGAAGCCCGCCATCGCCACGGCCGTTCCGGTGAAGCTGTTGAGCAGGCTGATGACGACGGGCATGTCCGCGCCGCCGATCGGCAGGACCATCGTGACGCCGAAGACCAGGGCTGCGGCGAGGATGAGGAACATGACCGGGACGCTGACGACGCCGGTCCACAGGTAGATCGATCCGGCCGCCGCAACGAGCACGATGGCCAGCGTGATCAGGCGACCGCCGGGCAGGATGATCGGCTTGCCGCTGATCAGGCCCATCAGCTTGCCGGACGCGATGAGCGAGCCGGTGAAGGTGATCGACCCGATGAGGATGTCGAGGACGGTGGGGATACTGATCTGGAGCGCGATGGCGCTACCTTCGGTGGCCAGGCGCAGGTAGTCGTCGATGGCGATGAGGGCCGCCGCGCCGCCGCCGACCGCGTTGAACAGCGACACAAGCTGGGGCATCGCGGTCATCTTCACGGTCCGGGCTGTGTACAGTCCGGCCCCACCGCCGATGGCGATGCCGACGACGATGATGATCCAGCCCGTCGCG
>JANMNF010000190.1:0-4545 GCA_031373765.1 Chloroflexota bacterium
CGAATCGGGACGTTCCCGGAGATCGATCGGCTGGCCTGGTTCACGCTCGGCGATGCACGCCGACACGCCAATCGATCCCAGGCCGAGTTCATCGACCGCCTGGCCAGGGCATTGGCGACCGGCTGAACGCGCCGCTACCATCCGCGCGTGCCTGACGTGAAGCCCTCGCCCACCATCAACATGAACCGGGATATCGCGCGGCGATTCCTCGTCCTGCGCCACCTTCTGGCGCCGCCGCGCCAACTCCCACCCGAACGCGAAAGCGTTCTCCGGGTCATCGATCGGGTGGGATCGCTCCAGTTCGATCCCCTCGAGATCGCCGGACGCAATCACGACCTCGTGCTCCTTGCCCGGATCGAGGGCTATCGGCGGCCTTGGACGGATCGCTGGCTGTACGAGGACCGCGTGCTGTACGAGACGTACAACAAGATGTTCTCGATCGTGCCGACCGCTGAGTTGCCGTGGTATCGGATCACCTGGGATCGGAATCTCGAGGCCCACGCCGCCGGCACGTTCGACGAACACGCTCCGCTGGTCGAGGAACTGCTCGGCCGGATCCGCGCCGACGGCGCCCTGTCCTCGACCGACTTCGAGGCCCGCGCCGCGATCGACTGGTACTGGCGGCCGACGAACCAGGTCAGGGCAATCCTCGAGGCCCTTGCGGAGGCCGGCATGCTGGCGATCTCAAGGCGTGAGGGCAACCGACGGGTCTATGACCTGACCGAGCGGCTCTTCCCTGCCGCGCTGCTCGACGTGCGGCCATCGCCCGAGGAACAGCTTCGCCACAAGCTCCTGTCGCGGTATCGAGCCGTCGGCCTGCTCGGGGCCACAGGCGAGTACACGCTATGGATGGGCACGGGTTCGGCGATCGCAAGACGCGCGATGATCGAGACGCTCGTCGATGACGGGGCCCTGATTCCAGTGCAGATCGAAGGCCTCAAGGGTCATCGGTATGTCGTGGCCGGGGAGCTCGGGATCCTCGAAGAGGCGCGACTAGAGGTCGATGCGGGCACCTCGCCCGGTGGCGTGGATCCCAGCGTGGCATTCCTCGCGCCGCTCGATCCGTTGTGCTGGGATCGCGACCTCATGCGCCGGCTCTTCGACTTCGACTACGTCTGGGAGGTCTATGTCCCGGAGAAGAAGCGGCGCTGGGGCTACTACGTCCTGCCAATCCTGTACGGCGACCGCTTGGTCGGGCGCATCGAGCCGCGGATCGAACGTCGCGCCGGGGCGCTCCGGA
This sequence comes from Chloroflexota bacterium, assembly GCA_031373765.1. Taxonomy (GTDB): domain Bacteria; phylum Chloroflexota; class Limnocylindria; order Limnocylindrales; family CSP1-4; genus UBA5189. The sequence continues at coordinate 1,241 of JANMNF010000190.1, forward strand.
TCGCCGGGCTCTGGTGGGAGCCGGGCTTCGACCCCCTGGCCGATCCGGGGTTCGCGGGGGCGTTCGCGCGGGCCGTGGCCGCGCACCGCGACTTCGGCGGCATGGAGAAGGTCGTCTTTCCGCGAACCGTTGCCCATCGTCCGTTCATCACGCTGGTTCGAGCGGCGCTGGGGACCTGAGCAGGTCCAGGACCTTTCGCCGCGACCCTGCCCGCGCGAACCGTGGGAGGATGTCCCCGACAGACCACGCCGTTCCGACCCGACCTGGAGGTCCCGAATCATGGCCGAAACACGACATGCCAGCGTCACCTGGAAGGGCGATCTGCTCACCGGCGGCGGGACCATCGATTACGTCTCGAGTGGCGTCTTCTCGCGGATGCCCGTTTCGTGGGCCGCTCGTACCGGCGCCCACAATGGCAAGACGTCGCCGGAGGAACTGCTCGCCGCGGCCCACGCCAGCTGTTTCTCGATGGCGTTCTCCGCCCGCCTCGCCAAGAATGGGACGCCAGCCACGAAGCTCGATGTCAAGGCAGAGGTTCTCTTCGACAGTGCGAGCGGCGGCTGGAAGGTGACCACCAGCACCATCACGGTCGTCGGCGACGTTCCCGGCATCGACCTGGCCACGTTCCAGTCGATCGCCGAGGACGCCAAGGAGAACTGCCCGATCTCGATCGCGCTCAAGGGCAACGTCGACCTCGTCGTAAAGGCTTCGCTCGCTGGGTAGGTGCCCCTCCCGCCTGGCCGGGCTGCCGCGACCTGCCCGGGGCGTGCCCGTGTAGGGCGTCAGCGCGATTAACCGCTTGAGCCCCATCCGGGCGGCAGGGGCGGGATTTCGCGCGGCTCGCGGGGCCCAGCATCGCGAAGATCGCGGTACAGGATGGCGACGAGGATCGTCATGGGCGGCGCACAGATGGCGGCGGTCGCGGTGAGTCCGATGACAAGGGCAAAACTTATGGCCTCGCTCCCCAGGCCGCCGACCACAACCGCAATCACCGGTCCGTAGATCAGGATCGAGGCGACGACGGTGACCGCGAAACCGGCAACCATGATGAGCCACAGGATCGAGAGGCGTCGGCCCTTGGTCAATTGGCTGCTCCGACCCAGCGCTGCCCGCAGTGAAAGACCCTCCACGGCGAGCGCCGGAATCGCGACAGACCACCGAACGATCGCGTAGAAGAGCCCGCCTTCCAAGACAAGAGCGATGACGAACAACAGAACGGCCCCGGTTGCGGCCGATGCGGCGGACGCGGCCGCGGCGCGAGGATTCGAGATGGGCCCGGGTCCTTGACCGATCAGGTCCGCAATCCACCGACCTTCGAGCCAGTAGAACGCGCCGAGGAGCGCCGCGATCGCGAAACCGAGAACAAAGATGGGTCGGCCTCGTCGCACGGTCTCGGCGGCGACGGACATCACGGTCCGGTGAGCGCTCGCCGGGTCCAGGATCAGGATCGCGGTCGCCGCCATGGCGAGGAACCCGCCGAGCGCGCTCAAGCCAACGGCGACGCCCAGCAACGCCTGGTCCATCGCCGGATCATGGAACGGTCCGGTGGTCCAAGCGAAGGACGACTCCCACACGGATCGGACGGATCCAGAGAACATCTGCGACCAGATGTCGAGCACTCGCTGGATGCCGGTGACGCTCGCGATCACGAGCGGGATGCTCAGGACACCCTGGAAGAGGAGGGCGAGAGCGACGACCCGCCGAGCGTGTATTCGGTACAGCTCGAAAGACTCCACGATCCGCGCCCCGATGCTCCGAGCCGAAGGGTCAGAAGGGGCCCCGGGCGTGCCCGAGTCCCAACCGGGAATCCTGCCATCAGGAGGTTGCGTCGCCTCGGACCGCCAGCCGGGAATCCCTCCCTCGGTGGTCACGATCAGTTCATCCGCCTGACGACGACGGTTCCGGCGATCTTGTCATGCCAGCCCTGCTTCCGGCGGTCGAAGGCCACCCAAATGAACCCGATACCCAGGATCCACGATGAGATGAGATAGCCCAGGTACCGGAGGAGCGAGCGACCGAAGCTGATCCGGCGACCGTCGGCTTCGTTTCGGATCTCGACTCCGAGCGCCATCTGCCCAAGGGTCGCACCGCGCCAGGTCCAGAGAATGACGAAGTACAGCGCCTGGACCAGAAGGATGATCCCGATGGCCAGGAACATCTGGCCCATCATCCGACCGAGCACCGCCATCGCCGCCGGGCTGGCAACCGCCAGTCCCGTGACCGGATCGATCGAATACGCGTTCCGGCTGCCCAGCAAGCCGATGTCGGCCGATCCAAATGAACCGAGGAGCATGGGGATGAAGATCGCGTAGCTGACGATCGTGAGAAGGAATCCGTCGATGAGCGCGGCCACGAATCGCCGCCAGAAGCCGACATAGGCGTATCCCGGAGCGGGTCCGCTCATGATCGGCGGGGGGGTTGACCAGTACGACGGCGGTGGAGCCGTGAATGGCGTCGCGGTCGGCGGATCGATTGGTCCGGCGTCAGCGGTCGTCCCGTCTGACTCTGCTGGCCTGTCTGCTGGATTCGTCACCGGGCAACCTCGTAACGCGACTGGGACTTCCAGGATCGGCGCGCCATCAGCGCTGCAGGAGCGTACGCGCTCAGGAAGCCCAGTCGCAATGGCGGCGGCGAGTACCCAATGGGCCCCGGCGCGCGGGCGCACCGGGACTCGTCAGTGCTCGATTGAACAGTTCGGGAAGTCAGAGAGCTCCTTACCTGATGTACGTCTGCATCTGATGCACCCGTCGCCAATCGGCGCCGGTCTCGGTGACCGATATCGGTGGGATCGCACCGTGCAGCGGCTCGGCTGGATTGCCCGGAGACATCGAAATGCACCCCTGGTCGCGCTGACCCGGGCGGGGTGGAGGCTGGCTGGCGCCCGGAGTGGGGACTACGGCTACTCGATCGTGAGGATCCGCCGAGGATTGGCAACCGTGAGCTGATCAACCTCCGCCTCGGAGACACCTCGCTCGCGCAATCGAGGCAGGAACGCCTCCTGAAGATAGGTGTACCCGTTGCCCTTGTAGTGGTGAAGCTGGGAGTTGTGGCAGACGTCCTGGCTGAGGAACACATGATCCGCATGACCGCGTGACAGCAACTCCAGCAGCACGTCGATGATCCGGGGCTCCCCGACCCGCTCCTGGGCGGTGAACGACATCCCAAGGAAGTCGAATTCGAGGTTGGCGCCCCGTCGAATGATCTCGAGGTAGTGGTCAAGGACCGGGTGGGAATCGGCATGCCCGATGACGACCCGCGAGAGGTCGGCGCCCTCATCCTCGAATGCCGTGAGCTGGGCGAGGCCC
>JANMNF010000199.1:0-5813 GCA_031373765.1 Chloroflexota bacterium
CACGATCAAGAACGACATCCCCGCGCTCCGCGGGCCGAGCACCCAGTCCTTCAACTTCAACCTGACCCTCACGAACGACACGACCGAGGACCAGACCTACTCAGCCACTGGTGCCGGCCCGACGGGCTGGACCGTGAACACGACGCTCACCGGCCAGGCTCAGGCGGCATCGGCCACCGTCAAGGCCGGCTCTTCGGCTGGGGTTACCGTGGCCGTGACGCCGCCTACCGACGTCGCCGCAGGGACCTACAAGATGCAGGTCGCGACCAGTGTCGGCGGCCAGACCCTGGTGAACGACCTGCAAGTCGAGATCACCGGGACGTACACCATGACCATGGACACCTCGGACAGCCGCCTCAACGGGCGTGGCTCGGCCGGAACCACCAGCCCCCTGGCCATTGTCCTGACGAACACGGGAACCGCCGATATCACCAACCTGAACCTGAGCGGAACAGGGCCGGGCAAGTGGGAAATCACGTTCGACAAGCCGACCGTGGCATCGATCGCAGCCGGTCAGTCCGTCACCGTCAATGCCCAGATCAAGCCGTCGGGCGATGCGATCGCCGGTGACTACACCGTGACCCTGTCGGCGAGTGGCGATTCGTCAGCGAGCGATTCCATCCAGATCCGCTACACGGTCGAGACATCGATCATCTGGGGCGCGGTGGGCGTCGCGCTCATCATTGCGGTCGGTGCCGGTGTCTGGTGGGTATTCCAGCGCTACGGCCGGCGGTAATCCGTGACTGATATCGCACCGGCGCGGCCCTCGCGGCGCCGCAGGTCATCGCCTGCGACCGATCCCGCGTCGGCCGGCGCGCCGATCCGGACGCGCGCGCTGACGAAGCGTTACGGCGAGTTCGTGGCCGTCGATGTCCTCGATCTCGAGGTTCGGGCGGGCGAGATCTTCGGGCTGCTCGGCCAGAACGGAGCGGGCAAGACGACCACGATCCTGATGCTCCTCGGCCTGACCGAGCCGTCCGGCGGCACGGCACGCGTCGTCGGCCTCGACCCAGCCCGTCGGCCGCTCGAGGTCAAGCGTCGGGTCGGCTACCTCCCCGACGCGGTCGGGTTCTACGGCAACCTCACGGGTCGAGAAAACCTTCGCTATACGGCAGCGCTCAACGGTCTCGGCACCGACGAGACAGAAGAGCGAATCGGCCACGTCCTGGAACAGGTGGGCCTCGTCGGGCGCGCCGACACGGCAACGGACACGTACTCGCGAGGCATGCTCCAGCGCCTCGGGATCGCGGATGCGCTGCTGAAGGATCCCGATGTCCTCATCCTCGACGAGCCCACGACTTCGATCGATCCGATCGGCGTTGTCGAGATCCTCGGTCTCCTCCGATCCCTCGTCCGGGATCGCGGCATGACGATCCTCCTGTCGAGCCACCTGCTCGGGCAGGTCCAGTCGGTCTGCGATCGGGTCGGGATCTTCGCCGCGGGCCGGCTCATCGGCGTCGGGACCGTGGAGGAGCTCGCGGCCCAGTTCGGCGATGGGGCGGCGCACCTCGAGGTCGCCATCGCGCGGGACGATGCGGAGGCAGCCGATCCCGAGACGCGAGCCATCCTGAGCTCCATCGACGGCGTCTCGGCCGTGGACTGGACCGCGGAGACCGGGTCCTGGCGCATCACGATCCGACCCGCGGAGGCTTCCGAAACGGTGCGCGAGGCACTCCTCCGCGCGGTGGTGGAGCGCGGGCTGCGCCTGACATCGCTTCGGGTGGTCGAACAGTCGCTCGATGACATCTATCGGACAGCCGTCGCCGGCATGGGCGTTACCGGAACCACGACGGAGGTTGGGCAATGACGACGGACGCGCGTCCGGTGGTCGCGGGCCTTGAGGGTCGAGTCGCCGGCTGGCGAATCGTCGCTCGCAAGGAATTCAGCGATCACATCTCGAGTGCCCGGTTCATCGTCCTCCTGCTCGTGCTCGGGGCCGCTGCGATCGTGCCGCTCTACTTCGCATCCGACGCGATTCGCTCGGTCGCCTCGCAGGTCACGGACACGAGGAATGCATTCCTCGCCCTCTTCCTGTTCAGCCCGAGCGCCGTGCCGATCCCGAATGTCTTCAACTTCGTCGGGATCGTTGCGCCGCTTCTCGGCGTCGCCTTCGCCTTCGACGCGATCAACAGCGAGCGGACCGACGGGACGCTCCCGCGCCTGCTTTCCCAGCCGATCTATCGGGACGACGTGGTGAACGGCAAGTTCACGGCCGGTCTCGCCGCGATCAGCCTCGTGCTCCTTGTCGTGGTCGGCGTGATCTCCGGTTTCGGCATCGTCAGGCTGGGGATCGTTCCCAGCCCGGATGAGGTCATTCGACTCCTGGCATGGGTCGCGCTCACGATCCTGTGGGTCAGCCTGTGGCTCGCGTTTGGGCTGCTGCTCTCGGTTGTCATTCGCCGAGCTGCGACGGCGGCGCTCGTCGGGTTCGGCGTGTGGTTGCTGGTGGCGATCTTCGGGCAGCTGATCATCAGCCTGGTTGCCGGCGTGCTCGCGCCGGTGGCAAGCGCGGCGACGGCAGAGGAGTTCGTGTCCCTTTCCGCGCTGTCGGCGACGATTGCTCGACTGCTCCCGTTGACGCTCTATCAGGAGGCCTCGGCGGTCCTGCTCAACCCGACGGTGACCACGGTTTCCACGCCGACAACTGTCGGCCAGTGGCAGCAATGGCAGCAGCAGGCGCAGGGCCAGCTCCTGTCCTTCGATCAGAGTGCCTTGCTCGTCTGGCCGCATCTGGTGTCGCTCGTCGCCCTCACGGCGATCTGCTTCGCAGCCGCATACATCATGTTCATGCGCCAGGAAGTCCGCGCCTAGCCGTAGTTCCCAGGGACGTTGGTGCCAAGGCGCGGACGTCCCGGGAGCTGATCGAGGTGGCTCATCAAACCGAGCCCAGCGACGCTCGGCCGACCATCCGAATCGACGGATCGGACGCATGGCTACGCTCGTACGCCGCGATTCTGATCAACCAGCCCGATCGCGGCGGCGGACGCACCATCCGCACGGGCCGCCCAATCCACACCGGCGCGATGCGCGCCAGGGCGTCGGTCAAGCCCTTGTGCGGGAATCACCTCTAGGCCGCGGGTCCTTCTGGCTCCGCGATCATCAGGGCGCCGATGACCCAGACCACGGCCAGGGGCAAGGCCAGCAGGAAGCCCGGGAGCCAGCCCAGCAGCCGGACTCCAACCGAGTTGTCGCGCAAGTTCTCCACCTTCGATAGCCCAGCGATGGGTCCGTGCCCACCTGGCTGATGCGATCAACCGTGCATCGGGCGCGGTTCGGTCTCGTTGCCGGCGGGTCGTCATTCGGATAACGATCGTCCTCGTGGCCGATTGGCCGAGTCGCCTGGCCTCGTCCGAATTACCCTTGCACCATGCCTGCGCCCCGATGCTCCTGCTGCTACGACGAGGCCTTCGACGCGGACTTCGCGGCGTCCGAATTGCGCCTGTACCGCCGCCGCGGGCCGGGCCGCGCCTCGAAGGCCCTGGCCGATGCTCTGTCTCGCCCGAGCGTCACGGGGCTCACGGTCCTCGACATCGGCGGGGGCGTTGGAGCCGTGCATCACTTGCTGCTCGAACGAGGGGCGGCCTCCGCGATCGATGTCGACGCGTCGTCGGGCTATCTGGCGGCCGCCCGTGACGAGGCGGCCGCTCGCGGGCTGGCCGACCGGATCACGTTTCACCACGGGGACTTCGTCGCGCTCGCGCCGGACATCGAGCCGGCCGATCTCGTCGCCCTCGATCGTGTCGGGTGCTGCTACCCGGACATCGATGCCCTCATCGGCCGTGCCGCCGAGCACACGCGCCGCCGGATGGCGGTCACGCTGCCGCCCGACCTGCCGATTGCGCGGGCCGTGATCCGGGTCCTGAACCTGTGGGAGTGGGTCACGCGATCCGACCTGCGGATCTACGGCCATTCCCACGAGCGGGTTCGGGCGGCGGCTAGCGCCGCGGGCCTCGTGCCGATCAGCAGCACGGCCGTGGGGTCGTGGCGTCTGCTGGTCTTCGAGCGGCCGATCCTTACTTCGGATAGCCCGTGATGCGTCGGATCTCGCGGTAGAGCGGGCGCAGCCGCTCGTACATCGCCAGGTAGACGGATCGGTACAGATCGTCATAAATCCGCGACGCTTCACGGGCCGGTTCGAATCGCTCGCCAATGTGAACCATGTCCGCGACCGCAGCGAGCGCATCCGGGTGAATACCCACTCCGACAGCAGCATCGATCGCGGCCCCGAGGCCCGCGGCCTCGTGCGTGTGAGGGCGACTCGCCGGAATCCCGAAGACATCAGCGAACAGCTGCACGGCGGCCCGCGACTGCGATCCGCCACCCGAAACGCGAAGTTCGCGGATCGCGACGCCGCTCTTGTTGACGGTCCGCTCGGCACCTTCCCGCAGGCCGTAGGCGAGTCCCTCGAGGATTGCCCGGTAGACATGCGCACGACCGTGGACGTCGCCGAATCCCACGATTGCGCCTTTTGCTTCCGGGCCCGGAAAGCGGACACCTGGCATCCAGTACGGCTGGAGCACGAGGCCCATGGCACCCGGAGGCGAGGCCGCCAGCAGGTCTTCGAACAGCGCTTCGGGTGGAACGTCGAGCGCGGCGCCTCGCGAGATCTCGTCTGCACCGAACTCACGCTTGAACCATTCGACCATCCAGAAGCCGCGCAGGACCTGGAGCTCAACGAGCCACGCCCCGGGAAACGCGGCGGGGTAGGGGGGAACCAGCGGGATTGCCTCGAGGTACTTCCGATGTGTCGTTCCGATCGTTGCGGTCGTCCCGAACGAGAGGGCCGCCACGTCCGGCGTCACGGCACCCGCGCCGAGGGCCTCTGCCTGCTTGTCCCCGGCCGACGCGATCATCGGGATGCCGGGAGCAATGCCGAGATGGGCCGCACCCTCCTTTGTCAGCTCGCCGAGTGGCTCGGTCGGGTCGACGAGTTCCGGGAGCCACGCTCGATCGAACGGTGCGACCTGCCACTTCCAGTCCAGTCGGCCGGCCCATCGTGAGCGCTTGAAATCGAATGGAAGATAACCAACCTGTGCCGCCGACGAATCCACCCAACGGCCCACGAATCGGGCGGTGAGCCACGACGACAGCACGCCGTAGCGGCGAATGCGGCGCCATACCCCAGGTTCGTATCGCTCGATCCAGTTCGCCTCGCAGTCCGCCTGGAAGCGAGCCACGGTCTCGCTCACGCGGGCCGCACGGAACGCGAGACCCCAGGCGCCGCCGACCGGTGCGAGGTCGTCGGTCTGACGCTGGTCGAGCCACACGATGGCGGGTCTGAGCGGCTTGCCGTCCTCGTCGGCCACGACGATCGTTACTCGCTGCGTGGTCAGGGCTACCCCGGCCACGGAATCTGGCCGAGCCGCCGGATCGGCCCACAGCCGGCGACAGGCCTCGCCGATGGCATTCCACCAGACCTCGGGGTCCTGCTCAGCCCAGCCCGGGTTCGGCGACACGTACGGCTCTACGGCAACGCGTCCCATGGCGACGAGCGTTCCGCGCGGATCGAACAGGATGGCGCGGACGCTCTGGGTTCCGACATCGATGGCGAGCAGATGATCGGCCGAACTCACGAGACCTCCTCGTGCCTATCGTGACCGATCCGGATGATCGCGATCCGGCCTTCAGAACAACGGATAGGGGACCGGCGGCCAGTTTCGGCCGGGCTTGGGGAACCGTCCTCGCTTGAGCAGCGACACGCATCGGCGCCGGGCGGCCGTGACCTCGGGCCGCGCCAGCAGCGCGCGAAGGTCGGCGCCGAGAGACTCGCCGAGCCCATCCCGGACCCGTTCGATTCCCGCGATCAACTCCGG
>JANMNF010000011.1:0-29917 GCA_031373765.1 Chloroflexota bacterium
ATCGAGAGGTTTCCCTCGCCCGCGCTGATGAGCCCGCGCGATCCGAGCCGCCGTCCGGCCGCGCAGATCGCGGCCCGCAGAACGGCCTCGTCCATCGGCGGTTGGGCTGAAGTGTCCACGGCCCGATGGTAGCGCCGGAACGGCCTGTGATGGCGCTGATCAGGCCGCGAGCAGGGCCTCCTCGGCAACCGCGTCGACGACGTCCCACGTCGTCGCGCAGTCATCGCACCGGAGCGAGTCCGGAATCGGCAGTTCGATGGCCATCGGGGCAGTGCAGCAGGGGCGTTCGATGAGGATCATGGGCCCAGCCTCCACGAACGATGTGACAGCTTGCGTGGCACGATGGTTCCGACTCGTCATGATCTCGAGGATTCATCGCCGCCATGACCAATGAGCCCGGCCTCGTCATCGACGTCGCAGACCTCCGCAAGCGCTACGGCCGTGTCCAGGCACTGGCCGGTCTGAGCATGACCGTGCGACCGGGTGAGATCTTCGGCTTCCTCGGCCCGAACGGTGCGGGCAAGACGACCGCGGTCAAGTTGCTCCTCGGCCTCGCCCGGCCCACTGCCGGGCGAGGGACGGTCCTCGGGCAGCCGCTCGGGGATCGCGAGGCGCGCCGTCGGATCGGCTACCTCCCGGAGCTGTTCCGGTTCCAACCGTGGCTCCGGGCGCGGGAGGTCCTGAACCTGCACGCCGACCTCATCGGGATGCCACAGACCGGGCGCGCCCGCGCCTTCGATGAGGTCCTCGAGTTGGTCGGGCTTTCCGAACGCGGCGACACCTCCGTCAGCGGGTTCTCGAAGGGCATGCAGCAGCGCCTCGGCCTCGGCGTGGCGCTCGTCGGCGATCCGGCGCTGGTGATCCTCGACGAGCCGACATCGGCACTCGACCCGATCGGTCGGATGGATGTCCGCGGGATCCTTCGAACGGCACGCGATCGAGGCGCTGCCGTCCTCCTGAATTCGCACCTGTTGACGGAGGTCGAGCAGGTCTGCGATCGCCTCGCGATCGTCGACAAGGGCGCGGTCATTGCCGAGGGATCGCTGGCCGAAGTCCTCGGCGCCCATGAGACGCGCATCCGCGTCGAGGGCCTGGAACCTGGAGGCATGGCCCTCCTCGACCGTTTCGGCCCGACGAGGTTCGATGGCCGGGATCTGTTCATCAAGGACCTGCCGGCCGCCGAGGTTCCTGACGTTGTCGCGACACTCGTGGCCTCGGGTGTGCGGGTCCACGAGGTTGCATCCGGTCGGGAATCACTCGAGGCGCGATTCCTCGAGCTCGTCCGTGGCAATCGGCCGGAGTCGGTCGCGTGATCGCCATCGCGCGCCTGACCATCGGCGAAGCGGCGCGCCGCCGGATCCTGTGGGTGCTGGTGCTCCTGGCCATCCTGGCCGTCGCCCTCACCGGCTGGGGGATCGACCGTCTCGTCTCGTTCGCCCGTGCGTCCGAAACGTCGGAACTGACGATTCAGCTTGGTGTCTCCCAGATCCTGATCTTCATTGCCTTCCAGTTCAGCTTCGTTCTGGCGATGACGGCGGCCTTCCTGGGCGCCCCGGCCATCGCGAACGACATCGAATCGGGGATTGCCCTGGCCCTCCTCGCGCGTCCGATCCGACGTTCGTCGTATCTCCTTGGGCGATGGCTCGGCCTCGCCGTGGTCCTCGTCACGTATGGCGCCGGGTCCGCCCTGATGGCGATCCTCGTCGTGAGCCGCGTCTCCGGGTACACGCCGCCGTCGATCATCGGACCGCTGATCTACCTCGCAACCGAAGGTCTGGTGGTCCTGTCGCTCAGCCTGCTGCTGTCGACACGTCTGCCGCCCATCGGCGCGGGCGCCATCTCCGTGGTCGTCTACGGGCTGTCCTGGGCCTCCGGAGCGATCGAGCGAGTCGGGATCGCGATCACGGCCCACAACCCGGGCGTGAACCTCGAGATCGTGGGTCAGGTTGGCCGCGCAATCCTGCCGACCGACGGTCTGTGGCGCGGCGTGATCTACGGTCTGGAGCCTGGGATCGTGGTCGCCGCCGCCGCGGGCAACCCGCTGGCCGAGGCGAACCCGTTCTTCGCTACGACCCCGCCGACCCTCGGGTTCCTCATCTGGACCGTCGTCTGGATGATCCTCGTCATGTCCCTCGCCGCGTACTCGCTCCGTCGCCGCGAGCTCTGAAGTCGGCCGGCTCCGGAAGCAGCCGCGGGCCGCGGACCGGCCCGGCACCCTGGATCAGCCCGGATCGCCGCGATAACGGAAGCAGCCGGCCACGTGATCGTCCACGAGGCCCACGCTCTGCATGAAGGCATAAACGATGGTCGATCCGACGAAGCGGAAGCCGCGCCGTCGCAGGTCGGCCGAGAGCGCATCCGAGACGTCGGTTGTTGCAGGGATGTCGCCCATCGATGCCACCGAGGCAAGTCTCGTCGGCGGCGTCGGCACGATGGACCTCAGGTACGCATCGAATGAACCGAACTCGGCAACGACAGCGAGAAAGGCGGCCGCGTTGCCGATCGAGGCATCAATCTTGGACCGATTGCGAACGATCCCGGCGTCGGCCATCAGCCGGTCCCGATCCGCGTCGTTGTACGCCGCGACGCTCGCCGGGTCGAAACCTCGAAACGCGGCACGAAACGCTTCGCGCTTGTTGAGGATGGTCCGCCATGACAGGCCGGCTTGAAAGCATTCGAGGATCAGGCGCTCGAAGAGCTCACCGTCGTCGGTGACCGCGACGCCCCACTCGTCGTCGTGGTACGCCTGCATCCGCCGGTCACCCGACGCGTCGTCACCCCAGGGGCACCGGCCGATGTCGCTCATCGGCACGAGGATACGGCCCCGGAACGGTACCCTGATCCCATGCCGATCCGACTGCATCTGGGCCACGGGGCGAGCGGCAACGCCGCATCGATGGAACCGTTCGTTCGCGGTCTCGAGGCGCGCGGGATCGCCGCCGCCGCGGTCGACCTGCCGAAACGCCGCGCTGAGGACGTCGTCCCGGTCTGGCGAGCGGCGGTCCCGGATGGACCGGCATCCGACGTCGGCGTCGGCGGGCACTCCTACGGCGGTCGCGTGGCCAGTCTCGCTGCGGCCGAGCCCGGCACGGACTACGGCGCGCTCGTCCTGTTCTCGTATCCGCTCCACCCGCCGGGATCGCCGGAGCGAACCGAGGCGCGGATTGCGCATTGGCCGCGGATCACCTGCCCGGTCCTCCTCCTGTCCGGTGAGTCGGATCCCTTCGCGAAGATCGAGCTCCTGCGGGCCGCCGTCCCGCTGCTCCCGCATGCCAAACTGGTGACCTATCCGCGCCTTGGGCACGGCCTCAAACCGGTGCTCGATGACGTCCTGGATCGGGTTGTCGCCTTCCTCTCCTCGATCGAGGGCTGACGGTCAATCGGCGTCGGTAAACGGCCTCGAGGGCCGCTGTTGCTTCGGCCGACCGGGGCGGCTATTCTCCGGGTTCGCAACGCCTCTTGGAGGAGGACTTATTGCCCGACGTGTCCGGCCGCCTTCGAGCGGTCGCCGCAGCCTCGCTCAGTGCCCTCATGCTCGTCGTCCTGATCGTCCCGGGACCTACGCAGGCTGCCGATCCGCCCAGGATCACCCGGTTCATGGCCGCCCTCGGAGCGATCGAATCGAACGGGCGCTATGACGCCATCAACACGACCTCCGGCGCCATCGGCAAGTACCAGATCATGCCTGCGAACTGGGCGTCCTGGTCGCTTCGCTATCTCGGCAATGCGGCCGCGGCCCCGACACCTCGCAACCAGGACCATGTCGCCCGTCACAAGCTGACGGCTCTCTACAACTGGCTCGGCGACTGGCCGTCCGTCGCCCATTGGTGGCTGACCGGCGACGGGGAGCGAAATCCGGACCGATGGTCCGCGTTCTCTCGGAACTACGTGAACAAGGTCATGGGCCTCATGAACTCCACGTGGGTCCCGAAGACCACAGCCAGGGTGGCCCCGCCGGCGAAGGTGGCGGCCGGGCCCGTGGCGGTCTTTGATCAGGCGAGCCGGTACGTCCACTTCTCGGGCGGCTGGGGACAGGCAGAGTTCGCCCGCTACAACGGCGGCCTCGTCCGCTACGCGATCGACAGCGGAACGATGGCCTGGTTCACGTTTCAGGGGACATCGATCACCTGGATCGGGCCGGAGGGACCGACACGCGGCAAGGCCAATATCTACCTCGATGACGTCCTCGTCGAGACGGTCGATGTCTACGCGCGTCATTTCAAGCCGCGGGCCTCGATCTTCAGTCACACGTTCGATCGAGCCGGGACCCACAAGATCACCATCGAAACGGTCGGAACCCCCGGTCGGCGGACCATTGCTCTCGACGAGTTCCAAGTAGGCGGAACCCCGCCAGTCGAGTAGCGGCGAGGCTCAGCTCGGTCGAGCCGCGACGCACACGATCTCGACCCGGAAGTCGGCCGCGAGTCCGGTGACACCCACGGTCGCGCGGGTCGGCGGATCCACTGGGAAACGCTCGCGGTAGACGGTATTCATGTCTGCGAAATCCGCGAAGTCGCGGAGGTAGACCGTGGACTGGACCACATCACCGTAATCCAGGTCCGCGGCGCGGAGCAGCCGCCCGACGTTGTCGAGCATCTGCCGGGTCTCGGCCTTGATTCCACCCGGAACAGCGCCGGCGACACCCGGCACATCTCCGCACTGGCCGGCGAGGAAGACGAACCCATTGGCCTCCACGATCTGACTGAACGGCATGGCCGACGGCATTACGTCCGGCCCGGTGATGATGCTTCTGGCCATTGGGATGCTCCTCACAGTGCAGTTCGGGCCCGCCATCGTAGACCGCGCCCGGGCCGCTGCCCGTTGTTGGCGCCTAGAGTCTTCGGGCGGCGGCCTCGACCGCGGCAGCGCTCCACCATGCGAGGTCATCCCAGGCGGACGCGCCCGTCGGGAGGGTGTGGCCGGCTTCGGCGTCGAGGGCCTTGCGCCAGCCTCGGAGCAACAGGCCGATGATCACGGCCAGATCACGCTGGGTCTCCCAGTCGCCAATGACCTCGCTGCTGCCTGCGGTTCCCAAGGCCTCGCGATACCGATCCAGCAACCGATCCGGCCCGTCCCGAAGTTCCGCAACGTTGGCGACGAGGAACCAACCGAGCTCCATCGCGATCGGACCGACGGCCGTCATCTGCCAGTCGATGAACGATGCCTCGCCGTCTCGGTGGAGCGCAACGTTAGCCAGCTTCAGATCCCCGTGGAGGCCCGTCCGCGGAAGGCAACCGAGAGCGTCGAGCAACGGCCCCGGATCCCTGGACAGTTCGGCCACGAGGTCACGCGCCGCCGGTGGCGCCAGGCGCTCGAAGGCGTCCCAACCCGCGAGGAACCTCCCGCCGACCCAGACCCCCTCGGCGGCGTAGCGCTCGGCTGACGGGCGTGTCAGCAACGTGATCCGTTCGAGGTCGGGGCACCATGGCCAGTTCGCCGGAAGGCGCTGGCTCCACGGCTGCGCGTGGATCTCGGCGATGGCCGCCAGCACCTGGTCGAGCGTCTCGTCGTCGATCGCCGCGTTGTCGCCGGCTCCCTGATTCCAGTGGAGCAGTGATCCGGAGAGGTCCGGCATCAGGATCGCGGCAACGGGCTCAGCTCCCGCGACTTGCCCGTCAACGGCAGAGTTCGCGTCGGCAGCGGCACCGAGGTGGGCCGACCGAAGTGGCCCGCGGAGCGGGTCCGGTCCGGAAGCGAGCACTGCCTCGCGGATCGTCGCGTCACGCGTCGATCGGACGATCCAGTCCCGTGAAGCCGACGTTCGCTTCAGCACGAACCGGCGACCGCGGTCTTCCAGGACCGTGAGGGTCGCGCCGGACCAGCCGTCGTTCGCGAAGGGCCGCTCCTCGACGCCGAGAAGGTCATGTTCGGCCAGCAGATCAGGCAGCGACCGACGCTCCCAGGGGGAGTCCATCAGGTCGGGATCTGGGTCATCCGGCCGAGGGCTGGCCACTGGTGCCGTCAGCGCGGCGGTGGGGGCGTGCCGCCGTCCTCGCCGCCATCGAGGTACACGACGTGTGAATCAGGGCAGTTCCGGGTGAGGATCACGACCAGTTGGTCCACCGACGAGGCGTTCTCCTCGACGTGGATCTCTTCGGCAGGGATGTACACGAAGTCGCCGGCGACGGCGTCGAACCTGTCCTCAATCCCGGTCGGCCCGAAGGTGAACCGGGCCGTGCCCGAGACGATGTAGATCGAGGTCTCACACGGCCCGTGGTGATGGATCCGCGTGCGCGCGCCTGGTTCGGTCGTGACCATCGAGGAATACAGGCCCACGGACCCGACCTGCCCGGCCGAGACGGCAATGGACCGCTCCATGTCGGCGTGCTGGCCGACGGATGTCTGTCGCTGCTCGGGGGTAATGCGGATGGCCATCGGCCGATGATAGCGGCGTGGCACCGGCTACCATCGCTCGATGCACCCCGTGATCGCCGCGCTGCCGCGGCACCGCCTGTTCGCGGAGCCCAGCCCGCTCCACCGACTCGAACGCCTGGAGGGAGTGCTCGGCGGCCGCGTGGAGCTGTGGATCAAGCGCGAGGACCTCCTGCCGCTGGCCTTCGGCGGGAACAAGCTCCGCAACCTCGAGTTTCTGGTTGGAGCGGCGCTGGCCGATGGCGCCGACACCCTGATCACGTCCGGCCGCCGCTGGTCCAACCACTGTCGACTGACCGCGGCGGCGGGCGCTCACGCGGGCCTTGCCGTCCGTCTCGTGCTGTCGGGTCCGCCGGCCGACGCGGTCGATCCGGGCCGACGCAGCCCGGCGGCTGCGCTCGAGGCGATGCTCGGCGCTCACGTCACGCAACTCCCCACGGCGGATCGTGATGCTCGGGAAGCGGCGGTTCTCGAGGCCGCCGACGCGGTTCGCGGGTCCGGTGGGCGGCCATTCATCATTCCCGTCGGAGGCACGGGACTGCCCGGGGCATGGGGTCAGGTGCTGGCAGCGCAGGAACTGCTCACCCAGGCGGCCGGAGCGGAGGCCATGCCCGATGTCGTCGTCTTGCCCTCCGCGACTGGCGGTACGCAGGCGGGCCTCCTGGCCGGCCTCCGGTCGGAAGGCAATCCCGCGGACGTCCATGGAGTTCTGGTGGCACGGCCCGACCGCGAGTTGCGCCCGGTCATCGCCTCAACGCTCGGCGAGCTGGCGCGGGGACTCGGTCACGATGTGGGGGAGGACCAGATCCTGCTCGACGCGGGTCAACTCGGTGACGGCTACGGGGTCCCGACGGCCGCGGCGGACGAGGCCGCAGCGCTGCTCGCCCGCTCGGAGGGGATCCTGGTTGACCCCATCTACACCGCGAAGGCGCTCGCCGGCCTCGTCGAGGGGGTCAGGTCAGGACGCTGGGATGGCCGGCAGGTCGTGTTCTGGCACGCGGGCGGGACGCCTGGGTTGTTCGAGCCGCTCGACGGTCCGGAACGTCAGTAGACGAAGACCGTGCCTGCCATCGCCGGATGGACATCACACAGGAAGAAGTAGCTGCCCTTGGGCAGCTTGCCGACGGGCAGAACGATCGTCGTGGCGGAGACCGGATCGAACCGGAACAGGATCTCGCCGTCGAACCCGGAACGCGTCCGGATGGCGATGTTGTGGGCGTCGGAATCCTCGTTGATCAGGACAAGCGTCGTGTCGGTTTCCCCGTTGATCTGGAGTTCCTTCATGTCGAACTGCAGGTTCCTGGCCGTGACGACGATTGCATCGGCCGGCCACGACGGAGCCGGCGTGGCGGCACCACCGCAGGCTCCAAGGACGAAGGTGGCCAGGATCAGGAATACCGTGGCGTGCGCACCGCGACGGGCCAGGAGAGACGAGAACAGGGTCCTCCGTGATCGACGAATCGAGCGCACGCTAGCGAACCTCGACAACTCGGTACTTCGCCGCGCCACGCGGGGTTCGAACTTCGACCTCGGCCCCGGCGACCGCACCGACCAGCGCTGCGCCAACCGGCGATGAGGTGCTGATCCTGCCCGCCGAGGGATCCGCGTCGGTGGTCCCGACGATCGAATAGGTGAACGTGTCCCCGTCGCTCTCGACGACGACCACGGAACCGAGGGCAACACGACCGGTCACGACGTCCTCGACGATGACCGCGTGCCGCTTGCGTTCCTCGAGCAGGCGGACCCGGCCCTCCATGAACGATTGCTCCTCGCGTGCCGCCTGATATTCCGCGTTCTCCTTGAGGTCGCCGTGTTCCCGGGCCGCCTTGATCCGGGCCACGACTCCTGGCCGGCGAGTCTGGGTGAGCTCGTGGAGTTCTGTCTCCAGGCGCACCATCGCCTCGGCCGTCATCGGAACCGCCTCGATCCGGGCAGCACGAGCGGCGGCGTCACGTCGGGCGGGTGTCGAGGGGGTGGTGGGAGTGGCTCGCCGAGCCGCCGAGGGCCGCTCGCGAACCGGCTTCGAGACCGTTGGCGGGGGCAGGCCACCGGGTCGCAACCCGCGCCGCGCGGTCCCCGTTCCTCGATCCTCGACCTGCGCTCCGTCGGCATCGCCCGCCGGGACATCGACCACGTGGGTCGGAACAACCGGCTCACGGTCATCGGGAACGTAGGCGCCCGTGATGCCGTGGACCTGACGCTCTCCGGTCTGACGTCGCGTGTTCGCCCATGGCATGATCATGGCTCCCTCGGGCCGCCCGTCCATCAGGCCGCCCGGCAGTGCCGCTCGCTCGGCGGCGCCCTCGGCGAACTTCTCGAAGATGGCGTCGAGGTACTCCTCGGTCGCATCGGTCTCGGCCCACCAGACGCGGGTTCGTTCGATGCCGACCAGCGTGTGCAGCCACTGGCCATCGGGATGGGGCCGGCGATCACCGAGGACGTGGTGGGCCATCGCCAGGACGCGGCCTCCGACGCTGCCGGTGGTGGCACCGACGTACAGGATGGTTTCCGAGGGCAGCCAGAGTGACGAGACCCGCGCGAGGAGCACGCGACCGGTTGGCCGGGCCCCGTCAACCTTGAGGTCCGGGAGGCGCTCGATCCAGCGGCCAATTCGATCCATCTCGATCGGGGCGCGGGCGACCGGCTCGGCGAGTTCCACGATGTAGACACCCGAAGCGCGGCTGGTGAGCGGTCGCCCCCACAGGACGGGCCCATCCGGAAGCAGGCCGACCGACCTGAGCAGGGGACCCGCGCCGCGTTCTGGTGCCAATCGGACCTCCGCCATCCTGAGTTTCCGGTCACACGCCGGGCCGGGGTATCGTCGCACCGTTACCGTCACGCCGCCGGGGAGGCCAGAGACATCGTCGCTCGTCGTCGTTTCGTGCTCGGACTGCTGCTCGTGGCGCTGATTGCCACGGGCGCTGCGCTGGTCGGCGTCCCGGAGCTGCGGGACGCGGTCGGCCTCGGGCCTTCATCGACGCCCGCCGCGGCCGAGAACAGCGCCGGACCGTCGATCCCTCCGTCCCCGGTGCCGACCGACGAGCCCGGTCCAACGCTCCGCCCGAACAGTCCGTACATCCCGGCGGCCGTCGATCGATACGGGGTCCGCGAGCGTCTCCAGGCCGTGCTGGACAAGGGCCGCGCCGACCTCGCGGCGCCGGCCCTCTCGGCCAGCATCCTGTTTCCGGATGGGCGACTGTGGAATGGCATGGCGGGCGTCGCCGATCTTGCCAGCGGTCGACCGCTGACGCCGCAGACCCCCTTTCCGATCGCGTCGGTCAGCAAGACCTTTCTCGCAGCCGAGATCCTTGCGCTTGCCGGGGAGCGTCGCCTGCGTCTGGATGCGCCGGCCGCTCCGCTCCTGCCGGGGGTCCTCGTTGGTATGAAGGCGGTCGATCCCGGGATCACGATCCGCCAATTGCTCGACCATACGAGCGGGATCGGCGACTTTCTCGTCGATCGAAAGCTCGATCTCGCGGTCCTGGCAGATCCGACCTCCGTCTGGACGCCCGAACGGGCACTCACCTATGTCGGTCGGTCCGCGGGCCTTCCCGGGGCCGGTTATCACTACTCCAACACCAACTACGTTCTGCTTGGCCTCATTGCCGAGCGACTCACCGGGCGAACGCTGGCCCAGGAATATCGAACGCGATTCCTCGAGCCGCTCGGGTTGCGGAGCATCACGTATCAGGGCGTCGAGCCGCCGACGGCCGAAATGCCGACGGCCTACCGCTACAGCTCGGTTGTACTGGCGGCCAAGCCGTCCGACATCACGGATGGCACCGACATCCGACCGTTCACCGCGATCACCACGGCCGCCGGCGCAGCCGGATCCGTGGCCGCGAGCTCGGGCGATCTCGCGCTCTGGGCACGCGCGCTCTACAGCGGCTACGTGATCCCGAAGGACCTGGTCCGCGCGATGGTCGATGACGCCACGGCGACGGCGAAGCTTCGGCCGAGCTATCCGTACGGGCTCGGCGTCCAGGTGCTCAAGATCAATGGCCGAACGGCCCTGGGGCACTCGGGTCGGCTCGTAGGGGCGCGCAGCGTCATGCGCTGGTTCCCCGACCTGGGGATTGCCATCACCGTGCTGACGAACGAGAGTCGCTACGATCCCGCACCCGTGCTCCGGGCCCTGCTCGCCGTCGTGGCTCCGCAAACGCTCGATCCGCGCCAGCGGCTCGATTGACCGATGGGGTGCCGGGCACCCATCGGTGCTCTCGGGCACCGCAATCGGCGAAATCGGTACGACCTCCGATCCCGCTGGTACTCCCGCCTCTTCCGCACCGATCAGGCAGCGTCCATGATCGGGGGCCATTCGGGAGGATTCGCTCATGCATCAGGTGGAAGCCTTCACGGCCGAAGGTGTTGTTCGCGGGTCCATGAACAGCCTGCCGGAATTCGCTGCGATGACCGGGGGTCCAACCGGCGTCGATGTCGATCGCGGGACGTGGCACCCGCTGGTCGGCGGCCCGGTGGAGCGTCGCGGTTCCGTGCGGCTACCGACGGACGACGTCCTCGTGCTCTGGGCAGACGGGCAGGATCTGCCGATCCACGCAACCTGGCATGACGTCGAACTCGTCCTGGGCCCGTACACCATCACCGGTGCGCTGCCGACGATGCCGGGCTTCGATCCCGGTCGCGCGCTCGCCCGGCCTGGCGGGCCGTTCATCCTGATTCGGGACGCGCGCCTGTCGTTGATCGCCAACCCGGACGGGGGCCAGGTGGAACGCAGTCACGCATTCGTCAATCGCTATGCGGTCGAGCGCGTGGTGGCCTCGATCGACCTCGGCTACTACTTCCCGGGCGCAGTGTTCGTCCAGCCGGTGGGCGCGGGCTGACGCTGGCCAGCAGCCACTGACCGAGCCTGGTCAGCGGCGCGGAGCGGGCCTGGAGTGTGGCCGGGTCTCGCTCCGATGGGCGTAGTGATGGCCTCGAGCAGGGCGGCTCTCCGGAGCACCGCCGCGGAGCGGCTGGGGCTCGGCGTTGCGATCCGGCACGAAGCCCTCCTCGACGGTCCACGGGATCGCCATCTTCAAGAGCCGCTGAACACCGCGCAGGAGATCGGTTTCATCGATCGACACCAGGCTGACGGCATCGCCGGTCGCGCCGGCTCGGCCGGTTCGCCCGATCCGATGGATGTAGTCCTGTGCCTGCCAGGGAAGCTCGAAGTTCACGACGTGGGGCAGGTCTTCGATGTCCAGGCCGCGGGCCGCGACATCGGTTGCGACGAGGACGCGGATCGTTCCCGTCTTGAAGGACTCAAGCGCCCGCGTGCGCTCGGGCTGGGATCGATCCGAGTGGATCGCCACCGCCTCGAGACCGCGCCGGTCGAGGTAGGTTGCCAGGCGGGTTGCGCCGATCTTGGTCCGCGTGAAGACGAGCACCTGACGCCAGTCCTCCTTGGCGATCAGGTGGGCCAGCAAGGCTTCTTTCCGGTCCCGATCGACCGGGTAGACAAGCTGGCGGACCGATTCGGCGGCCACGTTGCGAGCCGCGACCTCGACCACCTCGGGGTGGTTGAGGATCGAGCCGGACAGACGTCGGATGTCGTCCGAGAACGTCGCCGAGAACATCAGGTTCTGACGCGCGGCCGGGAGCAACTCGATGATCCGGCGGATATCGGGCAGGAAGCCCATGTCCAGCATCCGATCGGCCTCATCGAGGACGAGGATCTCGACCTGGCTCAGGTTGACCGTCTTTTGCCCGACGTGATCGAGCAGTCGGCCCGGCGTGGCTACCAGGATTTCGATTCCGCCGCGAAGCTCCTTGATCTGGGGCTCGATCGGAATGCCGCCATAGACGACGGCCGGGCGGAGCGGGACGCTCCGGCCGTAGGTGTGGACGCTCTCATCGACCTGCATCGCGAGTTCGCGGGTCGGAACGAGGATCAGGACACGGACGGGATGCCGTGCCGGCGAGAAGCTGGTGTTGGCGTGCTTGCGCAGGCGGTCGAGGATCGGCAGCACGAACGCGGCAGTCTTGCCGGTGCCGGTCTGGGCCGCGGCCAGGACATCGTGTCCGGCCAGTACGTGGGGGATCGCGGCCGCCTGAACGGGCGTGGGCTCGGTGTAGCCCTCTTCCGCCACGATCTTGACGAGATCGGCCGACAGGCCGAGGGTATCGAAGGTCAAAGGTTCTCCAGATCTTCCCGCCTTCTTCGTCCGCGCCTCAAGCGCCGGGACGTGAACCGGGCGGCGCGAGGATACCGGATAGCAGGCCCACCCGTGCGAATTCGGTCCGTTAGCATGCCCCGATGAGCGCAACCGGGACTCGAGCCGTCGCCGCCCTGCGGCGGGCGGGCATCCCGCACGAGCTCCATGAGTACGCGTCCGCCGAGCGCCACGGCGCGGCGCGGGGCGATCGCCCGAACTACGGACTCGAAGCCGTTGCCGCCCTCGGCGTCGACCCATCCTGGGTCTGCAAGACCCTGGTCGTGGCCGCCGACGGGGTCCTCACGCTTGCGATTGTGCCGACCAGCCGGACGCTCGACCTGAAGCGGCTCGCCGCGGCCGTCGGTGCCCATCGTGCCGTGATGGCCGAGCCGGCCGATGCGGAAAGGGCAACCGGCTACCTGGTCGGTGGTATCAGCCCGATTGCCACGACCCGGCGGATGCGCGTCCTGCTGGACCTGCCGGCGGCGAGCCTCGAGCGGGTCTATGTCTCAGGCGGCCGACGTGGGCTGCAGGTCTCCCTCCGGCCCGATGATCTGGTTGCCGTAGTCGGCGCCTTGGTCGCGTCGATCAGCTCTGGCGGAGCCTGATGCGCAGGACCGGCTACGAAAAGTGAAATTGCATATTGACAAAGTGAAAGCCAATATGCGATAACCTCGTCAACAACCGCACGAGGTCGCACCGCACATGCCGCACGATGTCATCTCCACCTGCCCCGTCTGCTCCGGCGAACTGGCCGTCACACGGCTGCACTGCCGGAGTTGCGGGACCACCCTCGAGGGGGACTTCAGCGTTGGCCGCTTCGGACGTCTGAGCCGAGAGCAGCTGGCCCTGCTGGAGAGCTTCCTCCGGTCCCGCGGGAACCTTCGCGACATGGAGCGCGAGCTCGGGTTGTCCTATCCGACGGTCCGATCCCGCGTGGAGGCCCTCGTCCGTTCACTGGGCTTCGGCCCCCGCGGCGACGCGGACGACGTCACCGATTCGACCGACGCAACGGATGCCGCGTCGACTGCCGAGGCGATCCTCGCCGGCCGCAAGGACATTCTCGAGCGCCTCGCTCGCCACGAGATCAACGCCGAGGACGCCGCGACGGCGATCCGGAGCCTGGGAAGGAAAGCCCGATGACCACGACAGCCGACGCATCGACCCTCGAGCACCGCATCGGCTCGTCGGGCCGCCTGCAGGTCCGCATGATGTCCGGGTCGATCGCCATTCGAGCGGTGGACGGAGAAACGGTCCGCATTCGCGAGCGGAACGGCCGGTCACTGGCCGAGTCGTTCCGGATCGAGACCGGCACCGACAGCCTGTCCCTGACCTCCAACGAGAAGTTCGGTGGCGTCGATTTCATCGTGTTCTCCATCGGCCGGCGATCCGGGCTCGCCCTCGAAATCGACCTACCGCGCGGGACCGCTGTCGGCGTCGAGTCGGCGAGTGCCGACATCTCGTTATCCGGGCTCATCGGGTCGATGAAGATCCGGACGGCCTCGGGCGACGTTCGACTCGATGAGGTGCGCGGCTCGCTGGAACTTGACGCCGTTTCGGGGGACGCTCGCATCGCCGCGAACGGACCCCTGGACCTGCGCGCGAGGACGATCTCCGGCGACGTGACGTTCCAGGGGCCGCGCCTCGGCCGAGCCACCCTTCAGACCACATCGGGCGACGTTCGGCTCGACGCGCTGCTCGAGGGACCCGGACCGTTCGAGATCCAGACAGTGAGCGGGGACGCCACGATCGTCGGGCGCTCCGGGATCCGGGTCGAGGCTCGAACCGTGACCGGCGATCTGCGCAGCGAACTGCCCAACCGGCACGATTCCGCCCCGGGGCGAAAGATGCTGATCGTCGGCGACGGCGGGACGCCGCTCGCATTCCGCTCCGTGAGTGGCGACCTCCGGGTCACCGCGCCGCGAGACGCGATGACTCCCACGGTGGCCCAGGAGGGCCACGACAAGCCGATGACTACCGCGATGTCGGGCGTGCCGGAGGCGCCGAGCGCGCCCGTCCCGGTAGTCCCGCCCGTCCGACAGTCCCCGCAAGGCGCCGAATCGGCCGATGTCGCCCGCGAAGCCGGCCACGAGGTTGCGCGCCTGGATGTCCTGCGGGCACTGGAACGTGGCGACATGAGCGTCGAGGCCGCGATGGCACGCATCGCCGACATCGATGAGGCCTGACATGGACGACGCAGTCCAGCGGGTCCTGCGCCTGGTGTCGGAAGGGCGCCTCACGGCCGACGAGGCGGGGCCGATCCTCGACGCTCTCGCGGCACCTCGGCGTGACCAGTCGGCCGACGCCGCCGGCTTCGGTGCCGGCTTCGGCGAAGGTTTCGCGGACGGATTCGCGGACTCGTCCGGGTCTGGGTCCGGGGCTGCAGCGGGGTCCGGGTTTCGTCCGGGCTCGAGCGCCGGGGCCCCTCGATTCGCCCGGATCGAAGTCCGTGACGGCGGCAAGCGCGTCGTCGATCTGCGAATCCCGATCTCCCTTGGACGGTTCGCCCTCGGACGCGTCCCGGGCCTCTCTGCCCAGCACATCGCCGATGTCGAAGACGCGGTGGCGAGTGGGGATCGCGGTCCGATCCTCGACGTCGACGACGGCGACGGCAGTGGCGTCCGAATCGTTCTCGAATGACTATCTCATCGATCAGGGAAGGGAGTTACTGACCGTGTTCCACATGACATCGCTGACCGACGAGCGCGTCCGCGATCTTCACGCAACGGCCGCCGAGCTTCGATCGGCTCGTGGCGTACACCGAGCGATCTCCGGCCTCCCGGCTATACGCATGTGGGCCGGCACGACCCTGATGGCCCTGGGCGAGGCGCTGGTGAGCGGCGTTCAGCCCGTCAAGGCCGGTCGTGCTGTCCGCTGAGATGCGTCCCGCCGGCCGTGGCTCCTCCCCGGCCGGCGGGGTACCATCCGGCGCATGACGACCGCAGACCGCCTTCATCTGACCGGCAACGAGGCCGCTGATCGACTCCTCGCCACGGACCCGCTGGCGCTGCTGATCGGGTTCGCCCTCGATCAGCAGGTCACGGTGCAGAAGGCGTTCTCCGGGCCGCTCGACCTCCGTGAGCGACTCGGGCACCTGGACGCGGCACGGATTGCGGCGATGGAGCCCGCAGAGCTCGATGCGATCTTCCGTACGCGACCTGCCCTGCACCGATTTCCGGGCTCGATGGCGACCAAGGTTGGCCAGCTGTGCAAGGCGATTGCCGACGACTACAACAACGACGCGGCGCGCATCTGGAGCGAGGCCACCAGCGGTCCGGATCTGGTCAGTCGGATCATGGCCCTGCCCGGCTTCGGGGAAATGAAGACCCGCGGTGTCATCGCGGTCCTGCACCATCGACTGGGCGTGACGGTCCCGGGCATCGAGGATGTCCTGCCGACCTATCCGACCCTCGGTGACGTCGATTCGGACGAGGCGCTGGCCGAGTATCAGGCCGGCAAGCGCGCCCACAAGGCCGAGCTCCGAGCCGCCGGGAAACAGTTCACGCCGTAGCTCCAGCCGGTTGACGGGACGTGCCAGCGGTGGCAGCATAGTTGCATCTGCAACAATTAGACTGGCCGTGTTGTCGATCTGGACATGCGGCGCAACTTCGAGGCATCCATGGACCCCGCCATCGCGCAGGCGCTGACCCGCGGTCAGCTCATCGACATCACCACGACCGGCCGGACGTCCGGCGAGCCGCGGCGGGTCGAGATCGTTTACCACGTCCTCGACGGACGGATCTTCATCAGCGGCCTGCCAAGCCCCGAGCCACGTGCCTGGCTGCGCAACCTGGAGGCGGATCCGCGGTTGACCTTCCATCTCAAGAAGGGCCCCGTCGCCGATCTGGCCGCGACCGCCCGGGTGATCACGGATGCCGCTGAACGCCACGAGATCCTGCCCAGGGTTGCCGCCGTCTGGAAACGCGATCCCACGATGATGGAGGCGCAGAGCCCGCTCATCGAAGTCACGATCGACGGGTACGAGGGCCACCGCGCCGCCTGACGCCGGCGCCTGACCCCTGGCGCCCGATCCGGGGGCCAGCTCGCGCCAGTTCAGCCCCGCCGGTCGTCCCGGATCACGACACCGCCCTTGATCACGACCACCGGATCGGCGAGGTGCCGGATGTCCGCAGTTGGATCGCCCATGACTCCGATCAGGTCCGCGAACGCGCCGACATCGAGCGCGCCGACTGACCCGGACCAACCCATCATCTCGGCCGCGTCGATGGTCGCTGCCCGGATGACTGCCAACGGGGCCATGCCGAGGCGAACCATGATCGGGAATTGGCGAGCCACGAATGCATGCGGGTAGACCCCACTGTCGGTTCCGAACGCCATCCGGACGCCGGCCGCAAGCGCCCGGCTGAAGCCCTGGCGCTGCGCCTCGGTCGTCGCCGTGTTCTTGGCGAGAGTCTCGGTCGGCCAGCCATCGCGCAGGCCAGTTTCGGCGATCCAGTCGCCGTCATAGACATCGGCCACCATCCAGGTCCCGTGGGCGACCATCGCCGCGATCCCGTCGTCGTCGATCAGCGATGCATGCTCGACGGATCGAACTCCGCTCTCGGCGGCGAGGCGGATTCCGCGCGCCCCGTGGGCATGTGCGGCCACGAACACGCCGAGCTCCGCGGCACGACCAACCGCAGCCTCGATCATCGGCGCGTCCAGCTCGACATCGTCGACCTTTGTGCCGCGCGTCAGGACGGCCCCGGTCACGATCAACTTGATGACATCGGCACCACCGGCGACGAGCCGCCCGACGGTCGCACGCATCTCGTCCGGTGTGCTGACAACGCCGACGCGGAATTCCGGCGGGATGTCGACGTCGGGATCGCCCGTCACTTCGCCACCACCGCGCGGTCTCGTGATCATGGCCCCGGCGCACTGCATGCGCGGCCCGGCCGCCCGGCCCTCCGAGATCCGGCGGCGCAGCTCCACATCGAGGAACCCGCGATACGAACCCACGTCGCGGATGCTCGTGACGCCGGCATGCAGCGTCGCATTCGCATTCGCCTCTCCGGCGGTCAGCTCCGATTCGGCCGTCACGTTGATTGCGGGGATCCCGGCGAATTCGAGCTCGCCGATGAGATGGGCATGTGTATCGATGAGCCCCGGGAGCACGGTCAGGCCGCTGAGATCGATCCGTCGTACGGATCCGGGATCCGGTCGGGGCGCGTCGGGTGAAAGCACGGCCTCGATCAGGCCCTCGCGGACGAGGAGCGAGCGCCCCTGGGCCACGGCCCCGGTCCTCGGGTCGAGGAACGCGCCTACGTCGATAAGGGTGAGGTCTGTGGTCATGGTCGGAGCGTACCGGACCCGTGATTGACAGCGCTCGCTGTTCGCGCGACGATGCACACTTGATGGCACGAATGCATGGCACATATGTGCCAATAGACTGCCGAGACCCCCGTTGGAGGTGCTCGTGACACGCGCCGTCGAGGTCGCGACCCTGGTCAGGGTCAGCCGCATGTACTACGAACTCGGCGAGACACAGGCCTCGATATCCGAGTCGCTCGGCGTGACGCGCCCGCAGGTCTCGAAGCTCCTCAAGCAGGCACGAGCCCAGGGCATCGTGGAGATCCGGATCGTCGATCGGGCCGAGCCGCCCGATGCGCTCGCCCGCGATCTCGAGCGACGTTTCGGCCTGCGGGCCGCTCACCTGGCGCCGACGCTGACCGGCGAGGACGAGCGAACGCGTCGGCGCGTCGGGCGCCTCGCGGCCCAGGTGCTGGCGACGGCCGTGCGGGACGGCATGATCGTGGGCATTGGCGACGGGTCGTCCGTCGCGGCGCTGGCCGACGAACTGGACCCGATGTCGACGCCGGTCGATGCGACCGTCGTCCCGTTGTGCGGCGGCTTCTGGGGTACCTCGGGCGGCCGCGAACCGTATCGACGAATCGCCGACGTGATGGGTGCGACGGCCCACGGGCTTCTGGCGCCGGGCCTTCTCGATGACGCCGCAACCCGTGCGGCGCTCGGGGCTCATGCGGGCATCCGGGAGGTCACCGACTTCTGGGAACGACTCGATGTGGCTGTTTTCGGGATCGGCGGGCCGGCATGGAGCGAGGCCCTCGTCGGCGCGGCAGCATGGCGCGAGATCGAGGGGGCCCATGCGGTCGGCGAGATCCTGATCGCTCCGTTCGATGTCGATGGTCGGTTCGTTGCCAGTTCGCTCCGTGAGCGGACGATCGCGTGCGACGCGCGACAACTCCACCGCGTGCCGACCTCGATCGGGATGGCCAGCGGCCCCGGCAAGGTCCTGCCGATGCTGGGCGCCCTGCGATCCGGGGCGCTGAACGTGCTCGTCACCGACATCGAAACCGCTCAGCGCGTCCTCGAGGCTGCGGGCGCAGCGGGCCGGGAGCGCGCATGACGAGCCGACCGGTCGCCTTCCTCGGCATCGACATCGGCTCGTCGGAGCTCCGCGCCGGGCTCGTCACTGAGGATGGCCGTCTTCTCGGGCTGGAGCGGGCCACCCACGAGATGCAGGTTGATCCGGCACGGGGCTGGGCTGAACAGGACCCGGAGGCGTGGTGGGCCGGCCTGGTGAAGGTCGTGGCGGCGCTCCGCGCACGCGGCGACGTTGAGATCGCCGGGATCGCCGTTGACGGCCACGGGCCCACGATGGTGGCCGTAGATGCGCTGGGGCAGCCGATCCGCCCCGCGATCACGTGGCTGGATCAACGGGCCGGAGCCGAGCAGGCGGAGCTCGCTGCGGGCACGGGCCTCCAGGGTTGGTCCCTCGGGGTCCTGCCGGCGGCCCTGTGGCTGGAGCGGAACGAGCCCGAATCCGCCGCCGGCGTCGCGTACTACCTCAACACGTGGGAGGCGATGACCCTGCGTCTGACCGGGATCGCAAGAACGAGCCTGGTCGGGGATCAGGCATGGCCGTCTCGAGCGGTCGTCGAATCCCTCGGTATTCCCGGGTCCCGGATCGCCGATTCGGTTGCCGCAGGATCCGTGGTCGGGCCACTCTCCATCGATGCCGGGCGTGCGCTGGGACTGAGCGCCGGCATCCCGGTGATCGCCGGGGTGGTCGATGCATTCGCAAGTTTCCACGGCGGCCGGATGCTGGCGCCTGGCGATGCCATCGATGTCGGCGGATCCGCGGGTGGGTTCGGCGTCTACTCGGATCGATCCGTGGTTGCCGCCGGTTCGTTCTCGACCGCCGCGCCGCTTGATGGTCTGTACAGCGTCGGCGGCGCGATGGCCGCTACCGGCAAGGCGCTCGACTGGCTGCGTACGGCGGTCTTGAGCGGCAATGTCGGGGTGGATGACCTCATCCGGGAAGCGGCAGACGTCCCCGCCGGGGCCGATGGGCTGATCTTCCTGCCGTATCTCGCCGGCGAGCGTTCCCCGATCTGGGACCCGGAGGCGCGGGGAGCGTTCGTGGGCCTGACGCTCCAGCACGGTCGGGCGCACCTGGCGCGTGCCGTCCTCGAGGCCTCGGCTCTCGCGATAAGGCACGTTGCAACCCCGATCCTGGCCGCCGGCGTTCACGTCAACGCGATGCGCGTCGCAGGCGGTCCGGCCCGGAGTCCTGTCTGGAACCAGATCAAGGCCGACGTCACGGGCTTTCCGGTGGAGGTGCCGCGCATCGTTGAGACAGCGGTCGCCGGCTCCGCGATCCTCGCCGCCGTCGGAGTCGGCGCCCACCCGGACACTCGAGCCGGCATCCGGGCCATGACGGCCATCGAGTCGCGCCTGGATCCGGATCCGGAGCGTGCCGCCACCTACGACCGGACCTACGCCGCTTATACCTTGGTCCACCCCGCACTGTCGCCGATCCTGGCGGCCTATCGATCTCGGGATCTCGAGACGGTGGCATGACCACGGGATCGCGCGGCCGGATTGAGTTGCGGGACCTGTCGTTGTCGTTCGCGCGCCGTGGCGCGGAGCGACTCCCGGTTCTGGATGGCGTGACCCTGAGCATTGCGAGCGGAGAGATCGTGACCCTGATCGGGCCCAACGGCTGCGGCAAGAGCTCGCTCCTCCGGGTGATCGCTGGTCTGTTGCCTGCCGATTCAGGCACGGTTTCACTGGGCGACGAGCTGATCACGAGTCCGGACCCACGGATCGGGCTCGTCTTCCAGGAACCTCGATTGCTGCCCTGGCGCACGGTCGCCGCGAACGTCGGCTATCCGCTCGAACTCGCGGGCATGCCGGGCGTGGAGCGGACGGAACGCGTCACCGAGGCGCTCCAGCGGGTCGGTCTGGTCGGAGCCGAGAGCCAACTCCCGGGCCAGCTCTCGGGCGGGATGCGCCAGCGCGCGGCGCTCGCCCGTGCTCTGGTCCTGGAGCCCGACGTCCTCTTGCTCGATGAACCGTTCAGCGCCCTCGATTCGATCACCCGCGATCGGTTCAACGTCGAGCTGCTCAAGCTCTGGGGTCGGCTCCGGACGACGATCGTCGTCGTGACCCACAGCATCCCTGAGGCGATCTTCCTCGGCGATCGTGTGGTCGTGCTGTCGAGCCGGCCCGGCCGGGTCGTCGCCGACATTCCCGTGCCCTTGGCGAGCCCCCGAACGCTCGAGGACCTCGACGCGGCCGTGGTCACGTCAACGGCTCGGCAGATCCGTGCCCACCTGGACCCGGAGGTCGAGGCGGCATGAGGTCCACCTCGCTCCTCACGCTGGCCGGTGGAGTCGGATTCCTCGCGCTCTGGAAGGTCATCGTGGTCATCGGCGGGTACCCCACGTTCATCCTCCCGCCGCCTGAACTCGTCGCGACTCGCCTGGTCACGGGTTGGACCAGCGGCCAGATCGGGCCGCATGCCGCAGCCACGCTCGTCGAGGTCCTGCTCGGGTTCGGCGGCGGCGCGGCCCTCGGGTTGGTCGCCGGCTACGGTCTCGGCCGGTCGTCGATCGTGGCGCGGGTCGTATCTCCGTACCTCGTCGCGGCCCAGGCCACCCCGATCCTCGCCCTCGCGCCGGTACTGGCGCTGTGGTTCGGCCCTGGGCTCCTCGGCAAGGTGATCATTGCCGCGCTGATCGTGTTCTTCCCGGTCGCCGTGTCGGCGATGGTCGGCATTCGATCCGTCGATACCGGCCTGCTCGAACTCGGGCGGAGCCTCCGAGCGACGCGCCGCCAGGTCCTCCTGACCCTCGAGATCCCCGCCGCGCTTCCGTCGATCTTCGGCGGACTGCGTATCGGCATCACGCTGGCCGTGGTCGGGGCGATCGTGGGAGAATGGGCCGGCGCTGAGCGAGGACTGGGCGTTCTCGTCAATATCGCCCGCGGAAGCCTGTTCGACATCCCGCTGATGTTCGCAACTCTCGTCACCATCGCCGGCTTCGGCGTGGCCCTCTATCTCGTCGTCGTTCTCATCGAACGTCGCCTCGTGCGCGTCCGATGACCTGCCCAGCCCCGAAGGAGACCTCGTGAATCGTCGCGTCCCCCTAGCTCTCAGCCTCGTACTCGCCATGGTGGTCGGCGCGTGTGCGGTCGGCACATCGAGCCCCTCACCGTCCTCCGCCGCCCGACAGGCCCTCACCGTGGGTCTCGGCTACATCCCGAGCGTCCAGTTCGCTCCGTTCTACCTGGCCGACCAGGCGGGCTACTACCGCGATGCGGGCCTCGACGTGACGTTTCAGAACAAGATCGATCCGGATCTCGTGACCCTCGTTGGCCAGGGTGCGATCGACGTTGGCCTGGCCGACGGCACGAGCCTCATCCCGGCGGTCAGCCAGGGGATCCCGGTTCGCTACATCGCGACGGTCTATCGCGACTTCCCGTCGATCGTCTTTGCCAAGACCGCATCCGGCATCGCGACCGCCGCGGATCTCAAGGGCAAGAAGATCGGGATCCCGGGCCGCTACGGCTCGTCCTGGATCATGCTTCAGGCACTCCTCGGCTCGGCGAACCTGACTCCTGACGATGTCCAGATCGTCGAATACCCCGACTTCGGACAGGGCGCCGCCGTACAGCAGGGAGCGGTCGACGCGGCCACCGGGTTCGCCAATAACGAACCGGTCCAGCTTGAGCTCGCGGGCTTCCCGACAACCGTGCTTCACGTCGATGCGATCGTTCCGTTGCCCGGCCCCGGGCTCATCAGCGGCACCGCCACGATCGGCTCGAAGCAGGCGGCAATCGCCGCGTTCGTTGCGGCCACGCTGAAGGCGATGGCGGAGATCGCGGCGAACCCCGAAAAGGGACTCGATGCGGCCATCGTGGCCGTGCCCGACCTCGCGTCGGGTCGGGCGACCCAGAAGGCCATCCTCGAGGCGACGATTGCCGCGTGGAAGGGCTCGGGCTCTGGTGCGCCGACACTCGGCGCCATCGACACCGCCGGCTGGTCTGCCTCGCTCGACTTCATGGCCACGCTCGGTCTCGTCCCGAACCCGATCAAGGTCGACGACCTGATCAGGAGCGATCTGCTACCGAAGTAGGTTTGGGACGGGCTGGGGTTCGGGATCGGTTTCCGGTTCGTCGTCATCGTCTTCAGGTACGTAGGCAGCGGTCCACGCGGCGAGCCGATCGGCCAGTGTCGAAATCGCGGTCGCCCAGGGCCCGTCGGGCGCCGCAAGCGGTTCTGTCTCAGGGACGACAAACAGCCCGGCGAGTTGCCCACGAACGTCGCCGGTCCCGACCGACTGGACAACCACGATCTTGTTGTCCCAAAGGTAAATGTCCTCGAGCCAGCCTTCCGCACGCTCCGCCGGGTCGTTGATACCGATCAAGCGGAGCTTCGAGCCCACCGGTAACTGCCTGTGCAGCGTGCTGGCGCCGTCGGCGCCGTCCTGCGCCGAGGCAATCCCCATGATCAGCAGCTGGTCTCCGCCCGGAAGGCTCGCCATCTTGATGATGCTTGCGAACGGCTTTGGATCGGGATGAGGGATGAGCGACATCGGAAAGAGCGCCACCCAGTCGGCCCGAAAATCCCGGGGACGGAACAAGCCACCGTACGCCTGCTCAATGATCGAAATCGCTTCGGCGACGTCGCGCGATGTGGCCGCAACGTCGCGAAGGTCGGCCTCGGCCTCCTCGCTGTTGAAGGTCCCTGAGCCTTCGGTCCTGCTCGCCAGATACTCTGACAAGAGGCGTTCTTCGAGGCCGGGCGAGTCGGCCAAGACCGTCGCGGCGGCGATGCCGGGCAGGCCGCTCAGAGCCACATCGGCGACGGCGTCAAACTTGATCCCGAGATGGTCAAGTCGATCGGCCAGAGGCGGATGGGAATCCAGGGGATGCGTCGGGGCGGCGTTTTCGAGCGTCTCGAGGGCTCGGGCCGTGGCGCCGAAACGGACGCGGTCCGCGAACCGGCTCCCGATCGCTACGGCACCGCCAGTTGGCTGCGCTGACTCGGCCGTGTGGTTGAGGACATCGAGCCACGTGCCTGCGTAGGCATGCATCTTGATCAGCGATGTCGCCACATCCTCGCCGCTGGAGACGTTGGCACCAACCAAATCCGCCTCGAGTTCCCGCGTTCGGGAAACCGCGCGCTCGACCGTGGAGAACCGCGAAATCAGGGCGCCGAGGATCTCAAGTGACGGGCGGAGCACGAGTCCGCTGAAGCCACCCGCGGCGGCAGCGACGCTCAGGAATGCCTCGGACGCACTTCGGTAGATGGGTCCGAAGCGTTGTGAGTACGCCGTGTCCTCACCGAGGTAGTGGCCCAGTTCGTGTCCGACGATCGCCCTCAACTCGTCGATCGACATGACGCGAAGGAGCGGTACCGAGAGGTAGAGCAACCTGCCCTCAGTGCGTCGACCATCAACTTCAGCCAGCGTGTCGACGACGAAGAACGTCGGATCCAGCCCCGCGACGATCGCGCCCGGGCCTTCTGCGCCGGATCGTGTTGCAACATCATCGATGAGCTCAAAGAGCTCTGGTTCGGCGGCCCGGACGAGGACCGTACCGCTGATCTTCATGGGTGTTCGCCGGTTGATCCTGATCAGGGCCCCGAAGACCCCGGCCGCGGCCAGCACGGCGACCAGCGCAAAGATCGCGATGACGTAGGGCGTGAAGTACTCGAAGTACGCGACCTCGAAGATGTAGGCGCCACCGGTCAGGGCCGCACCCTCGGCGAGAATGACGAAGACGAGGCCAAGTTCGACGATCACGAGAAGCGGCTTGAAGACCGCGGCCAGCCGCGGCCGGTTGGTTCCCGCATACCTGGATCCCAAAGCGATCAACAGAAGCAATACCAGCGAAACGATGGCGGCCGCGATGGCTGCCTTGAGAAGCCAACCGCCGATGATCGTGTCGCGGCAGATCTCTTGCAGGTCGGCCACGGCTCTCGGGTCTTGACAGAGTGACTCGAGGCGGGTCAGTGCCGCGACGTCGGCCGGAAGCGGTCCGAACTGGGCAGTCAGGGCGGCACGCCAAAGGCTCTCGTACTTCTCGGTTCCGGCAAACACGATACCGGCGAGGCCGAGGGGGATTCCAACGCCGATCAGGAGCGCGCGGAACCAGGACATGGGCGAACAGTAGCGTCTGGCGCGCGCAGGAATTGGCTATCGGCGCATGAGGCTCGGCCATACCCGTTCCGGCCCGTTTTGCCCCGAGAGCTCAGCCCTGGGCGATGGCCTCGTCCAGCTCGTCGTTGCTGGGTTCACGGATGACCAGGGTAGGTGACTCGGGGTCGCCGATCAGGATGGTGGGGGTCACCCAGCCGCCGTCGTTGTACGAGCGGATCAGCGCGTCTGCCGCGGCGTCGAGCTCGATGTTGCCGTACGTGTAGGCGATCCCGCGTGCGTCCAGATGCGCGCGGGATGCGACGGTGTCTTCGCAGGTATCACGGCCCAGGACGAGGATCGACGGGTAAGCTGGCGTTTGCATCGGCACAGTGTGCCTCAGGCGTCGAAGCGCGGCGACTCGCCCCGAGCAGCTGCCGTCGCCGCGGCGAGGACGGCATCGCGGACCGGGACGTCCGATGCGACGGCCTCGCACGCCGAGCACGTGATGACTGGGTGATCGGCCGCTTCAAGACCCTCGTCTGGGGTCTGCAATCCGAGCATTCGCAGGCCGGATGGATCGATCACGACGCGATCGTGTGCCCGCACGGGACTGTCGATCTGCCAGGACGCGGACGGGCTCTGGCAGGCGGGACAGAGGGGAACCGCGCTCGGGCTCACCGGTTCCGGCCGCGGAACGGCGTTGCCGAAGGCCGGTTCTCGTTTGACTGACGCGGACCCCACGGCCGGGGATTCGAGGGCTGACCGTCGACGTGGCGGGACAGCCGCTCGCCGGGCATCTGGGTGTGGTTGCCGATCGAGGGACGGGGTCCGCCTGGTCCCGGGCGGCCGGCGACATGCGCCGGGCGTCCGTGCGGCGCGGGCGCATGGCCCGTTCCCGAATAGGCGCGGGCGGGCGCGGGCTGGGGACGGCCGGATCCGACATGTGGCCGAGCCCCGAAGCCGGACCGGGCCGGAGCCGGTCCGCTCCCGTGACGTGGTTGAACATGTGACCACGCGCCGCCGCCGCCGGCCGGAGCTCGGCGTGGCATGGATGGACGGGGACCCGGGCCACCCATCGTTCGAAGGCGGATGGGCTCGGCGCGGATGGAGCGATCCGGTTCGTAGCCGGGGATGACTTCGGCGTCGATGTTGTGGCCGAGCATGCGCTCGATGTCCTTCAGGAGCCGGCCCTCGTCGACGCACACGAGTGAGATCGCATCGCCCATCGAGCCGGCGCGGCCGGTTCGTCCGATGCGATGGACGTAGTCCTCGGGGACCATCGGCAGTTCGAAGTTGACGACGTGGGGAAGCTCTTCGATGTCGATGCCCCGGGCCGCGACCTCGGTCGCGACCAACATGGCGATCCGCCCGTCCTTGAAGTCGGACAGGGCTCGCACGCGCTGGTTCTGGCTGCGGTTGCCGTGGATCGCGGCGGCGGTGATGCCGTCCTTGTTGAGCTGTTCCGCCAATCGATTGGCACCGTGCTTGGTCCGGGTGAAGACCAGCGCCTGATCGATCCGGCCGGACGCGACGAGCTCGCGGAGGAGGTCGCGCTTGCGCTCCCGGTCCACGTGGATGACGAGCTGTCGCACGAGTTGCGTCGCCGTGTTCCGCGGGGTGACCTGGACGGAAGCCGGGTCGTTGAGGAAGTCGCTGGCGAGGCTGCGGATCTCGTCCGAGAACGTCGCCGAGAAGAGCAGGTTCTGGCGCTTCGTCGGGAGGATGGCCATGACCTTGCGGATGTCGCGGATGAAGCCCATGTCCAGCATCCGATCGGCCTCGTCGAGGACGAGGATCTCGACCGCGCTGAGGTCCACGGTGCCCTGACCGATATGGTCGAGCAGGCGACCCGGGGTCGCGACGACCATCTCAGCGCCGTTGCGCAGCGCGCGGAACTGGGCGTCGTAGCCGACACCGCCGTAGATGGGCACGGACTTGATGGGTCGCTGCGCCCCGTAGATGCGGACGCTTTCCTCCACCTGGAGGGCAAGCTCGCGGGTCGGGACGAGCACGAGCACACGAACGGGTCGTCGCGGCGCGCGAC
Organism: Chloroflexota bacterium; assembly: GCA_031373765.1. Lineage (GTDB taxonomy): Bacteria > Chloroflexota > Limnocylindria > Limnocylindrales > CSP1-4 > UBA5189. The sequence goes on from JANMNF010000011.1 coordinate 26,964, forward strand.
GTCCGGGTGCCGGGTGCTGGCCATTGCGCGGCGGGTTCGCCGGCTCGAAGACCTGCTGGGGCGTGCTGTTGAGGTGCTGGAGGATCGGCAGGACGAAGGCCGCCGTCTTGCCCGTTCCGGTCTGGGCGCCCGCGAGAACGTCGCGGCCGGCAAGGACGAGTGGAATGGCCTGAGCCTGGACAGGTGTGGGCTCGGTATAGCCCTGATCCGCGACAGCGCGGAGGAGCTCGGGCGTCAGCCCGAGTTGATCAAATGACACGGTGAAATGCTCCATGACGGGGCCCTCCCGCTCTCTGGCGGGGCCCGGTCAGGGCAAGAAGTGGATCGAAATCAGCGGTAAGTGACCGGGGCGCTGACCGGAGCGCCCATCGAACTCGAAGGCCCGCAGCATAGCCCGGATCGGCGTCGCTGTCGCCCCCGACCATCGGCGAACCCTAGTTCGGGCGGCCGCCTCCGCCCATATCGGCGCCCTGGTCGCGCAGGAAACGCTCGATGTCGGCGATCAGATCGTCGCCCGCGGGCAGGCGGGATTCGTCGGCCATGCCCTCCAGACGTTCGACGTAATTGCGGGTGTTCTCGTCGAGGGCCGTAGCCGTGTCAAGGCGCTTGCGCAGGGCAACGGCTTCCTCCGGGAGCAGGCCCAGCGGCGGCTCGATGCCAAGATGCAGGCCGAGGATGCGCAGCAATTCCACCGACGCTCCGGGATATTCGCCCGACATGTAGTGCGGGATCTGGGCGAAGTAGCCGACCGTAGGAATCCCCGTCCTGGCGACGGCCACATCGAGGATCGAGATACACGCTGCCGGAACGCGGAGCAGACCCTGAGGCCCGGGCTGCACGCCGCCTCGGAGCAGGTCCGGCTGCGAGGCCGTACCGAGAATCGGGACGGGCCGGGTATGCGGCACCGCCGCTGGAATCGCCCCGAGGCTGAGCCACTGGCTGACGCCAAGCTGCTTGTTCAGCTCTACGAGTTCAGCGGCGAACTGGTGCCATCGGAAGTCCGGTTCGGCTCCGGTGAGGATCAGCAGATCGCGCTCGCCGATGCGCCGAGCGCGGATGGTGAGGCTCGGCCAGGTCAGGCGTTCCGGGCGTCCATCCTGGATCTCCAGGGTCGGCCGCCGGGACCGGTAATCGAACAGGTCGTCGCCATCGAACTCGACGACGATCTCGCCGGTGCCTGCCAGCTCCTTGGTCGCGTTGGTAGCCGCTGAGCCGGCATCCACCCAGCCGTCGAATGCCACCACGACTACCGGGTCGGTCAGCGTTTCGTGATCGCGGAGCTTGAACATCGCCATGGGCGGAGCATACCGCGAGCCGTTGGAGGGCCGGCCTGACGGCCGACCTGCAGTCGGTGTGTCCGCACGCGCCGGGCCGGCGTGGGTTCACGAGTCGCCCGATTCGTGAGAATCGGCAGTTGACGGAACGCCGCAATGTCGCGAGAGTTCCGGCGTGCGCTTTGGGATTGTCGGTTGGCTCGATCTCCTCCTACCCGGTTCGGGGCACCTGTACGCACGCCGAACGGCGCGTGGTCTCGCCTTTCTCCTGCCGATCGCGGCGGTGGTCGGTGCGATCGTCGGGCTGTACTTCGCGAAGGGCGCCACAGGGATCCTCGCCCTCATCGTGACGCCGGGCGTCCTGCCGGCGCTGGCCATCGCAAACATTGCCCTGGCTATCTGGCGGCTGGCTGCCATCGTCGACGGGGTTCGCCTTGAAACACGTACCCGACCGGCGGCGCTCGTCCTGGGTGTCGGCGTCGTCGTGCTCCTCGTCGTCCCGCATCTGCTCGCCGGACGACTCATCGCGTCAACGGATGCCTTCCTGAACTCGATGTTTGCGTCCGCACCCGACACCTCGGAGCCGGCTCCATCGGATCAACCCGAAATCGCCCCGCCAGAGGGCAGCGACTATTACGGTCCGATCCGCCGTCCCGACAACGGCATTGACGATGAGGGCGTTGCGCTCCCGACACCGGCGCCCACGCCAAAGCCGCCGCCGCCGCCGCCAGGCCCGTACAAGGGTGGTGGGGGAGCGGCTTCGCTGCCGCCGCTCGGGGCCTCGGTTCCGTGGAATGCCCCAGGCGCCATCCCCTGGGGGAACGACGGCCGGTTCGACCTGCTGCTGCTCGGCTCCGACGCAGGAAGCAACCGCTGGAGTCGGCGGATGGACGTGATGCTGCTCGTGGAGATCGACGTGGCCACCGGCAAGGTCGCCATGATCGGCCTGCCGCGCAACATCCAGAACGCGCCACTCCCGCCGGGATTTGCGCACGACGCCGTTGCGTGCGGGTGCATGAAAGGCCTGCTCAACGAGATGTACGTCGAGGCCACCGCGCGCCACCCGGATCGCTGGCCGGGGCGTGGCGCCGTGAAGGGGATCGGCGCGGTGCGCGGGGTCATCTCCGAGCTGACCGGACGACCGATCGATGCGGTGCTCGTTGCCGATCTCATGGGTGTCGTGCAGGTTGTCGACGCGATGGGCGGCATCGATATCAACGTCCCGGCCTCGGTCTATGACGACAAGTACCCGGATCCGGTCCTGGGCGACATCGTCCTTCGGATCAAGGCCGGGCAGCAGCACATGAACGGTCGGATCGCGCTGGCCTACGCCCGAAGCCGGCACCAGGACTCGGACTACGGCCGCATGGCCCGCCAGCAGACCCTGCTGCTGGCCATCCGTTCGCAGATCGGCGCCGCAACGATTCTTCAGGCGCCGGACCTGTTCGCTGCCGCGAAGGGCCGAACGTGGACCGACCTCCCGCGCAGCTCGCTCCCGGCCCTCGTCGAACTGTTCGGGAAGGCAGCCAACGCCTCGGTCAAGCAGCTCCGGATCGTACCTTCGAAGTATCCGGCCTGGTTGACGACCGCGGAGATTGCCAAGATTCGCCACGATGTCGGGAACATCCTGGGCGCATTGCCATCGCCGACCCCGACGCCCCTGCCGACCGAGACCCCGGC
>JANMNF010000218.1:0-12718 GCA_031373765.1 Chloroflexota bacterium
GTCGGGGAGAACCACGACCAACACGGCGCGCTCGACGGTCGCGGCGCCCTGCGCCATGACCCGTCGCGCTTCGTCGAGTACGGCGACAACCGCGGTCCCGCACGATTCACCGGCCAGGATCCCCTCTTCCCGAGTGATCCGGCGGGCCATCAGGAACGAATCGCGGTCCGAGACGCGGACCCAGCGATCGACGACCGACGGGTCGTGCGTGCCCGGCATGAAGTCCTCACCCACGCCCTCGGTCAGGTACGGCCGAGCGACATCGCCGGACAGGATGCTTCCTTCAGGATCCGCACCGATGATCTTGATCGTGGCGTCCTTCGACTTCAGGTAGCGGCCGATCCCGGAGATGGTTCCGCCTGTCCCGGCGCTCGCGATCAGATGGGTGATCCGGCCCTCGGTCTGGTCCCAAAGCTCCGGGCCGGTGGTCCGCTCATGGGCGGCCGGGTTCTCGGCATTCCAGTACTGGTCCGGCTTGAAGGCCCCAGGAATATCCCGGGCCAGCCGTGCCGCCACCGAGTAATACGACTCAGGCGATTCGGGCTCGACGTTGGTGGGGCACAGGACGACCTCGGCACCATACGCGCGCAGGAGTGCCTGCTTCTCGGGCGACTGCTTGTCGGCCATCACGAAGATGCAGCGATAGCCCTTCAGCACGGCCGCGATCGCCAGTCCGTGGCCCGTGTTTCCTGACGTGGGCTCGACGATCGTGCCGCCGGGCTTGAGAAGTCCGGCGCGTTCGGCCGCCTCGATCATCGGCAAGCCGATTCGGTCCTTGACGGACCCACCGGGATTCATGGCCTCGAGCTTGGCGAGGATGAGCGGCTGGGCTGCCTCGGGACCGAGATCCCGCGTGACGCGGGTCAATCGGACGAGCGGCGTTCCGCCAACGAGATCGAGGATGGACTCGGCGTATTGCATGCCGGGAGTGTAGAACGGGCGCCGCGGTACCGGCCCGCCTTCTGGCCGCTATCGGCCGGCCGCAGGCCCCGCAAGGCGCTCGTCGGTGATCGTGTCGACGGCCGATCTGCTGATTCGATGACCAGTGAGCGCCGCGAGGAACGGATCACGGGCGAGGCTGAGGAGCTCGACATCGGTCGTCGCTCGCACCGTTGCGGTTCGTGGGATGTCCCGAACGAGCGCGATCTCGCCGAAGAACTCGCCCGGGCCCTCATGGCGCACAAACCGGCCGCCGATCGTGACCTCGACGGTGCCGGAAACGATGAGGTGGAACCGATCGCCCGCCTCACCCTCGGTGATGATCGCGGTACCTGCCGGGGCGGTCCAGGCGCTGGCTCCGCCGGCGAGGCGCTCGACGACAGCCGGCGCGAGCGGAGCGAACATCGGGACCCCCCGCAGTGCATCGAGCCACGCGTCCGGCACGACGACGCCGGTATCGATCGCGCGCAGCGCCCGCCAGGTCAGGGCGGCGATCGTGGGCATGATCAGCCCGGCCACGATCAAGGCACCCTGCGGCCCGAGCACAAGCACGAGCACCGGCGCCGTCACCGAGCCGATCGCCAGCGCTGCCATCTGGAGGCCCTCGAGCACACCGAGAATCCAGGCCAGGACATCGTCCGTGGAGACGCGCTGGAGCAGCGTCCGACCGGCCGCGTCAAGGATTGCGCGGCCCGCACCGGCGATGGCCACGAACCCGAAGGCCAGGACCGCCTGTGGTGCGATCCCGATGCCCGCGAGCGGAAGCCCCCACAGAACGAGACCAAGCAGCAGTGGCCCGGCCAGCCGACGCCGACCAACGAGCGCCAGCCCGCCGAACGAGCCGATCAGGCCGCCCGCCCCGACGGCCGACACCAGGAAGGCGGCGCCACCCTCGCCGATCCTGAGGAGATCGATGGCGAGCATGACGCTCAGCACGTCGACGGCGCCCCACAGAATCCAGGCCGACGCGACAACGGCGACGACGAGCCTCGGGGCCGGTTCGGCGATGAGGGTCCTGATCCCGTCCAGCGCGGCGGTCCTTGCGGGTTCGTCGACGTCGCGGACGGGCGGCTCCTTCTCGACGACGAGTCCGAGCATGAGGAACGCCGAGCCGGCAAGCAGGACGCCGAAGACGAGGAAGACGGCACCAGGGTTGACCGTCGCGAGGACGATGCCGGCAACCGCGGGCCCAACCAGGATCGCGAGACCTTCGATCGAACCGGCGACGACGTTCGCGGCCGTCAGCTCGTCGGGATGTCGGGCAACGTGCGGAAGCAGGGCGCCCTGCGCCGGGCGCGTGAGAACGACCGATGCGGAGGCCGCCGAGACCAGGGCGTAGACGAGCGGCGCGGGCGCCTCAGTCAGGAGCGCCGCTGCGGCCGCCAGCATCGTGACCGCCTGGATCCCGTACGAGGCGATCAGCACGCGATGGCGCGGGAATCGATCGCCGGCAGTCGCCGCAAACGGCGCGATCAGGGCGGCAGGGATCAACATCACGAGTGCTACTACGCCCGCCTCGGTGGTCCCGCCACGTTGATACGCGTAGACGAGAACGGCGATCCACGTCGCGTGCTCGGCCATCGTGAAGATGGCGAATCCGGCCGCGATTCTACGAAGGGCGCTGTTCCGGAAGACCGCGCCGAGGACGGCTCGCCTCATCGCGCTCCGACCGGTGGCCACGATGGGGTCACGAAGCGAGGGCGTTCGCCTGTCGCACGGCGCACACGTGAAGCCATTTCCGGGTGATCAGTTCGCAGGAGGGTCGGTGATGCCTTTGCTGATGTCGACATCCGCGTCGTCGTCGTCATCGCCGGCGCCTTCTACCTCGTCGTCTTCTGCGTCGTCATCGTCGTCTAGGTCATCGTCGTCGTCATCGAACTCATCGTCCGGGTCGGTCGGCGCGTCCATTGGTCGGCGGTGTCGATAGACGAGGAGCAGGAACGCCCCGAGGCCGAACAGGATCGACATCAGCTGCGCCGTGGCAATGCCACTGACGAACCAGTTGCCGGTTCGCAGGTTCTCGAGAAGGAACCGGACGACGGCGTACCACATGAAGAAGATCAGAATCTGATCGCCGGCGCGGAGTGGATACGGTCGGCGGCGCGAGATCCAGATCAGGAGCGCGGCTCCCAGCAAGCCCGAAACCGACTCGTACAGAAAGAGCGGCTGGAAGGCCGTCGTGGCTTCCGGGAAGGTCGCGCAGGGATAGGCGGCGACGCGATGGGCGCAGTCAATCGCGATGCCCCACGGGAGGTTCGTCGGCGGGCCGTACAACTCCTGGTTGAAGAAGTTGCCCCAGCGCCCGACGGCCTGCATCGTGAACAGGGCGGGGGCGACGATGTCCGCCCAGACCCAGCCCGAGATGCGGTGGTAGCGAACGAGGGCGATGAACGCGATCACGCCCGTGATCAACCCGCCGTAGACGCCCAGACCGGAGTACGGCGGCAGAACGATCTTGAGGAGATCGTGCTGATAGAGGGCCCATTGATCAATGACGTGGTAGATCCGACCGCCCACCAAGGCGGCGATCGCGATCACGATCAGGCCGTTGCCAACGATCTCCGGGTCCTGGCCGAACCGTCTCGCCTGACGCACGAGGACGGTGTAGCTGGCGAACAGGCCCACGGCATAGGCAATGCCGTACCAGTAGACGGGCAGCGGTCCGATGTGGAAGGCGATCGGGTCGACGAAAAAGTTGATCATGGCCTCGGAGTGTACGCGGCTCGTCGTTCACCGTAGACTCGCGCCGATGCGTGATCTTCGAAGGAATTCCTGATGGCCGAATTTCAATGGTGGCTGCTACTCGTCGGACTGGTGATCGGAGGCGGGATCGTGGCCGTCGTCTACCTCGACGGCTCGCGACGCGACCAGGACCTCGAGAGCCGCGAACTGCCGGCCGAGGCGGCCTGGATCTCGGACCGACTCACGGCGACGGGGCGCCCGGTCGATAAAGCGGCGATCGAGCAGGTTCTCCATGAGCACCGGGCCTATCGCGCGGAGCTACCTCCGGATCTGATCATGCCCGGAGACGAGCGCACCGACGGATCGGGCGCGTACTCGAACAGCTAGCCCTTCGCGGGCAGCGCCGGGCGGATGGGGCGACGCTCGAATGGCGTCGAGAACACGACGTCGGTCTCGGTCGTGAAGACGTGGCGCGTCGTCTGGACCGCGCGGATCACGCGCTCGAGATCGTGGGTATCGCGGGCGCGGACCTTGATCAGGTAGTCCGCTTCACCGGTGATGTGATGGCAGGCCTCGATCTCCGGGATCGCCGCGAAATCGCCGGTGAGATCGGTTGCCACCGTCCCGGGCGACTGGGTAACCCAGGTGAAGGCCAGGATGGCGAGGCCGACGGCGTCGGCCGAGACACGAGCGGTATAGCCGGTGATGACGCCTCGGGCCTCGAGCTTCTTGACCCGCTCGTGAGCGGCCGGCCCGCTGATACCTACCGCGGCCCCCAGTTCTGCGTACGGGCGGCGGCCATCCTCCTGAAGGAGCTCGAGCAGCCCGAGGTCGATCCGGTCCAGTGCTGTCTTGTTCGGCATGGCCTCATTCTCGTAAGCACATAGGCTTGCACGCCTAATCAGATTAGGCTATCATTCAATTTATCAGGTCAAATCTCTGGTGTCGGGACCCGTCGCAAGGGCGACGGGATCGAGCGGGAAGCCGCAGATCCAACGGCACGCGGGTTAATCGCAGGTACCAACATGTTCGCAGCATCCGGTTTCGGAATTATCGCCATCTTCTCTGTGCTGAGCACCATCCTCGGCGAGGATCGACGTCGATCCACAGACCCCAATCGAGCGGCCAGCTACTTCACCCGCTGGCTCCGCTGATCGACTGATCAGCCGCACGGAATCTCAATCACGGCCTCCGGGTTACCGGGGGCCGTTTTCGATTCCCTGGACATCCGTCTCCGCACCGTCGTGGGTTGCATCGTTTGCCGACGCGTCATCGGTTGCGGATGGTTCCGTTGGGCCGTCCGCGACCGGGGATGCTCGCGGATCGATGAATTCCGGGGCGGCCGTGCGCCAGGCTGCATCGGCGTCCGCCGGCTTCGGGCCCATGGACACCGAGCCCACGAGGGTCAGACCACCCAACACGATGCCCACGCCACCACCGAGCGCCAACGGCCAGTGCCACAGCAGGATCGTGTAGGCCGCGAGGCCGATACCGACCCCGAGGGCGACGATAATGGCCCGCAGATCCGGCATCGTCAGCCCACGACGGAAACGCCGATGGCGCTTCCGACCAGGTACGTGACGATGGCTGCCGCTGCGCCAATCCCGACCTGCCGCGCCCCGGAGAACAGCAGGCTTCGGCCCGTGAGCAGGGACACGCCCGCACCGACGACGAACAACGCGACGAGCGAGGCAATCGCAGCTGCCACGAAGGCTCCGAACCCGGAACCGACGAGGTAGGGCACGACGGGCACCGCAGCCCCGATGGCGAAGGCGATGAAGGAGCCGAACGCCGCTCCCCAGGGGGACCCGAGTTCGTCCGGGTCAAGACCCAGCTCCTCACGCACGAGCGTGTCGAGGGCGTGGGCGGGATCGGAGAACATGCGCCGCGCGATCGTGCGAGCCTCGTCCTGCGTGAAACCCTTGGCCTGGTAGACGGCCGCGAGCTCGGCCTCTTCTTCTTCGGGCATCGCTTCCAACTCGGCCCGTTCGAGCGCGATCTGGCGCTCGAACAATTCGCGTTGCGACTGCATCGAGATGTACTCGCCGGCCGCCATGGAGAACGCCCCGGCGAGGAGTCCGGCGATACCTGCCAGAAGTACGAAGTGGCCCGCACCGATGGCCACATTCGCGCCGGCCACGCCCATCACGAGGGCCAGGTTCGAAACGAGCCCGTCGGAAACGCCGAAGATCACCGCGCGGAGCGTGCCCGACCGGCTCGAGCGGTGCCATCGCTCACGGGCCGCGATCTGACCCGGCTCTGAAACCTCGAGGGACATCGCCGCGTGCTCCCCTGCCGCGGCGGTGACCGTCGCCCGAGCCTCATCGGACACGGACGAATTGGTCGGTCCGGCAGCGGCGCCTTGGCCATCTGCGCCAACCGGGCCACCCGAGCCATCGGAGCCGGCGCTTCCGGACCCACTTGAACCGCCATTTCGCGCGCCCGAGAGGGCCTTCCAGATCTCGGCGTGCTCGCGCTCATCGGCGGCGATGGCTTCAACCTCGGGCGTGCTCTGCGTCGAGTAGATCTGTTCCTCGTCGCCCTCGAGCGCCAGGACCAGGTCACGAACCGCGTGCGTCCCGAAGACGCGGGCGATCGCGATGATCGCTCGAACCCGGAAACCCGCCCCGGACGGCTCCGGAACGTCCGCCCCGCGCTCGGTCAGCCGGCGCGCCCAGACGTCCGCGTGCCGACGCTCGTTGTCGGCGATCCGGCGGAAGGCCGCGGCGCGGACGGGATCGCGCTCGATCCGGGCAAGGGCGACGTACAACTGGATCGCGTCGCGCTCGAGTCTGAGGTTCTCGAGGCTCTGCGTGAGATCGGCGTCGGTCATGGGCCAAGCGTAGCCGGAAGCGCGCCTCCCGGGAGGCAACGGCGCGATCGGAGGAGCGAAAGTCGCGCCCGCGGACGATCTGAGCGGCGCATTCGGGGCGATCGTACGGCGCTACACTCCTGCCGATGACACAGACCCTGCTGCCGCCACTTCGCTGGCTCTCGACGGCCGATGTGCTGGAAGCGATGCCCGACATCGACGAGCGCCTCGACCTGGCCCAGAAGACGATGGTGGCGCTGGCGACGCCGGGTGGGTCAGAGCTCCCGCCGAAGATCGCGATCCATCCCCGCCCCGAGGCCTCGTTCATCCATGCCATGCCGGCCATGCTCCGCGGCAAGGACCTGTTCGGCGATCTGGTCGGCATGAAATGGGTCGCCGGCTTCGCAACGAACACCGAGATCGGCCTGCCCGGCATCAGCGGCCTGGTGATCCTGAACGATCCCGCGACCGGGATCCCGCTCGCAATCATGGACGGCGGGCCGATCACGGCCCAACGCACCGCCGCGGTATCAGGCGTCGCCCTTCGCCATTTCGGCCCGGTCGTGACCGGGCGTCCGGTCCGCGTGACGATCATCGGCGCGGGCGTCCAGGGATGGTCCCACGTGCCGGTCTTCGGGCACCTCCTCCCTGGCCTCGATCTGCAGCTGTTCGATCCCGACGTACGCCGCTCGGAGAAACTCGCCGAACATGCCCGTTCCATGGACGAGGTCGGGTCCGTGACCGTCCACCTGTCCCCGCGTGATGCCGTCGAGGGTTCGGACATCGTGCTGACGGCCGCGTCGTTCGGTCCGCCGGCCGAGCGCCAGCGGATGACGAACGATTGGCTCGCGCCGGGCACGACCGTCATCCCGATCGACTACTCGACCTATTGCGCGGCCGAAGTGGCGCGTGACGCCGCACTCTTCCTGGTTGATCATCGGGAGCAGTACCTGGCCAACCGCGAGGTTGGCAATTTCGACGGCTACCCGGACCCCGACGGCATGCTCGGCGAGGCAATCCTTGACGCGACATCGCGACCGCCCGGTCGGGTTGTCGTGACGCATCTCGGGGTCGGGCTGTCCGACGTGGTCTTTGCCGAGGCCATCCTTCGTACCGCGCAGGCCGCCGGGCTTGGCGTGGAACTACCGCGCTGATCTCGAAACATCCAGGGAGGCTGATGGTGCGTGTCGTCGGTTGGGCGGCGAAAGGCCTCGTGGCGGTCATCGTCATCGCCGTAGTCGGCGTCGTCGCCCTCCTCGGTTCGATCACAAAGCGGGGCCTTCCCCAGACGAGCGGCTCGATCCACGTTCCGGGACTCCATGCAGCGGTCACGATCGGTCGCGACGAGCAGGGCATCCTCCAGATCGTGGCCGACGACCCTCACGACCTGTTCGTGGCCCAGGGCTACGCGCACGCCCAGGAGCGCATGTGGCAGATGGAGGTCTGGCGGCACATCAGCAGTGGTCGCCTGTCCGAACTGTTCGGGTCCGTGAGTCTCGAGCAGGATCGGTTCATCCGGACGATCGGCTGGCGCGAGGCCGCCCAGGTTGACCTCGATGCAATGCCGCAGGACGCACGCGACGCGCTGACCTGGTACGCGGACGGGGTCAATGCCTGGATCGCGGATCAACACGGTTCGTTTTCCCTCGCCTCGGTCATCACTGGACTTCGAACGGGCGCGGGCGGGCTGGACGGGTACACACCGGAACCATGGACCGCCCTCGACTCCGCGGCCTGGGGCAAGGTCCAGTCGTACAACCTCGGCGGCAACATGGACACCGAGATCTTCCGGCTCCTGGCCGACGCCCAGCTCGGCGATCCGGCCCTCACCGATTCGCTGTTCCCGGCGTATGACGTCAACGCGCCCGTGATCACACCATCGGGCCTCGAAGGCTCGGGCGGGGCGGGCGCGACCGGCGCAACGGCCGCAGCCGCGCCGGACGCGGGCATCGTGACCGCCAGCGCACACCCGCCGGTCACGCCTGACGCAGCCGCAGGCTGGGCCGGGGTCGCGGCATTGGGCGCATCGATCCTGGCGCTTGCGGGGCTCGACGGCGCTTCCGGCCTCGTAGGCGATCACGGCATCGGGTCGAACAACTGGGTCGTATCCGGATCGAAGTCGGCGTCGGGTGCCGCCCTCCTGGCCAACGATCCGCATCTGGGCTTCAGCGAGCCGTCCGTCTGGATCATCAACGGATTGCACTGTCGCGAGGTCAACGCAGCGTGCCCATATGACGTCGCGGGCGTGTCCTTCCCGGGTGTTCCGGGCGTGATTCTCGGCCACAACGGCAGGATCGCCTGGGGCGCGACCAACGTCGGGCCGGACGTCCAGGATCTGTTCCGCGAGACCGTGGATCCGGCCGACCCCACCCATTACATGTACAAGGGCGTGTCGACGCCGTTCGAGACCCGGACCGAGACGATCGCCGTGGCGGGCGGTGATCCCGAGACCATCGTCGTGCGATCGACGATCCACGGTCCGATCCTCAACGATGTCGATTCGCGACTCAAGGATCAGGATCCGCTGGCGCTTCGTTGGACCGCGACAGCCGAGCCGGACGGAGCGTTCGCTGCGATCTTCCATCTCAATACCGCGGCCAATTTCGATGACTTCCGGGCAGCGCTCCGGGACTATGGCTCGCCGAGCCAGAACTTCGTGTACGCGGACGTGGACGGTCACATCGGCTACCAGCTCCCGGGGCTGATTCCGGTCCGGGCCGGCGAGCGGACGGGCGACCGGATCCGCGACGGTGCCTCCGGGACGCAGGACTGGACCGGCTACATCCCGTTCGACGACCTGCCCTGGCAGTACGACCCGCCGAGCGGGTTCATCGTCTCGGCCAACAATGCCGCCGTAGACGCGAAGTATCCCTACTTCATCTCCGATGACTGGGATCCCGGCTACCGAGCGCAGCGGATCACCGATCTGCTGACGGCCAAGGCCGGCCATCTCACGACCCAAGACCTCAACGACATCCAGATGGACACGAATCCGCTCCGTGCCGATGTCGTCATTCCGCTCCTGGCCGAAGCGGCACCGACGACGGCCGACGGCCAGCTCGTGCTCGAGCGGATCCGATCATGGGATCGCACTTGCGAAGTCGATTCCATGGGTTGCGCGGCATACGCTGCTGCCGAGTTCACGCTGATGCGCGAGATCTTCGACGACCAGCTCGGACCTGTGGCCAAGGACTACGTCGGCACGACGGATTCGTGGCGAGCCCTGATCAACGTGCTATCCAACCCGAAGAGCCCCTGGTGGGACAACGCCGCGACGGCAGCGAACCAACACCCACGGGACATCCTGTCGGCAGCCCTGGATCGGACGGGCGCAGAGCTGCGAGCCACGGTCGGCCAGCCGTCCGGCTGGACATGGGGTCGGATCCACACCATCAACTTCAAGGAGCAGACGCTCGGCGTCTCCGGCATCGGCCCGTTGGAGTGGTACTTCAACTCCGGGGCCCGAGCGGTCGGCGGCGCCGCCGGCGCTGTCCAGAACAACTACTACCGGATGTGGAAGGCGTACCCGGATCCATCCGACCCGGCGTACAAGCCCGCGGGCTTCGACACCGTGTTCCACGTATCGAACGGGCCGGCGCATCGGTTCACGATCGACATGTCGAACATCGATTCGGCCCGGATCATCAACTCGACCGGTCAGAGCGGCAATCCGTTTGATCGGCACTACGGCGACATGATCGATCTCTGGGCGACCGGCCAGACGATTCCGTTGCCATTCAGCGCGGCCGCAGTCGGTGCCTCGATCGTGACGACGCTTACGTTGACGCCGTAGGGGCACGCCGCGCGGCAGGCGTTCGCGCCGTCGCGGCCGGCGCCCCGTTCGGCCCCGGCACCCACCGACCCTACTCGTTGATCGGGAGGGGTCCCTCGGGGATCTCGATGAGCACGCGCCCATCCTCGATGATCACGGGATAGGCTACGAGCGGCAGCTCGGCGGGCGGGTCCAGCGCCTCACCGTCGGCGAGGTCGAACCGGGACAGGTGCAGCGCGCAGGTGATCGTGCCGGTCGGCTGGCCATCTGGTCCCGCCGATCCGCCGCCGGTCAGGAAGCCTTTGTCGAGCTCGAAGTACTCGTGCGTGCAGATCCCCTGGAAGGCGCGAACGGTACCGCCGCTGTTGATCACGATGACCTGGTCCGTGCCATCCACGAAGGCCATCTGCATCGTCCCGTCCGGGAGGTCATCGAGGGCGAGGAGATCGACGCGCCTGAGCGGGGTATCCCCGGTCAAGCCGCCGCGCCCGAAGCGCCCGCGCCGGCTCCGCTGCCGGTGGCCCACTTCGCGTCGAGGAGCTCCCGCAGGCGATCCTGTGTCGCTTCGAGCGGAACGCGGGCCACGACCGGCTCGAGGAACCCGAGGACGATGAACTTTCGCGCATCGTCCGGAGAGATGCCGCGCGACTCGAGGTAGAAGAGCTGGCCCTGATCGATAGGACCGACCGACGACGCGTGCATCGCCCGGCGGCAATCCGGCTGATCGATCTCGAGCGAAGGGATGGCGACCGCGCGGGTGGCCTTCGACAGGTTCATCCCGAACTCGCCGAGGTACGAATCCGTACCGATCGCTGATTTCTCGATCGTGATGAGACCCTTCATGTACGAGCGCGCTCGATCCATCAGGGCGCCCTTCGACAGCAGGTTCCCGGTGGTATCCCGGCCGAGATGCGTCGTGTAGCTCGTCAGATCGAACAGCTGCTCGTCGGTCCCGAATACGATCTCGACCTGTTCAACCGTACCCCGATCACCCTCGAGGCGGTTGTCCACGCGCGAGCGAACGAGCCGGCCACCGAGCTGGGCCATCGCCCAGTGGAGCGATGCCGCCTCACCGATGCGGGCGTAGCGATGCTGGAAGGCAACCTGGTGAAGCCCGAAGTCCTGGATCGAGGCGAATGACAGGTGCGCCTCCGCTCCGAGAACGACCTCGGTCGTGCCATGGAAGAAGCCCTGGGGGACGGTCTGGCCCTCGGCGCACTCGACCTCGGCGCCGGACGGGACCTGCTCCTCGACGATGGAGGCATGTGCCCCGACGCCAAGTCGGACGAACGTCCGGGTGAGCATCGCGCGGTCGGCGTTGCCGCTCTGCCATCGAACGAGGATCGGATGGGCGAGTCGAACGCCATCCGGGACGACGAGGCGCACACCCTGGCTCCAGAAGCCACGAACGAGTTGAGCAAGTTTGTCGGCCGAAGGAAGCGTCGAACCGCCTTCGATATCCGCGCGGAGGCCCTCCGGATCCCGGGACAGGGCCGCGCCGAAGGTCTCGAGCGTTACCCCTGCATCGGCGGCCGCGGACGAGAGCCTGACCGCGACGACGGTGTCCTCGCGAAGGTCGATGATCCCGTCCACCCCGTCCGGCAGCGCCGTCGCGCCGGCGCCATCGATCGAGGTCGCTGTCGTGATCCACGGCTCGGCGGTATCAAGAACGGCGGCACGGAGATCCACGTAGGGCGTGTAGAGCTGGTTCGACTCGACGGGAAGTGCCGTGTACGCGGCTGCCGCTGCGCGACGCTCATCGCGAAGCCAGTCCGGCTCCGCGCGCTCTGCAACGAGGCGATCGACGAGCTCCGGCGTGGCAAACGTGAATGGCATCTCAGCCGGCGAGCGGCGCGGGGCGCGGGCGGGCCGGGTGGTCCCGGAGTCCGTGGCGGGCACGTCCCCGGGCACGATCGTGATCTCGGGCGTCACCCGAGCGAACCCTCCATCTCGAGCTTCACGAGACGGTTGAACTCGATGGCATATTCCATCGGCAGTTCCTTGGTGAAGACCTCCAGGAAGCCCTGGATGACGAGATTCTGGGCCTCGTTCTCGGTCAGCCCGCGGCTCATCAGGTAGAAGATCTGGTCCGCGCTGATCTTGCCGACGGTGGCCTCATGGGTCATCGTCGTGTCGTCTTCCTGGATGTCGATGTACGGGTAGGTATCGCTCCGGCTCTGATCGTCGAGCATCAGGGCATCGCAGCGAACCGAGGCGACGACGCCGGTGGCGCCCGGCGCGACCTTGAGGTGCCCGCGGTACGTGGCCCGGCCACCATCCTTGGAGACCGACTTGGAGACGATCCGCGACGTCGTGTTGGGTGCGAGGTGAACGGCCTTGGCGCCAGTGTCCTGGTGTTGCCCGCGGCCCGCAACCGCGACCGAGATGATGTCGGCGCTCGCGCCCTCGCCGCGCAGGTAGATGGACGGGTACTTGACCGTCTTCCGGGAGCCCGTGTTCGCGTCGATCCACTCGACCTTGGCGCCGGCGTGGGCGTGGGCACGCTTCGTGAC
>JANMNF010000242.1:0-2193 GCA_031373765.1 Chloroflexota bacterium
CGCCACGCCGCCTGCCGGGGTCTCAATCAGCGTCCCTCGAGCGAGACAGATCGGACAGATTGGCTCCGTCGCCGGAGCCTGCTGCTCGACCATGATCGAGCCGTCGGCCCTGATGGTGCCGCCGGTCCTTGTGCCCTCTGCTCCGCCCCCCTTCGGCATCGCCAGGTAGTCGAAGCGATAGGTGTCGTTGCCGATCGGGTCGAGGGCGATGGCCTCAACGACTTTCCAGGATCGATACAGGGTGAGGCGCTGCTCGTCGGTGAACGGCCCGGCCGGGTCGATGCTCGCGGCGTCGGCGATGGCCTTGAACGCGGCCGCGTCAGCCGTGACCTCGGCCCAACGCTCCTTGGCGCTCTGGATTTCGTCCTGGCGCTGGATCGGGTAGAAGTCCCGATCGCAATACCAGAGGTCGCCGTAGGTCGAGATCAGGGCAAGCTTCAGCTCCGTGACCGAGCGGGCGGGACCGGGGGTCGGCGACGGGGAGGGCGACGGTCCGCCTGAACCGCACGCCGCGGCGACGATGACCAGAAGTGCGCCGATGGTGAGGATCTGTCGGTTCATGGTCGGGAGACGCGATGACGGCACGTGCGGTTCCGCGCGATCCCACGACGCGGCCGATCGTCTTAGTCGAGGGTGAAGTGGTCCGGACCCTGGTAGCGGCCCGTCCGTTCCTTCTCGACCTGCATGAGGACATCGTTCAGGAGGCTCGAGGCCCCGAACCGGAACCGGTCCGGGGTCATCCAGCGCGGGCCGAGGGTCTCGTACAGCACGACGAGGTACTGGACCGCCTCCTTGGCGGTCCGAATGCCGCCGGCAGGTTTCATACCCACGGCGCGGCCGGTCGCCTTCTCGAAGTCTCGGATCGCCTCGAACATGACCAGCGTGACGGGCAGCGTTGCCGCCGGAGTGACCTTGCCGGTGGACGTCTTGATGAAGTCGGCGCCTGCGGCCATCGCCAGGATCGACGCCCGGCGCACGTTGTCGTAGGTCTCGAGTTCGCCGGTCTCGAGGATGACCTTGAGGTGCGCGTCACCACAGGCTTCCTTGACCTCGACGATCTCATCGAAGACCGCGCCGTACTGGCCGGACAGGAAGGCGCCGCGGTCGATGACCATGTCGATCTCGTCCGCGCCGGCCGCGACTGCGGCCCGAACCTCGGCGAGCTTGATGTCGATGAACGACTGGCCCGAGGGAAAGGCCGTGGCCACGCTCGCGACCTTGACCGTGGAGCCCTTCAGGGCTTCCTTCGCGTCGGCGATCATCGTCGGATAGACACAGATGGCCGCCACGGACGGGATCGATGGATCGCCCGGCTGCGGATGCATCCCTTTGGCACACAGGGCCCGGATCTTGCCGGGCGTGTCCTTTCCCTCGAGGGTCGTCAGATCCATCATCCGGATCGCGAGGTCGAGGGCCCACAGCTTCGATGCCTTCTTGATCGACCGTTTCTTGAGGTTCTCGACGCGCAGCTCCACGCCGACCTGATCCACGGCGGTCAACCGGCCGAGTACGGATCCGAGTGGTCCGGGGCGTCCTCCCGCCCAGGCGCGCACGAGCTCGCTCGCGCGCTCACGGGTCAGGGTGTCGGTTCGGCTGGGGCTGGTCATCGGACGGTGAGGATACCGCCGATCCCGAGCCTCGGCGACCCTTTCGATCGTGCGGGGGCGTTCAGTCGCCGTGTCGGGTTCGCGGCGCCCGCGGCAAGGTTCGCTTGCCGGCCACGAGGAAGTGGGCGAACCAGTCACGAGCCTGGACGAGATTCTCGGCTCGTCGAAACGGCGTCCCGGAGCGCGTGAGCTCGTGCGACTCGCCCGGGACCCGCATCATCCGGACAGGACGCCGGTGCCTCCGCAGGACGGCGAACATCGCCTCGGCCTGTCCGATCGTCGTCCGGAGATCCTGCTCTGAGTGCTGGAGGAGCAGAGGCGTCCGAATATTCGCCGCGTACGTCAGCGGCGAGAGCCGGCGGAAGAGATCCGGGTCTTCCCACGGATAGGCGCCGAGCTCCATCTTCGCCCAATCCGTGCCGCCGAGATCGCCGGTCAGCATGAGCATCGACATGTCATTGACGGATCGGGCCGCGAGCGCGGCGCGGAAACGCTGGTCGTGGCCGATGATCCAGTTGGTCAGGTATCCACCGTACGAACCGCCGGTCACCCCGAGCCGATCCGGATCCGCGAGTCCATCGCCGAC
>JANMNF010000167.1:0-5310 GCA_031373765.1 Chloroflexota bacterium
TTCCTGCTCCGCCTCGGTTTCCTGGATCGGACACCGCAGGGCAGGATCGCGACGGACCTGGCCCGAGCCCATCTCTCTGGCCTCGGTTTCGAGATCCCGCCGCCGCGCCGATCAGAGCCGGACATGCCGAGCCTGTGGGCGGACGACCCGGGAGCAGGGGATCGCTGAGCCGGCGGTCGCGGAAGGGACCGCGTCCGCGAGTGTCATCCCGCTGCGCCCGATGCCCCGTTCAGCATCCTTCAGGGTGCTCGCCGAGGCTGATCGCACCGGCGGAACGAGGGCTCGGCTCGGCCAGCTCACCGTACCTCACGGCGTAATCGAGACGCCCCAGTTCATGCCGGTCGGGACCAACGCCACGGTCAAGGCGCTTGATCCGGATGACCTCGTCGAGGTCGGTGCCTCGATCGTCCTCGCGAATACCTATCACCTGTTTCTGCGGCCCGGTCACGAGCGGATCGAGCGGTTGGGCGGGTTGCACCGGTTCATGGGCTGGGACAAGCCGATCCTGACGGATTCCGGCGGCTATCAGGTGGTGTCCCTCGCGGACGCTCGCGTCGTCGACGAAGACGGAGCGACGTTTCGGAGCCACATCGACGGTTCCGTGCAGCGACTCACCCCGGAAGTGGCGATCAGGGTCCAGGAGGCGCTCGGCCCGGACATCGCGGTCGCTTTCGATCACCCCGTCTTTCCATCGTCACCGCGCTCCGAGGTCGAGGACGCGATGGAGCGAACCCATCGCTGGGCCGAACGCAGCCTCGCTGCGCACACACGCCCGGATCAGGCGTTGTTCGGGATCATCCAGGGTGGGGTTGACCCGGAGCTCCGCGAACGCTCGACACGGTTCATTGCCGGGATGCCGTTCGATGGCATCTGCATTGGCGGGCTGGCCGGGGACGAGACACCGGTTGAGCGAGCGGCCGCGCTTGATGTCGTGATCCCAATCCTCGAGGGGGATCCGCGCCCGCGCTATCTGATGGGCCTGGGTTCGCCGGCGGACCTCCTGGACGCGGTGCGCCTGGGCGTTGACCTGTTCGATTCGGTTCTGCCGGCGCGCGTGGCCCGCAATGGACAGCTGTGGGTTCCGGGCGGGAAGCTCAACCTTCGCAATACGAGCTTCCAGGATGATCCGCGGCCGGTCCAGGAGGACTGCCCATGCCGGCTCTGTCGATCCTTCTCGCGAGCCTATCTCGCCCACCTCTTCCGGGCGAAGGAGCTGCTGGCGTTCCGGCTGGCAACTTGTCACAACCTGACCTTCACCCTAGACTTCATGAGCAGGATCCGGGCCGCATTGCGAACCGGAACCTTTCCCGAATCGCTCGCTTCGCTGCGGGTACATGCGGGCCGGCAAACTGCCGGTGCAGCCGTTGTGGAGCCGGCGTGAAGTCGCTCCGGGTACCGTTCAGAAAGCGCGGAGGACCACTCGATGGGCTCTCGAGATCGACCAAGCCGCGAGGCAAAGAAGAAACCAAAGGACAAGTCGGGCGTGCCGAAGTTGCAGCCGCTTTCCGAACCGCCGACGAATGTCGAGCTGTACCGGAAGGCGCGCAAGCCACGCACATCCGACGAGGACCGAGACGAAACCTGATCCATCGAGTGGGCGCCGTGTCTGCTCCGATGGTGGTAGCCACTGACAGGAGCGTGACGGGAACATGGCGATAACGCGAGACCGCAGCACGGATCGAAGCGTCGAACAAGCCTACGAGAAGAGTGTGGCTGAGCGCGGCAAGGCCGTCGACTCGGCGATTCTCTCGATCGAGAAGCAATTTGGTCGCGGCGCGATCATGAAGCTCGGCGCGACCGAACGGCAGCACGTGGACTTCATTCCGACGGGCTCCATCGCGCTTGATCTGGCGCTCGGGGTCGGCGGCATTCCCCGCGGCCGGATCACCGAGATCTTCGGACCTGAATCGTCCGGGAAGACCACCGTCTGCCAGCACGTCATCGCCGAGGCCCAGCGCAAGGGTGGCGTGGCCGCTTTCATCGACGTCGAGCACGCGCTTGATCCAGGCTATGCGCGTGCCTGCGGCGTCAACGTGGATGAGCTTTTGGTCAGCCAGCCCGATACGGGCGAGCAGGCCCTCGAGATCACCGAGACCCTGATCCGCTCGGGCGGGATCGATGTCGTCGTGGTGGACTCGGTGGCAGCCCTCGTGCCCCGTGCCGAGATCGAAGGCGAGATGGGCGACTCGTTCGTCGGCATTCAGGCCCGCCTGATGAGCCAGGCGCTGCGGAAGCTCACGGGCGCGGTCAGCCGTTCGAACACCTCGCTCGTCTTCACCAACCAGCTGCGCGAGAAGATCGGCGTCATGTTCGGGAATCCCGAGACGACACCGGGCGGACGTGCGCTCAAGTTCTACGCGAGCGTCCGGCTCGACATCCGGCGGATCGAAACGATCAAGTCAGGGACGGATGCGATCGGCAACCGCGTACGCGTCAAGGTCGTCAAGAACAAGGTTGCGCCGCCGTTCCGCGTTGCGGAATTCGACGTGATGTATGGGGAGGGCGTATCCAAGGAGGGCGGCCTGCTCGATGTCGGCGTCGCGATGGATGTCGTCGAAAAGACCGGCTCGTGGTTCACCTACGCCGAGACCCGACTCGGCCAGGGTCGGGAGGCGTCCAAGGACTTCCTGAAGGCCAATGGGGCGATTGCCGCCGAGATCGAGGCCAAGATCCGCGCCGCGGTGGATACGGTGCCGATCCCGGTCGAGGGCATTTCGGAAGCCGAGTAGCGGGTGGCTCGTCGCCAACGACGGGAAGGATTCGCTGAGAAGCGCGAGCGCCTCGGTGCGGTCGATGAGCCCTCGGTCGTGCTCGACGCAGCGCTTCGCTTCCTGGAGCCGCGGCAACGATCGATCGGCGAGGTCCGTCGCAGGCTGAGCCGGGTCGGCTATCGCGAGGATCTCGTCACGTCTGCGATCGAACGACTGATCGAGCTCGGCATGCTCGACGACGAGGCATTCGCGCGGGCCTGGATCGAGTCGCGCGATCGCGTCCGCCCGCGCGGGTCGCGTGCCTTGATGTCCGAGCTCGCCAAGAAGGGGATTGATCGCGAGACGGCGGATCATACGCTCACGGAGCGCGAGGAAGAGCATCCGGGGGCGGACGCCGATGCCGCGGTGAAGCTGCTGGATCGCAACGCGCGTTCGTTGGCCCGCATCGTGGATCCGCGGGCGCGACGGCAGCGCGCCTACGCGCTCCTGGCCAGGAACGGCTTCGATCCGGAGACAGCGGCGTCAGCGTCCAGGACCCTCGAAACGACGGATGCCGCGGCCGACGACGAGGGCCTTGAATAGACTGATCCGGCCACGTTCGCGACCGCTGTCAGATCTGGCTGACGAGGTTCTTGGCATCGCGAACGAGGCCAATCAGGTTGGCGGAGCCCATGTCGATCAGCCACGGCGTCCCGATGAAGCAGAGCCCGTCGACCAAAGAGCGTCCGCCGGTCTGGATCGGCAGGCCGTAGGGATCGAGGACGGGCATGTGGATCCAGTCGAGGACGGGTCGATACCCGCTCGTCCAGAGCACGGTCGAGATGCCTTCGGCCGCCAGGTCGAGTGCAGTGACCTCGGGTACCTCGTGCTCGAAATGCTCGATCTCGGCTGGAGGGAAGTCTTCGCCTGAGCGTTCAGCAAATGCGTCGAACAGCGGACGAAACCGATCATCGAAGAATGCGTCGGCGTATCGCAGGTTGTCCCCGAGGTCCGGCTGCATCCGGGCCTTCGTGCCTTCGAGGGCCGCCAACCGGCCGACGAGGCGCACACCTTCTGTCGCCATCTTCCGGAGGCTGATGTCATGGCCGCCGCCGTGACCAGAGAGCTGTGGATTGCAGGCGAACCGGGCGGAGGGCGATGGCAGCCGGTCGGCAGTCGGCAACATGACCCCGAGCCCCGCACCCACGGTGGCGAGTTGGCGGTACCACCAGAAGACGTCCCTGCCACGGTAGCGTCGAGGCACGTGCCCGCAGTGCCCGACCGAGAGGGTCACGGTTCGGCCAGCTGCCTGGAGTTCCTCCGCCAGCTGGACGCCCGATTGTCCGGATCCTACGAGTAGCACGCCTCCGTCAGGGAGAGCCGCCGGGTTCCGGTAACCATCAACGTGGAGGCTGAGGATCGAGGGGGCAAGGCCGTCGGCGATCGCCGGGACGTGGGGGGCCTGGAACGGCCCGGTCGCGACGACGACCGTGCGGGCCAGGATCGTGCCACGCGTTGTGGTCACCGAAAAGCGGGCGACCGGGCCATCGACTGGATCAACGGCCGTCACCGCGGTATCCACTTCGACTGGCGCATTGATCACCGACGCGTACTCGCGAAAGTGTCCGATGAGCTCGTTACGCGGCATGAATGCATCCGGATCGCTGCCCGCGTAGTCGTAACCCGGGACCGTTACGGTCCAGTTCGGCGAGACCAGCCGAAAGGCGTCCCAACGGTCCTGCCATCCGCCGCCGAGGGTCGCGCGCCGCTCGAGGACCACGTGCTCGCGGCCCGCATCGCTGAGCAGCCGGCTCATGATCAAGCCGGCTTGACCGGCGCCGATCACGACGGTGTCAATCGATCGCTGCATGGCAGGCATCGTCGCACGGATGGGTCGCGGAGGGCTCCGGGAAGCCCTGAGTTGGCCTGGTGAGGCCCGAACCCCAAGCAGTCCAGCGCTCGGAAGTACCCATCTTTGGCGTACCGGGCTGCGCGTAGTAGGCTACGTCCAACGCTCGCGGGGGCCCCTGGGAGAACCCCTCCACCCGGCGACCGTTGCAACGAACGACACGCGTCCGGCCGGTTCGGCCGGATGGGAGGAACAGATGGAATACCTTGTGCCCGTCGCCCTTGTGGCGCTGGCCGTTGGTATTGCCGTTGGTTTCGTGGCACGAAGCCAATGGGCAAACCAGTCGGTCAAGGTCGCCCACGAAAAGGCCGCTCGGATCGTTTCGGACGCTCGAACCCAGCAGAAGGACCTCATCCTCGAGGCCAAGGAAGACAAGATTCGCCTGCTCCGCGAAGCGGAGGAAGAAGCTCGCTCGCGACGGAGCGAACTGGCCTCGATCGAGCGGCGGCTGACCGCCCGGGACGAGCAACTCGACCAGCGAACGGACATGCTCGAGCAGCGCGATCGCAAGTTGCTGGAGCGAGAGCTGGACCTCGAGCGCCAGCGTGAAGACCTCGGGCGCCTCAACGCCGAGCGAGTCACGGCCCTCGAGAAGGTCAGCGGGCTCGCTGCCGAAGATGCGAAATCGATGCTCATCGAGGCGGTCCGGGAAGAGGCCGAGCACGATGCGGTCAAGATCGCCCGCTCGATTGAACGCCGAGCTCGCGACGA
>JANMNF010000267.1:0-9673 GCA_031373765.1 Chloroflexota bacterium
CCGGACCCGCCCCACGCCTCGTGGATCGGTGCGCCGAGCAGGCCGAGTTCGCCCATCCGCGCGAAGACCTCGCGATGCACTTCGCCCTTCTCGTCCCACTCGCGGATGTGCGGCAGGATCTCGTTCTCGGCAAAGTCGCGGACGGTCTGCTGGACGAGCTTGTTCTCGTCGGTCAGGCGAAAGTCGATGGACACGGGTACCTCGATCGGCGGGAGGACGGGGTGCCCTCGAATGATGCCACCGCAAGCGCCCGGGGTGGCCGCCTATACTCGTCACGAATGAGTGACACGCCTGACTCCCTCGATCTTGCCGCCCTCGCGGACGGCCACCTGACCCCCGTCCTCGGGCGATATTTCGAGCGTTCGTGGAGCCACGGGATCGGTCATCGGCTGTACGACACGGCGGGCAAGGCCTATCTCGACTTTGCGAACGGCATCGCGGTCACCGCGCTCGGCCATGCCCATCCGGCGGTCACGGCCGCGATCCACGCCCAGGTGGACAAGCTCATCGGGCCGACCGGGGCCATCGGGTACTCCGAACCCGTCGTTCGACTGGTCGATCGGCTCGCCGCCACGCTGCCGGACCCGATCGATTCCATCTTCCTGCTCAACTCCGGGTCCGAGGCGATCGACGGAGCCATGAAGCTGGTCCGTCGGGTGACGGGGCGGCCGGCGATCATCGCCTTCGCGGGCGCCTTCCACGGTCGAACCTACGGGGCCACCTCGATGACCAGTTCATCGCCGAATTACCGGCAGGGTTACGACCCGATGGTGCCGTCCATCTACTTCGCACCGTTCCCCCAGGTCTGGCGCGATTTCGACGGTGACGAGGACCGAGCGTCCGAGGCGGCGCTGGACCACCTGCGAACGATGCTCACAAGCATTGCCCCGGCTTCCAGCGTCGCGGCGATCTTTGTCGAGCCGGTCCTGGGCGAAGGTGGCTACGTCCCTGGTCCGGTCGCATTCCTGCGCGGGCTGCGCGAGATCTGCGATGAGCACGGGATCCTGCTCGTCGCGGACGAGATCCAGACCGGCTATGGGCGTTCCGGGAAGATGTGGGCCTTCGAGCATGCCGGGATCGTCCCGGATGTCGTGTGCATCGCCAAGGCGATCGCAAATGGCCTGCCGCTGTCGGCGATCGCGACGTCCCGTGCTCTCCAGGAGCGGTGGGGGCGCGGCGCGCACGGATCAACCTACGGCGGGAATCCCGTGGCCTGCGCCGCGGCGCTCGCCGTGCTCGAGACCATCGAGGCCGAGGGCCTCGTTGCCAATGCCGCCGCACGAGGGGCCGAGCTGACAGCCGGACTCAACCGGCTCAAGGCGGAAGACGAGCGCATCGGCGACGTCCGGGGGCCGGGCCTGATGATCGGGGTCGAATTCGTCTCCGACCGGACGACCAAGGTTGCGGATGGCGCAATCGTGGATCAACTGGTCGCGAAGGCGGCGGATCTGGGACTACTCGTCCTGTCGTGCGGCGCGCAGCACCAGGTGATCAGGTGGATCCCGCCGATCGACGCCACGCGCGCCGAAATCGCCGAGGGTCTTGAGATCTTCGGCGAGGCGCTGCGAACGGTCTGACCACCGCTCGCGAATTCCTTCCGTGGGCGCATCGCCCACGGGCAGGCGACTATCGGTTCTGGTGGAGGAAACGCAGGACGTCCTGGAGCCGGAAGCGTCGATCGCCGCGCTTGCACACCCGATAGAACGGGAGTTCGCCGCGATCGCCCAGTCGCTTCACCGTGTTGACGTGGAGATGGAGCATCTCCGCGACTTCGGTGGCGGTGAGCATCGGTCCAAGTTCGTTGACTGCCATCGAGGCCATTGCCATGGTCGCCTTTCGATCACGTAGATGCTGATTGCCGGGTTCCGTCCAGTGGGGGCGGGTGCGGTCCGGCTTGTTGCTGACATGAACGTACGGGTCCGCAGCAGTTGAGGGAAGCCGTACTTCGGTTCGAGATCCGTCAGTACCCATGGCCCACTACGCCGTGATCCGATCGGAATTCAGCCTCGTTCCGCCGCTCCGATAGCATCGAACGATGCCAAGACAGGGATCGACTCCAGCCGACCTTGCCCCGGAATCGGCGCTCGAGCGCAACGCGCACCCCCCAGCCCCGCCCTCGTACCGGGCCCTCATGAACGTTCCGTTCCTGGGTCGGGCCCTCGTCGGGATGCAGCTCGTGCGGATCTGCCAATCGATGATCGGGGTCGCGCTCGTCCTGTTCAGCCTGACCCGCTACGGCTCACCGGCGCTGGCGGGGCTGGTCACGTTCGCGAGCCTCATGCCGGGCCTCCTGATCAGCCCGATCGGTGGAGCGCTGCTCGATCGACACGGCCGCACCCGACTGATCCGGCTCGACCTGATCATCGGGGTAGCCTCGCTGGCCCTGATCGCCGTCCTGGCGTACGCCGATCGATTGCCCGCCGAGTTGCTCATCGTCATCGCGGCGATTTCGTCTCTCACGGGACCGCTCGGCGCGACCGGCATGCGGACGCTTTTCCCGTTGATGGTTCCGCCGATCCTGTGGGAGCGCGTCAACGCCGTCGATTCGAACGGCTATGTCGTCGCGACGATCATCGGGCCGCCCCTCGCTGCGCTCATGGTCGGGACCGTCGGCGGGCCGGCGGCCCTCATGTCGATCGCCGTCGTCCTCGGGATCTCGGTGGTCGTGCTCGCTCCCGTCCCGGAACCGGAGACGGAGGTCACGACGAGCGGTGGCCTGCTCCTCGATTCGTGGCGCGGTCTCCAGTACACGTGGCGAAATCGAACCCTCCGCACGATCGGGCTGTCCATCACGACCCTCAACATCGGCGGCGGCATGGTCTCGATCGTGGTGCCGCTCCTCGTGCTCAATCGACTGCATCTCGGCGAGACGGCCGTGGGGCTGGTATTCGCTCTTCAGGGCGTCGTCGGCGTGGGCGCTGGCCTGTGGGCCGGCCGCATGGACATGCGCGGCCGCGAGGCGCGCCTCTTCACGGTCCCGATGATCGGGTTCGTGCCTGCCTTCGCGCTCCTCCTGATCCCCGGGCTTGGCCCGATCCTGCTGTCGATGGCGCTCATGGGCCTGCTCAACGGCCCGATGGATGTCGCGATGTTCACGCTCCGGCAGCGCCGGACGGATACCGCCTGGATGGGCCGCGCCTTTGCCATCTCGATGGCCTTCAACTTTGCCGGTTGGCCGATCGGGGCCGCGATTGCCGGGGTGCTATCGACGGTCTCGATCGAACTGGCCATCGTCGTCGGGGTCGTGGCCGCCGCCGCCGGCACGCTCATGGCCTGGCGGCTCGTCCCACGCGACTCGGGTTCCGGGTGAGCGGAAGCGAGGAGGGGCGCACGGCCAGAATTCAGGGTCTCGTCACGGACCTATCCGACCCATAATGGTGGCTGAGAGCTTGGCGACTTGATCTGCCAGGCAAGGAACACGAGGAGACCACGATGGCCAAATTCATGTTTCATGGGTCCTACTCTGCGGCCGGCGCAGCAGGCGTCCTGAAGGATGGTGGGGCAGGCCGCATGAAGGCGCTGGAAGCGCTCGCGGGAAGTGTCGGGGGCTCGATCGAATCGGCCTACTGGGCCATGGGTGCCGAGGACTTCTACATCACCGTCGAGCTCCCAGACAACAAGGCTGCTGCTGCGCTCAGCCTGACGGTCGCGGCCAGCGGCGCGGTCAGGATCTCAACGGCCGAGCTGTTTTCCGCAGCCGAAGTCGATGAGATTGCCGGTCGGCGGGTCACCTACCGAGCACCGGGCGCCTGAGGCGCCGGGTCACGCCTCGGAGCGGAAGGTGGCGCCCCCGGCAGGATTCGAACCTGCGACCTTCCGCTTAGAAGGCGGCTGCTCTGTCCACTGAGCTACGGGGACTGGCTCAACTCTACCGCAGGGCTGTCGCACGCTACGCTAGGACGATGCCGACGTCAGCGTCCTGGATAGCCTCGCGACCCGACATTTCGGTCGAGGCCGCCGCGATCGCGCTGCGTCGATGGTGGGGCCTCGAAGGCGACCTCGAGGACCTGCCGAGCGAGCGTGATCGGAACCTGCTCGTGCGGGGCACCGACGGGGCGCCGACGCACGTCCTCAAGATCGCGAACCTCGACGAAGCAGCCGAATTCCTCGCGTGCCAGGACTTGGCGATGGCCCGGCTTGCGCACGCGGGCGTGCCGGTTCAGCAGGTCGTGAACGCGATCGACGGGCGCGATCTCGTCGCGCTCGGCGACCCTGGCCCGCCGCTTGCCCGCGTGCTCACATGGCTGCCGGGTCGAACGCTCGCGTCGGTCGCGGCACCAACGACGGACCTGTTGACCGACCTCGGCGCCGTGATGGGCAAGACCGCCACGGCGCTGCTCGACTTCGATCATCCGGCGGCGCATCGTGACTTCCCGTGGGACGTGCTGCGTACCGGCGCGGTCGTCGCCGGTGCCCTCGACGAGATCGCCGACACGGGGCGGCGAACCCTCCTCGTGGCCGTGCTGGACCGGCTCCAGGTCGACCTCGCGCCGCGGCTCACGACGCTCCGTCGGAGCGTCATCCAGAACGACGCCAACGACCACAACGTCCTGATCAGCGACGACGGGCGTCGAGTCGCCGGGCTGCTCGATTTCGGCGACATGATCCATTCGATCACCGCCCACGAGGCAGCCGTCGCGTGTGCCTACGCGATGCTCGGCCGCGAGGATCCGCTGGGCGTGATGAAGGCCATCATCCGGGGCTTCGTGGCCGAATGTCCGCTCACAGCGGATGAGGTAGACGCGCTGCCGTCGATCGTCATCGCCCGCCTCGCTGCGAGCGTGGCCATGTCCGCGCGGCAGGGCCGGCTGTCCGACGATCCTTACCTCCGCGTCTCCGAGGCACCGGCGTGGGACCTGCTCCAACGCCTCCATGCGATGGCGCCGTCGGAACTGCGAGTCGCCGCGCACGAGGCGGCAGAACGGTGACCGACGCCAAGGACCTCCTGACCCGTCGCCGGCAGCGCCTCGGCCGCGAGTTGTCGCTGAGTTACCGCGAGCCGTTGACCATCGTCCGCGGCCAGGGGGCGTACCTGTACGACGCCGACGATCGGCCCTACCTGGACCTCGTGAACAACGTGGCCCACGTGGGGCACGCGCACCCGCGAGTCGTCGAGGCCGCCGCCCGCCAGAAGGCGATCCTCGAGACGAATACCCGGTATCTGCATCCGCTGATCCTCGACTACGCCGACCGCCTCGTCGCGACGCTCCCGGCTCCGCTCGAGGTGGTCCACCTGGTGAACTCCGGGAGCGAGGCGAACGAACTTGCGCTCCGCATGGCCCGTGCGGCGACCGGTCGGCGGGACATCGCGGTCCTCGAGGCGGGCTACCACGGCAACACGTCCGGTCTCGTCGAGATCAGCCCGTACAAGTTCGACGGGCCCGGCGGCCCGGGACGGCCGGCGACGACCCATGTCGCGCCACTCCCTGATCCATATCGCGGTCGACACGCCGGGGCCGGGACGGAGGCCGCCGTCGCGGCCGCCTACGTCGCGGACGTCGAAGCCGTGCTCGCGGAGGCCGCGGGCGCCAGCCATTCTATCGGGACCTTCATCGCTGAATCGGCACCCGGGACCGCGGGCCAGGTGATCCCTCCGCGCGGGTTCCTGTCCGGTGCCTTTCAGGCTGCGCAGCGCGCCGGAGCCGTGGTCATCGCCGACGAGGTCCAGGTCGGCCTCGGGCGGGTCGGAACCCATTGGTGGGGCTTCGAGGTCGACGGCGCGCTGCCCGACATCGTCACGATGGGCAAGCCGATCGGCAACGGCCATCCCCTCGGGGCCGTGGTCACGACGCGCGCCGTTGCCGACGCGTTCGTTAACGGGATGGAGTACTTCAACACGTTCGGCGGCAATCCCGTATCGGCTGCTGTCGGGCTGGCGGTGCTCGACGTGATCGAAGACGAGCACCTTCGCGAACGAGCCGCGGAACTCGGGGCGCGGTTCCTCGCCGGCCTCCGGGAACTCACGACGCGCCATGAGCACATCGGCGATGTCCGCGGCCTCGGGCTCTACCTCGGCATCGTCCTCGTCCGAAATCGCTCGACCCGCGAGCCGGCGCCGGAGCTGGCAACCGCCCTCGTCGAGGGCGCCGTGGCTCGCGGGATCCTGCTCAGCATCGACGGACCTGAGCATGACGTGATCAAGATCAAGCCGCCCCTCGTCATCGAAGCGGCCGACATCGATCGAACGATCGAGGCCCTCGACGAGATCCTGACCGGGCTCGGTTGATCCGGCGGTCCCAGCCGGTGCGCCGATCGACCTATTGACAGTACCGGGGAGGCGACGGCTATCGTCACCGGCCCGACGGGCGCATCGGATGTGCGCCGGCGGGTGACGGGAGCCCAGACCGCCGAATGGCCACCAACACCGGCGCGCAAGGCGCCGCGACGACGCAGCTCGACCTCGAGCTCGCCACCGAATTGCCGCGCCTCGGGATCGAACCCGAATGGAAGGCGCAGCAGCGGCTATGGGGCCACCCGTTCCATCCGATGTGCTCGTACCTGGCGAGCTTCCCCGCGGCCCTGACACACGCGTTCATCGCGCGGTACAGCCGACCTGGGGACGTCGTCCTGGACCCGTTCGCCGGTCGCGGGACAGTCCCTTTGCAGGCCAGCGCCGAAGGTCGGATCGGCGTCGGCAACGACCTCAACCCCTTCGCCCATATCCTGACGGCATCGAAGGTCGAGCCGGCGACTCCCGCCGAGGCTCGAACACGTGTCGCGAGGCTTCGCCTTGCCTGGCCGGCCGCCGCGCCGGCGTACGTGACCCAGGCCCGTGCCATCCAGGCCGATCCCGAGCACGGTGGGCCGGTTCCCGTGCCGGCGGAAGTGGCGCTCGCCTTCCATCCGACAACCTTCGCCCAGCTCCTGTACGTCCGGGACTCGCTGGACCTGAACGAACGCGTTGATCGGTTTCTGGCCGCGGCGATCACGGGCATCCTTCACGGCAAAAGCAGGTCGTACCTGTCCGACCTGATGCCCAACACGTTCAGCATGGCGCCGCGATACGTTCGCGATTACGCCGCGAGAACGGGATACGTCTCGTCGGAACGGGACGTGTTCAGCGGCCTGTCGGCCAAGCTGGATCGCCTGTTCCGTGCCCCCCTGCCCGGATCGCCGGGGATCTCGCTTCTGGGCGACGCGCGGGATGCCGGCAAGCGGGCGACGACGGCGCTCCGGGCGCGTGGCCTGCCGGACCGGGTTCGGCTCGTCGTGACGTCGCCACCGTATCTGCGGGTCGTCAAGTACGGCTACTACAACTGGCTGCGCGCCTGGTTTCTCGGGTTCGACCCGCGGGTCATCGATGCGACGCTGGACGACGCCCACCATCGGGCCCCGTATCTCGGATTCATGCGCGAGGTCCTGCACGGCCTTCGCCCGTCGCTCACGGACGATGCCATCGTCGTCCTCGTGATCGGCGACGTGGCGACCGATCGAGGCCGCAAGATCACCTCCGGGCATGGATTGGCCGAGCAGGTCTGGGCCGAGGCGGCAGCCCCCGAGGGCTACCGACTGGCGGGGGTGGCGCTCGACGAGGTCCACGCGCTCCGCAAGATGACCAAACTGTGGGGCGACGAGGCTGGCCGGGCGACCCAGCTGGACCGGATCCTCGTCATTGGCGCGACGGAACTCGGTCGTCGCCGAGCGCTGAGTGGCGCCTCGGTGCCGGTTGACTGGACATGGCCACCCCGGCTGCGAGGGCTGTAACCCGCCGTCGGGCCCGTTCAGCGGCTGCGGGGGCCCAAAGGCGCCGCTAGAATGCGGCCATGCAGCAGATGTATCACCCGTCGGATCTCGCGTCGATGGATCCGCTGGTCCTCATGAAGAACCTCGACCATGTTCGGATGACGAGCCGGCGCCTGAGCTACATCCTGCAGCAGCAGGTTCATCTCTACGTGCCTGAAGCGAACCAGGTCCGCGAGCAGATCGACCGATACGTCGAAGCCGAACGGCAGATCGAGGGCGAAATGGCCCGGCGGCGCATTCGCGCCTGACCGGCTGCGAAGGCAGAATTCAGGCCGGGCCTTCCAATCAGACCGGGATTTCGCCCGCGATCCTGACCTTGATCCGGCTCCGATCCTCGTTGACCACCTCGCTGACGAGCGCGGCGAGAGCGGGCATTTCGAACAGGCTCAAACCGATTCCGTTCGCTGACAGGTCCTCGGCACTCCAGCCCTTGAACAGGCCGCGGCCCGCGACTCCGCACATTTCGTCGTACAGCTCGGGCCACCCGACCTTGCGGCGCTCGTAGCAGAATCGGACGAACTCGACCGCCTCGTCGGACGGCGCAGCGACAGGCGCGGCGCGCGAAACCATCAATCAATCTCCTCCACGTCAGGCTCGTTGAAACTGGCGCAGGCACGGCGAAATGGACCGTGTCCCGCGCTCGCGGGGTTGTAACTGGGTGGCCGGCGGACCCCCCTCCTCAGGTTCGCTGCCGACATGCGAATGGTACGCCGGATGGCCGTCAGACGGCTAGGGCCTTCTCCACCTTTTCGTCCACCAAGTTATCCACAGGGCCCAGATTCCGGGGTCGAAGGGCGGATTTCGGCCCACCCACGGCGGGCCGCAGGCGCCGGGCTTGACCGGAGCCGATCCGACTCCGACCTGGTTCAGTGGGCCGTACGCGCCACGCCAAGACCGGGCCGATCGCCCAGCTGCCAGCGATGATCGGCGCCCAGCTCGAGGCCCTCGAATGGGTCGTCAGCGATGAGCAGGCAACCGTCGAGATCGGCCCACTCGACGAGGGACGCACACGCGGCCGACGCCGCGATGACAACGGACGTCTCCTCCATGCAGCCGAGGAATCGACGGAAGCCGAGGTCGCGGGCTCGAGCGAGCATCCGCGCGGCGGGTCCGGGTCCCCCGACCTTGGCGAGCTTGACGTTGACCCCCGCGACGACGCCGACGAGGCCATCGAGGTCCTCGTCCGTCACGCAAGATTCGTCGGCGACGATGGGCAGGGTCGAGTGCTGTTGCAGTTCGGCCATCCAGTCCAGTCGAGCGGCCGGAAATGGCTGCTCGATGAGTTCCACGCCCAGCGCAATCAGGTCCGGGAGCAGGGCTCGGGCCACGTCGGGAGTCCAGCCCGTATTGGCATCGACGCGAATGGGCCCCTCGAAGACCTCGCGGACGGCCCGCAGCGTCGCCACGTCGGCGGGTCCGCCGCACTTGATCTTCAGGGCTGGGAAGGCGGCTGCGCGTCGGGCACGCTCCCGGACGACGGCCGGTTCATCGAGGCCGAGCGTGAAGTCGGTGGGCGGAATGTCCGGCGAAAGGCCCAGCAGGTCCCAGACCGGCCGGCCGGTCACCTTGCCGACGAGATCGTGCAGGGCCGAGTCCACGGCACACTTCGCACCGCCGTTCCAGCGGATCGCGTCGCGCATCGCATCGCCGGCCTCCCGAAGTCCCGCGGGCGACGGGTCGGGTTCGCCGATCGCGGCCAGCAGGAGCGGGTAGACGGCGGCCATCGTCTCCGGGGTGTCGCCGTAGAACCGATCGGGGTATCCCTCGCCGATACCCACGATCCCGGGAAATCGGTCGTCCTCGAGCTCGACGACGACCGTCGTCACGAATTGACCGGCCCCGTGCTCCGAGCGGGCGATACGGAACGGCTCGCGGAGACGGAGTTGCAGCGTCTCGTGGCGGATCCGGAGCGTCACGCCTCGATCCGGGC
>JANMNF010000163.1:0-38056 GCA_031373765.1 Chloroflexota bacterium
GTGATGCTGGATCCGAGAACGGGCGAGGTGCTCGTCCTCGCATCAACCCCGATCTTCGATGCCTCGGCGATCGCCAACCGGGCCACCTCGGCCGCCACGTTCGCGAGCCTGCAGGTGGATCCGGACCTGCCGCTGCTGCCCCGGGCCACCCAGGGCCGTTACGTGCCGGGCTCGGTGTTCAAGATCGTGACCGCCATCGCCGCGCTCGGATCGGGAGCGGTGACGGCGGCGACGACATTCCCGGAGCAGCCGGTAGCTGAGAAGGCGGGCCTGCTCGTCGGAGGCTTCCGGATCCGTGACGGGCACCACACGGTCACGGGCTCGACGGCCCTCGATTTCATCGATGCCACCGAGGTCTCCTGCAACATCTGGTATGCCCTCGCCGGGTTGCAGACCGGCGGCGATGCGCTCGCTACGTGGGCGGCCAAGCTCGGGTTCGGTGATCCGATCCCGTTCGACCTGCGAACCGCGACATCGCAGGTGACCAACGGCGGCGGGTCGTTCGGTGGCGGGTTCTCGGATGCCGTGGAACTGGCCAACGCGTCGTATGGGCAAGCCGAGACGGTGGTCACGCCGCTCCAGATGGCCCTCGTCGCCAGCACGATTGCCAACGGCGGGGTCCTCATGAAGCCGCATCTCGTGCAGGCATTCATGGGATCGGCCGGGACGGTCAGCGTCGACCCCGAGGTCTGGCGCCAGGTCCTGCCCGCTGACCTTGCGGCCGAGGTTGCCACGGCCATGAGGCAGGCCGTCGAAGGGAAGCTCGGCCGACAGTTCACAACCGGCGCCCGTGTGCCGGGCATGAACGTGGCAGGCAAGTCGGGCACGGCCGAGCTTGGCGGGACGGGCGAGCCGAACTCGTGGTTCATCGGCTTTGCACCGGCCGAGAATCCGCAGATCGTCATCGCGGTTGTGGTGGAGCAGGGGGGCAGGGGAGCGGAACGAGCCGCCCCGATCGGCGGCAAGCTGCTCGCCGCCTGGAAGGCCTGGGCCGGCCTGTGAACGATTCGCGGCAGGTGCCGGACCTCGAGACGGCTCCCGACGGGCCCGTCACGCCCGCTGCGGTCCCCGGGCCCGAGAGCGCGCCTGCAAGCGAGCCCGAGCGTCCGCCGCGCGCGTTCGTCGAGCGGCTCGGGCTGGCGGCCGTTGCCGTCTTCGTCGGCGGCCTGTTCATCCTGATGGCCACGGCCGCCTGGGTCGGCAAGGAAGGATTCCTTGCCTTGATGGCAGGTCTCGGTGGGCTGATGACGCTCTGGGCGGGCTTCAACTCGTTTCGTCGCGGCTAGGCGAACCCGTCACGTCGGGAACCTTTCGGGCGTCCCCGGCGTACCATCCAGCGACGCCGTGCGCCCCTGTCCATGTCAGGGCGCTAAACCCAACCTGAGGGAGACGCATGACGAAGATCCAGGAGACGGGCGACAAGGTCATCGCCAACGTCGAACGCGTGATCGTCGGCAAGCATCGGGAAGTCCGGTTCGCGCTCGTGGCGCTCCTGTGTCGTGGACACCTGCTCATCGAGGATGTCCCCGGCACCGGCAAGACGGTGCTCGCCAAGGCCATCGCGAAGAGCCTGGGCTGCTCGTTCCGACGCATCCAGTTCACCCCGGATCTGCTGCCGTCCGACGTGACCGGCATGTCCATCTACAACCAGAAGACCCAGGAGTTCGAGTTCCGGCCGGGCCCGATCATCAGCCAGGTCGTGCTCGCCGACGAGATCAACCGAGCCACCCCAAAGACCCAGTCGTCGCTCCTCGAATGCATGGAAGAGCGCCAGGCAACGGTCGATGGAACGACCTGGCAGATGCCCGACCCGTTCCTGGTCATCGCGACGCAGAACCCGATCGAATACGAGGGGACGTTCGCCCTGCCCGAGGCGCAGCTCGACCGATTCATGCTGCGCATCCGGCTCGGCTACCCGGAACTCGTCGAAGAGGTGCTCATCCTTGATGAGCAGAAGCGCAGTCATCCGATCGATGACCTCGAGGAGGTCCTGCCGGTCGAGGACCTGCGGGAACTGCAAGGCGCCGTTCGCGAGGTCTACGTGGACCCATCCGTGGCCGACTACATCGTTCGCCTCGTGAGCGCGACCAGGAGACACCCCGACGTATATCTCGGCGCGTCGCCACGAGGGTCGATTGCCCTGTACCGTGCTGGACAGGCGCTCGCCGGGCTGCTTGGCCGGGACTACGTCCTGCCCGATGACATCAAGGCGCTGGCCGAATCGGCGCTCGCACATCGGATGATCATCAAGACAAGTTCATCTATTCACGACATCCAGGCCGCGCAGGTAGTTGCCGAGCTCCTGGAAACAACCCCGATCGACGGCGTGACGCCGACGGGCTCGGGTGGAGTCCGGGGCGGTCCGCGGGAGGTCGTCGCCCAGGTCCGCGCCGAGGCCTGAGCGGATCGAGCGAGCAGGAAGCAGGGCCATGCTCCGACGGCTTCAGCTGCTGGTCATCGCGGCGATCCTCGTGGTCGCGGCGTTTTCGACGGGCTGGCAGTTCCTGTTCTACCTCGTCTACCTGGCGATTTTCGTCGTCGGCGGATCCTATGTCCTGACTCGCCTTGGCCTGACTGATCTCGAGGCTGGCTACGCCGTGAACCAGTTGTCCGGACACGTCGGCGATCGGCTCAAGGTCACGTACACCGTTCGCAACACGAGCCGCGTCCCGAAGCCGTGGCTCGAGATCCACAATCCGACCTCGCTGCCGGCAGGGTTGCCCGGCCGTGCTCTGAGTCTCGCGGCTCGGACCGAGCGGTCCTGGCTGGTCCGCACGCCGCTGACGCGACGCGGGCACTTTCGGATCGAGCCGCTCCAGATCCGCACGGGCGACCCGTTCGGCCTGTTCGAATCGACCGCCTCGGTCGGGGCCGGCGTGACCGCGGTCGTCTATCCGAAGGTCGATGTGCTGCCGCTCTGGAAGCTGCCGGCCGCGAACGTTGACGGCAGCCACGCGATGCCGGAGCGGACCCTCCAGACCTCGCCACTCGCGACCACGGTTCGACCATGGGCACCCGGCGATGCCTTCAACAGGATCCACTGGAAGTCCACGGCTCGGCACGGTGAGATCCAGGTCAAGGAGTTCGAGCTCGAGCAGACAGCGGATGCCTGGATCGTCCTCGATCTTGAACGTGCCGCGCAGTCCGGAGCCGGTGACGAGTCGACCATCGAAATCGGCGTCCGGGCCGCGGCCTCGATCGCCGAGAAGGCCATTCGTGAAAATCGGGCGGTTGGCCTCACGGTCAACGCGCACCGCCTCGCCCAGCTGCAGCCTGATCGCGGTCCCCGCCAGCAGCTCAAGATCATGCAGCTCCTGGCGGCGGTCGACGGGGACGGAGCCCATCCGTTGTCCGAGGCGTTGATCTCAACCATCCCGCGAATCCGACGCGGCATGACGGCCGTGGTGATCTCGCCGTCGCTCGACATTGATTGGGTTCGACCGCTCGCGGCGCTGCGGTCGCGGGGTGTTGGCTGCGTGGCGATCACCTTCGATGCCAGGGCGTTTGTCGAGTGGCAGCGCGACGAAGAGCGCCGGCGCGCCGGTCTCCCCGCAGCCGGTCCGGATTCGGACGCTGACGCGGCCACCGCCAAGCGGGTGCGCGGACTTCGTCACGCGTTGTCTGAATTCGATGTCGCCGTCCACACGCTGGCGCCCGGGGGCTCCCTCGCGGAGATGCTTGCCGGATGAGCGACGAACGAATCGCCATGCACTTTGAGGCAACCCGGGCGACCGGGCTCAGGAGCGCACTGCGTGGCCCATCCGAAGGCTGGGCCACCCTTGGGGCGGTCATCCTGATGGTCGTGTCGATCGGCTGGTCGATCGACGACGCGAAATGGGTTCGGGGCATCGGGCCGTTCACGGATTTCCTGCCGCTCGTTGGCCTCGCCGGGGTAGCGTTCGGCTTCGGGGGCGCCAAGCTTGGCTGGGAGCGCTGGACGACCCACTTCCTCGGGATTGCCTTCGCGGCAATGATCGTCCCGATCATCGCCGGGGCGATCGTCCTCGGCGAAACGGTGCAGGGATTCGGAATGGCCGCGATGGCGGCGCGCTATCACGAGGCCGCTGCGGTCATCGGCCGGGTCTGGAACGATCTCGCGGTTCTCGGGCTGCCACTCACTCCCCAGTACGGGCACTACATCATCGCCCTTGGCGCGATCGTCTGGGCGGCGGGCCAGTTCCTTGCCTATGCCGTGTTCGGCCACCGCCGGCCCCTGGACGCCATCATTGCGACCGGCCTGGTCCTGCTCGGCAACATGGCTCTGACGAAAAACGAACAACTCCATCTGATCGTGCTGTTCTCCCTCGGGGCGCTGGTCCTCCTGGCGCGCTCGCACGCAATGGATGAGGGCGCAACGTGGGTTCGTCGCCGGATCGGGGACCCGGCTGCGGTCCGTGGGTTATACCTTCGCGGCGGCGCGGTGTTCATGGCGGCGGCCGTCGTCGGTTCGCTATTCCTCACCGCGTCCGCGTCCTCGTCTCCCCTCCAGGGGGCATGGAAGGGCCTTCCGGGGACCCTTGTCCAGGTCTCGCAGTGGCTCCAGCGCTATCTGCCCAATGGGGGCGATTCACGGCCTCCTGGCGTCGTCATCTTTGGCGAGACCTCCCCGATCACGGGGTCCTGGTCGCAGGAGTCGGGTATCGCGTTCATTGCCCACCTACCCGCGTCGGAAACCGAGTTGTCCAAGTCCAAGTGGCGCATCAGCACCTATGCCCAGTACAACCTCACGTCGTGGAGCTTCGGCAAGACCGCGTCGATCGAGCGCGCGGCCCGGGACCCGCTGCTGGCCGGCGCGGCCGACGATCCAACGGCGCTCGTTGGTCGACGGGAAGTACGGGTCGAGATCGAGCCCGTGACCCTGGCCAACAGTTACGTGGTGAGCCCTCAGACCATCCTGTGGATCGATCAGCCCAGCCGGGTCCGCGTGACCGGAGCGGCCGAATGGTTCACGACGGTCGAAATCGACGGTGCCGAGAAGTACTCGGTCGCAGCGCTCGTTCCGGTCGAAGGCGACGTTCCGGGCGGCCTTACCGCCAACAAGCTTCGGGTTGCGAGCAAGGAGTACACCGCTGAGGAGAAGCGGCTGTACCTCGACGTTCCAAAGAACGCGCTGGGTCCGCGTTCGCTCGCCATCCTCGATACGGTGCTGGCAACCAGCGCCAACAACCCCTACGACAAGGCCCTCAATCTCCAGAACTACCTGCTCGATCCGGCGAACTTCTCGTACCAGGCGGACATCAAGGACGAGATCCAGGCTGAATGCGACGGTCTCTCGTCGGTCGAGTGCTTCGCCACCATTGGTGTCGGCTACTGCCAGTACTACGCCAGCACGATGGCGATGCTCCTCCGTCAGGCGGGGATTCCGACGAGGCTCGCGCAGGGATTTCTTCCCACAGAGCCCACGGCCGATGGGACCGAGACCGTTACCAACGGAGAGGCTCATGCCTGGGTCGAGGTGCTCTTCCCTGGCTACGGCTGGGTCGACTTCGATCCCACCGGTGGTGGTATCGGACAGCCAGTGACGATCCCGTCGGGTGCTCCGGCGACGGCGACGCCGCGGCCATCCTTCACTCAGGTCACGAACCGGCCGGGCGACAGCGGCGATGACAATCCGGGCCGGCGCACGCCACAGCCGGTCGTGCCGGGCTCCAATGATCCGTCGAACCGATCCGGCGGCCCGTTCATCGTCATCGCGATCCTCCTGGGTGTCGGCGGGGCAGCCCTCGCGACGGTCGCGTGGCGCCGCGGGCCGCGGCCAATGCACCCGGATCAGGCATGGGGATCCGTCGCCGGCTGGGCCCGCCGGCTCGGGCTCGGGCCGCGCCCATCACAGACAGTCTTCGAATTCGCCGGGACGCTGGGTGATGCGGTCCCTGCGGTCCGACCGGAGCTCTCGACCGTGGCGAGAGCAAAAGTCGAAATTGCGTATGGTCGAGGACAACTGAGCCCGGAGCGCCTGCGCCTCGTGGCCGAGGCCCACCGTCGACTCCGGTTCGGGCTCCTGCGACTGGCCCTTCGCCGGCGGCACTTCGGGCCGCGCGGCCCACGGGCGCGGCGCCGGCGGTCCTAGGCGCGCCGGACGACCGCCTTCTAGAGTGCACCCGATCGGCTCCGCTCGGCGTCCAGCTCGCGCCGGCGAGCGGTTTCCAGCGGGGCGAGGTGGTCCGTCAGGTTGTGGGCACGCAGGCGAGGACGTCCAGCCCGGATCTCGATCACGGTGATCCCGCAGAGCGCGAAGGGGAATGACCAGAATCGGGTCAGGGGCAGGTCCAAGAGCGCCAGGAGCGTCACCTTGAAGACGCCGTCGTGCCCGACGATCAGGGTCCAGGGCTCATCGCCGCTGCCGGCGCCGTAACCGAGGACCTGCGAACCATGGTCCGACGTACCCGGCCCATCCCCGGCGAGGGCAGCGAGCGTCGCTGTAAGCGATACGCGGACGCGTCGGTCGACGTCAACGATCGATTCGCCCTCCGGTGCCCACGTCGTGAGCGGGTCACGACGCCAGCCCGCCAGGACGTCTCCCCAGCGCTCTTCGATCTCACTCGTGTGTCGGCCCTCCCAGAGGCCCTGGCCGATCTCCAGGAACCCGGGATCGGGGACCATGGCCGAGGTCGCCGAACCGTCCGAACCGTCCGATGCGAGCCGGAGGGCGTCGGCGACCGCCCTGGCAGTGGTCGTGGTTCGCATCAGCGGCGAGTGCCGGATCTCGAGCGGGAGACCCGAAGGAATCGGCAGCGACGGGATGGTCATGGGATGGGCGATCCGCTCGGCTGCCAGACGTGCCTGTTCGATGCCTTCCGTGGACAGCGGTGAATCGCCCTGGCCCTGGAATCGACCCTCGGCAACCCATGCGGATTCACCATGCCGGAGCATCACGATCGTGGCATCGAGGCCCGCCGGGATCAGCCCGCGCGGAGCGTCCGCGCTCAGCGCTGGCCGCCGAGTCGGATCGTCCACAGTCCGATGAGCGCCTCGTGGTCACGGATCGAGGTCGCGAGTGCCTCAGGGACATCGTCATCGAGCGCGAGGACCATCAGGGCATCGGCTCGTGGAGCCGTGCGCGCCACATGCATGGCCGAGATATTCACGTCGGCCGCCCCGAGCAGCCCACCGATCCGCCCGATGATGCCGGGCTGGTCCTGATGGTGGGTGATGAGCATGACTTCGCTCGGCTCGATGTCGAGCCGGTATTCGTTGAGCAGGACAATGCGTGGTTCGCCGTTGGCAACGGTCCCGCCGACCGACACGGTACGACCGTCAACGACGCCCGACACCGTGACGAGGGCGCTGAATGACCCGGCATCCGGGCTGCGGCGTTCGACGACGGTGATCCCCCGGGCCTTGGCCAGCAACGATGCGTTGACCAGATTTACGCGTTCCGTAGTCACCTGTTCCAGGAGTCCGCGCAGGAGTGCTGCGGTGATCGGTGCTGTCGGGTAGGCGGCCGGCTCGCCGGCGATGTCGAGCGTCAGTGTGTGGACGCCGGCGCCAGCGAACTGCCCGAAGAATTGGCCCAGGATCTCCGCCAGCGGAAGGTACGGCCCGATCGCGGTCGCCGCTTCCGGCGGGAGGAGCGGCGCATTGACGGCGTAGCGAGCGGCACGTCCGGCCAGCACATCGAGGACCTGATCGGCGACCTCCTCAGCGACTGCCACCTGCGCCTCGGCCGTCGAGGCGCCGAGGTGCGGGGTCAGGAGCGTGTTCGGCGCATCGAGCAGCGGGGAGCCGGTGGGCGGCTCCGTCTCGAAGACATCGATGCCCGCGCCGCCCAGATGGCCGGAGCGGAGTGCGTCGGCCACGGCTGCTTCATCGACGATGCCGCCGCGCGCGACATTCAGAACGAAGGCCCCGGGCCGCAGCTGGGCGATGGCCTTCGCCCCGATGAGGCCACGTGTCGCACGTGACAGCGGGACGTGGACCGTGATGGCATCGGAGCGATGGAGCAGGGTCTCGAGATCCACCAGTTCGACGCCATGGAGGGCTGCCTGCTCGGCGGTCACGTACGGGTCCATGCCAATAAGGTGCATCTCGAACCCGCGGGCCCGGTCGGCGATGGCCATCCCGATCTTCCCAAGTCCGACGATCCCCAGGGTCCGGCCCCGCAGCTCAACGCCCTGGAACTGGGATCGCTTCCACTCGCCACGGCGAACGGAGGCGTCGGCCGCGGCGACCTTGCGGGCGAGGCCCAGCAGCAGGGCAAGCGTGTGTTCCGCCGCAGCAATCGTGTTGCCGGTCGGCGCGTTGACGACGGTGATCCCGGCTCGCGTGGCGGCATCCAGGTCCACGTTGTCCACGCCGACACCGGCGCGCCCGATGACCTGGAGACGTGTGCCGGCGGCAATCACCTCCGCGTCGGCCTGCACCTGGCTCCGCACGACCAGCGCGTCGAACTCGCCGACGATTGCCAGGAGGCCCGCATGATCAAGTCCGAGCCGCTCGTCGACATCGTGGGCGGCCCTGAGGAGAGCGACGCCCTCGGGCGCGATGGATTCGGCGATCAGGATCCTCATACCGGTGCGGAGTGACCTCGTCCGGCAGCAACCGCTGCTCGATGGGCCGCCGCAACTGCGACGCCGACATCGACCGACCTGCCGGATGCCACGAGGGCCTCCTCGAGCGTCGCGATCGTCCCCAGGATCTCGTCGATGATCACCGACCCGAGGTGCCCGACCCGGAAGATCTTGCCCGCGAGCTTGCCCTGGCCGCCGGCCACGACGACGCCGCGGCGCTTGACCTCGCCGTTGAACGCCTTCCAGTCGAGCCCTTCGGGGATGTTCGCGGCCGTCACGGTCTTCGATCGGTGGGCACGATCGGCAAACAGGGTGAAGCCGAGCGCTTCGAGCCCGGCCTGCGTCGCAGCGGCACACGCCTCGTGTCGCGAAAAGATGCCCTCGGCTCCTTCGGCCGCCATCAGGCGCAGGCCCTCGTCCACCTGGTAGACCACGGCAATCGCCGGCGTCCACGGCGTCTCGCCGTTGCGGGCGCTCTCGCGGTGCTTCCGGAGATCGAAGTAGAAGCGCGGCATGCGGGCCGTCTCCATGGCCGCCCATCCACGCTCCGACGCCGCGATCATCGCCAGTCCGGGCGCGGACATCCAGGCCTTCTGGGATCCCGTGACCACGAGGTCGCAGCCCCAGGCATCCATCTCGAACGGCACAGCCCCGAGGCCTGAAACGCTGTCAACCAGGATCAGCGTGTCCGGCGCGGTCGCCCGGATGGCCGCGGCGAGCGCCGGAATGGGGTTCATGACGCCGGTAGAGGTCTCGTTGTGGGTCAGGAGCACGGCTCGATAGTCGGCGGCGGGCAGGCGCTCCTGGAGCTCGGCTGGATCAGCCGCGTATCCCCATTCCGCATTGACCCGATCGACGTTGGCACCGTAGGTTTCGGCGATCTTCGCGAACCGATCGCCGAACGAACCGATTGAGACCCCGAGGACACGATCGCCCGGCGATAGCACGTTCACCACGGCCGCTTCCAGGCCGCCGGTACCGGCACTCGAGACGATCGCGATGTCGCCGGTCGTCCCGAAGTAGGGCTTCATGCCGTCCTGGATCCGGCCAAGCATCGACGCGAACTCGGGACCGCGGTGGTTGATCATCTGCCGACCACCAGCCTCTCGGACCGAAGGGGGCAGGGAGGTGGGGCCGGGGATCCGAAGGTTGGGTTCGAAGCGGGTCACTCGTCGAGTCTCCACAGATCAGCGGCTATCGAAGATGCGATCGTCGCATGCTCCGCGGTCGGACGCACTCGCCACGCTGGCGGCGTCGAGATCGACCTTAGTGGGCCACTCGGTAGAGCCGCCAATGGTCGGGTACGCCCTTGAGCTCGTGCTCGCCGGCATCCTCGAAGACGAGACCCGAGCCCGCCGTCAGGTCCT
This sequence comes from Chloroflexota bacterium, assembly GCA_031373765.1. Lineage (GTDB taxonomy): Bacteria > Chloroflexota > Limnocylindria > Limnocylindrales > CSP1-4 > UBA5189. The sequence goes on from JANMNF010000163.1 coordinate 9,878, forward strand.
TCACGGTCGAGCTGACGAGGACCTCGGACGCCCCGGCCAGCGCGGCGATCCGTGCGCCGATATGGACGGCGATCCCGCCGACCTTGCCGTTGATGGCCTCGATCTCGCCAGTATGGACGCCAGCCCGGATCTCCAGGCCGAGATCCCGAACCCGGGAACCTATCACCTGGGCGCAGTTGACGGCCCTGGCCGGACCGTCGAAGGTCGCGAAGAAGCCGTCGCCGGCGGTATCGATCTCCGTGCCGGAGAACCGCTCGAGCTCGCGTCGGACGATCTGGTGGTGGGCCGCGATGAGGTCGCTCCAGTCCGCGTCGCCGATCTTTGCAGCGCGCGCGGTGGCTCCGACGACGTCGGTGAACAGTACGGTCGCGAGGCGTCGGGAACTCCGGACCTGGGTCCCGTCGAGGCTCGCGATGAAGCCCTCCAGGGCGTCGATCATGGGTGCGATGGGCCCAGCGGAGCATTCGTGGTCCATGCCGGGCAGTTCAACGACCGTCGCCCCAGGGATGAGCGCCGCGGAGCTCCGCGTGTCGCTTACCGGTACGGAGCTGTCGCCAGGTCGGTACATGGCCAGCGTCGGCACGGAGATCGCGGGGAGCACGTCACGGATGTCCAGCGCCATCTGGACCTCGATCATCGGGCGGAATGAGCCCGGCGACCAGGCGCTCCGCTGTAGCCTGGCCATCCACGCTAGGTGGCCTGGGTCGCCCGCGCGGCTCGGCTGGACGTCACGGACTTCGTTCAGTGCCGCTTCGAGCGAGCCGAAATGGGATGCGGTCCACTCGAGGTAGGTCTGCCATTCCTGCAGGTGTCGCCCGGCCAGATGGGACCACATGGCGTAGGTCGCGAGACCCCGGACGCGATCCGGGTGTGATGCCGCATAGAGGCATGCCAACTGAGCCGCGGAATTGGACCCAAAGAGGATGGGTCGGGTCACCCCGGCCGCGTCCATGACGGCCCCAAGATCCTCGACAAGGATCTCGACCGTAGGGGCCTCCCCGGGTGCGAAGCGATCGGACAGCCCCATCCCGCGTCGATCGAGGATGACCACGCGGCCCAGCCCGGCTAGGCGCTGGAACCACTCCACCTCCTGGGCGCTCTCCCAGAGCACGTCCAGGTTCGTGATGTTGCCCGACATGAACACGATGTCGTAGCGTCCTGCCCCGAACGCCTGGTAGGCGATCGATGCACCGTCCGCGGCGCGGGCGTAGTGGACGTCCGGTCGTTCCACTCATGGCCCTCCGTCGTGTGATGAGAACGGGCGTCGCGGCTCTCGTTGCCGGCAAGCATCAGGATAATCACTTCGCGGGCCCGTATGACGTCGCCAACGGTAGCGGATGAGGACCCCGTGGCGCAGCGTGGGATCGTCGGATGCCGGGCGGTCCCACGCTGCCGGCGTCGCAACGGTGGACGGATAGGCGTCCATGAGGCCACCATGCGACCGATGTATGCCCGCCCGCACCGCCGCCGCCGCCTCCTGCGCCGGTTGGCGCTGATCGCCCTCGTCCTGGTCATCGGATCGTCCGGGGCCGTGGTTGTGGACGCCTTCGGTGCCGGGGAGGCCTGGCAGAAGGCCCTCGACCGTGTTGACCGGTTCGTGGCCGGACCCGTGCCGGACCGCCCGTCGGTGGTGACGGTCGTGGTCACGCCGCCGCCGCCGGCAGGCCCAACGGTTCTGGCATCGATCGAACCCGGAGCATCGCCCACGCCGTCTCCGCTCCCGATACCGACGCGTGGGCCGGTGGACTTCCGAATCGATGCGGACCCTGAGGCTGTCTTTGCTCACGAGATCCGGGATACCTGGTGTTCGCCGGCCGGGGTCCAGATGGCGCTCGCCGTTCTGGGCCTGGCCGATACGTCGGATGCCTTCCAGCGCAAGCTCGCGAGCCGCGTCCACGAGTGGGAGAGCTACGCCGACAGCCATAACGGTGGCTGGGGACCAGCCGCGATGGCCGAGGCGCTGGCCGCGTACGGCGCACCCGGGTATGTGATCCATGCCTACGCCACGCGGGAACAGGCCCTCCACGATTCGGCCGTCGCGATCAAGGTGACCGAGGCCCCCGTGATCCTGCTGGCATGGCGGGGCGCGCACACCTGGATCATGACCGGATACCGAGCCGACGCCGACCCCACGCTCTATGTCGACGCGGTGGTCAGCGGTACCTACATCCTGGATCCCTGGTACCCGAACAACTCGCGGATCTGGGGCCCGTCGGACCCGGCGGGGACCTTTCAGGACGCGGCCGAGATGGTCCGCAACTTTCTGCCCTGGAAACGACCCGAGGGGAAATACGCGGATCGGGATGGACGGTTCATCGTCCTCATCCCGACGCTGGGCCCAGGTCTCGGCCGCTAGGCCGCGGAGCCGATCCGGCGCAATCGTGACGGCAGCGCCAACCCGAGGATCACCACCTTGATCGCCGCGCCGGCAGCGAACCCGGCCGGGATGGCGAGGATCCCGAGAGGCGGCACCAACGCGGTGGTGGTACCGACGATGACAGCGAGCGAAGCGAGCGAAGCGGCCACGGGCCAGAGCGTGTTGCGGGTCGCGTAGAACGCGCGGGCCAGCGGGTGGGCGAGGGCATCGAACGGCACGGAGATCGCGAAGACCGTCAACAGGGTCGTCGTCCTGAGCGCGGCCGCCTCGTCGAACGCCCCGCCGCCGAGGAGGATTCGAACAGCCGTGCCACCGACGATTGCGAGGCCGATCGCCGCGAGTATCGACAGGATCCCGATCGTCGCGAGGTTCATCTTCAGCGTCCTCGAGAACGTGATGCGGTCGCCGATACCTGCGGCGGCCGACAGGGTCGGGAAGACGGCCAGCGAGAAGGCCACGCCGATAAGGCTGACCGGGACGCTCTGGAAGTTCCGGGCGAAGCTGATCGAGCTCACTGCGCCGTGGCCGAGGGTGGTGGCCAGCTGCGTGAAGAACAGGAAGATCAGCGGCTCAACTGGGTGCGCGACCATCTTGGGGATCATCAGCCGGACAAACTCCCGGACCTCCGCGGTTCTGAGGGCGAACGCCGGCCGCAGGCGGATCCTCGTTCGGCTGATGCCGATGATCCGAATGCCGAGATGGGCACCCGCACCGGCCACGGTGCCAAGCGCTGCCGCCCGGATGCCCATCGATTCCCCGAACGCCGCGGTCCCGATAACGATCCCGGCGTTGTACAGGATTGGCGCGAGGGCGTACCAGACGAATCGCCGTTCGGCGATGAGCAGCTCACCCAGACCGATCGAGGCCGCGAACAGGCCAGGCGTGATGCACATCAATCGGAAGAGCTCGGTGTAGCGCTCGGCCTGCGCCCCGGTGAAACCGGGCGCGATGAATGCCGTGGTCGCCGGCGCGATGATGAACAGGAGAACCGAGACCACGATCATCAGGGTCGTTGCGGCGGTCACGATCGTTCGGCCGAAGATCTCGGCCTCGTCCCGCGCTCGGCCGGCCAGCCGGGCGTAGATGGGCACGAATGGCGCGGTCAGGCCGCTCGCGACGAGGACATCGAGGAGCAGCTCCGGCAGGACGAACGCGGCGTTGTACGCGTCGAGCTCGGCACCCGCGCCGAACGTTCGTGCGAATGCCCGATCACGAACCAGACCGGTGATGTAGCTGGCCAGGGTCAGGGTCGTGAGCAGCAGCGCACCGGGCGGAACGAATCGATAGAACAACTCGCGAGCTCGGTGCATGGTCGAGGGACGCACGGCCGGGCGGCAGCGCTACGCGAGTGGCTTAGGGATTGTTGAAACGCCGTGGAGTGTCATTCGTTCGCGTCCCGCTTCTCGGTGTCCGCGAGCTTTCGCCGGCTCTCCTCGCGGGTCTTCATCAGCCCGTCGCCGGCGCGCGGCTTGATCTGCGGTCCCGGGACCCTGGAGCGAGGGGTCTTGCCGCCGGCCCGCGCAGCCTCTCGGGCGGCACTTCGTCGGGCCATCCGCTCGCCGATGGTCGCCTCGTAGCCCTGATCGTTCGGGACGTAATACGGGGCGGCAGCGAGGTCATCGGGCAGGTAGCGCTGCTCGACATCCGCGCCCTCGAAATCGTGCGGGTAGCGATAGCCGATCCCGATCCCGTGATGCTTCATGCGCGGGTTGGCGGCATTGCGGAGATGGAGCGGCACTGGCAGCGCGCCGTGCGCCTCAACGTCGCCTGCGGCCGCCGCGAACGCCAGTCCAGCCCGGTTCGACTTCGGTGCCGTCGCGATGTAGGTCGTCGCCTGAGCCAGGGCATAACGGGCTTCCGGCAGGCCGATCCAGTCGAGCGCCTGTCCGGCGGCAATCGCGACCTGGAGGGCTCGCGGGTCCGCGTTGCCGACGTCCTCGCTGGCGCTGATGATCAGGCGGCGGGCGATGAACTTCGGGTCCTCGCCGGCGGCGATCATCGCGGCGAGCCAGTAGACGGCCGCGTCCGGGTCGTTGCCGCGAAGGCTCTTGATGAACGCCGAGACCGTGTCGAAATGGCCATCGCCGGCGCGATCGTAGGCAAGGACGCGCTGCTGGGCTGCCGCCTCGACCTCCTCGAGGCGCGGCGCAACCCGGCCCTCGTCATCCAGAAGGTCGCTGTCCTGGGCGAGGGCCACGGCCCCTTCGAGGACGTTGAGCGCCGATCGAGCGTCACCGCCAGCCATCGAAACGAGGTGGGCGAAGGCGTCCTCGCCCAGCACGACGCCGCCCCTCGGTCCGTAGGGTCCGGCGAGTCCCCGGTCCGTGTCGTCGATCGCCCGGCGGACGACGATTTCGAGATCAGCGTCCACGAGTGGCTCGAGGCGCCAGACGCGCAACCGTGAGAGGAGCGCGGCGTTGACCTCGAAGTAGGGGTTCTCGGTCGTGGCGCCGATCAGGGTGACCGTGCCGTCCTCGACGTGCGGCAGCAGCGCATCCTGCTGCGACTTGTTGAAGCGATGGATCTCGTCGATGAACAGGACCGTTCGGGTCCCGTTGAGTGTGAGTCGTTCCTGGGCCTCGGCCAGTGCGGCGCGTACCTCGGCGACCCCGGACATGACCGCCGAGAGGGTGGCGAATTCGGCGCCGATGGCGTCGGCGAGCAGGCGCGCGAGCGAGGTCTTGCCGGTGCCCGGAGGACCCCACAGGAGGAGCGACGTCAGGTGACCCCGGGCGACAGATCGCCGGAGCGGTCCCGCCTCGCCGACGAGGTGTTCCTGGCCGACGAACTCCTCGAGCGATCGCGGGCGCATCCGGGCCGCGAGCGGCTGGCGTTCGGGCGGCGGCGTGAACAATGCCTCGGGGCGTGCCCCGGTCAGGCGCGAGGTCGGTCGGCGGGGAGGCATCCGGTCAGTGTAGAAGCGGATCTTCGGACCCGTGCCGACGATCACGTCAGCACTTTTGATCGGAAGTCGAAAAGTTGGGTCTTACGAAGCTCGTCCGATCGCAGTACAGTGCCGCCATTCGTGGCTCCGGTCGGACACCAGTGGTCCAGGGGTTGCGTCGGTGAGGGGGTCTGTAGTGACGAAGCAGCTTCTCAGCGCGTCGAGCATCAGGTCGCCGTTGCGGACGCTGTATCGCGCTCGCGCGGCAGCGGCCACGCTCCTCGCCGTAGCCCTGCTTCTGTCGGCCATCGGCGGGTTGCCGATCGCCCTTGCCGATACAACCCCGCCCCCGCCGCCATACGTACCCGTCTACACCATGGACATCATCGGTGACAGCGGCAGCGGGTTCACCGACTCGGGCGGCCTGGCGATCAACAATTCCGGCGAGGCGACCGGCTGGAACTACGGCGCCTCGCACAATCCGGTGCAGGAGGCCTTCCGCAGCTCCGGGACCACGGCCACCGGCCTCGGGGTTCTTTCGGGCGGCTCGAGCGTTGGATGGGCGATCAATGCCTCAGGCATGGTGGCCGGGTCTTCCGGGGATCTTGCCAACTACACCGACCCCTACCGAGCCGTGACATGGACTGGCACGACGATCCAGGACATCAGCGGTGGCGTGAACAGTGAGGCCTCCGGCATCAATGACGCGGGTGACGTGGTCGGCTATACCGAAGCCTCCCCGGGAAGCCTGACCGCGTTCCTGGTTCCGAACGCCGGGAGCATTACCGATCTGAACACGCTCGTCACGTCCAACCCTGCCAATCTGACGCTGAATTTCGGGTGGGACATCAACACAAGCGGCCAGGTCACGGGCTTCGGCCAGACAGGATCAGGTCCGCTGCGCGCCTTCCGATTCGCTCCGGACGGCACCGTGGCCAGTCTCGGGGTGATCGGAGCCCACCCGTCGGACGGGACGGTGGGCACGGCCCTCAACGATGACGGCTACGTCGTCGGCTACCAGTTCGGTGGCCTCAACCATGCGTTCCAGTGGGACGGCAGCAGCATGCAGGACCTTGGGACGGTGTCCGGCTACCCGAATGCCGAAGCCTCCGGGATCAACACGGACGCCTGGATCGTCGGCGACGTGTGGAAGGGGTCAGGCGCGACGTTCGTGTCGCACGCATTCGTCCGCGCACCCGGCGGCACGCTCGTGGACCTGAACACGCGGGTCAAACTCCTTGCCGGCTACACCCTCGAAGCTGCGTATGGGATCAACGACGCGGGGCAGATCGTCGGGACGGGCTTTGGCAACAACCGGGAATTCGCGTTCGTCCTGACACCTTCGAACATCAGCCGCGTGGCCGGCGCCTCCCGGTACGACACGGCCGCGAAGATCTCGGCCGCGAACTACGTCCCGGACCAGCCGACGGTCTACATCGCCACGGGCCAGAACTTTCCTGATGCCCTGGCCGGGGCGGCCCTCGCCGGTCGTGACGGCGCGCCGCTCATCCTCGTGCCAACGACCGGCACCCTGCCGGCCGTGGTTACGACCGAACTCCAGCGCCTGAACCCCACAACGATCGTGATTTTCGGCGGTACCGGCGCGGTGTCGGAATCGATCCGCTCGCAGATCCAATCGGCTGTTCCGTTCGCCGTCATCAGCCGCATTGCCGGCGCCTCTCGCTATGACACCGCGGCACAGATCTCCCTCCTGAACTACGCATCCGCTCAGCCGAAGGTCTACGTCGCCACGGGCCAGAACTTCCCGGATGCCCTCGCTGGCGCAGCGCTCGCCGGTCGAGATGGCGCTCCGCTCATCCTCGTGCCGACGACCGGTACGGTGCCGGCCGTGGTTGTGGCAGAACTCCAGCGGCTGGCGCCCACTCAGATCGTGATCTTCGGTGGGACCGGTGCGGTATCTGCCTCGATCAGCTCGCAGATCCAGACGGCTGTGCCGGGCGCCACCGTCAGCCGCGTGTCCGGCGCCTCCCGTTATGCAACCGCCGCGTTGATCTCGGCCGGGAGCTACACGGCCGGGCAGGCGAAGGTCTACGTCAGCACGGGTCAGAACTTCCCGGATGCTCTGGCCGGGGCGGCCCTCGCCGGTCGGGACGGCGCGCCGCTCATCCTCGTGCCAACGACCGGCACCTTGCCGGCGGTCGTCGTGACCGAACTTCAGCGCCTGGCACCAACCTCGATCGTGATCTTCGGCGGCACCGGGGCGGTGTCCACAAGCATCGAGTTGTCCATCGCCGGTCTGTGATTGGGGCGGGGCCCCCGCGCCGGGGCCCTCGCGTCAGCCCGGGGCTGGCCTCAGAAGATCGTGACGCCCCCGACGTTGACTGCCAGCCACAGGATCGCCAGGATCCCGAACATCACGGCGGCGGTGAGGCCGATGCGCCGGACGTCGCGGGCAACGTAGGCGTACTCGTGGGCCGCCCGCACGGATAGGGGAGCGTTCGCGTCGCCGGTCACCGTAACGTCGAGACCGCTGACCCGCGCTCGCCGTCTGGCGTTGTCGGCGATGGCTTCGCGCTCGCGCGCCACCAACTCGGATTCGAGCTCGGCCGCGCGCTGCATTTCGGCGTCAGTCAGTCCGGCACTCCGCATCGTCGATCCACCAGTCGTGGACTTGGCGACGGGGCGACCTCCGGTTGGGCGGCCTGGGTATCGCGTGCGCTTCGCCATCGGGTCGGCGTTCTCCTGGGTGCTGGGGCGGAGATCCCGCCGGGCGGAGGATACACCGGACCCGCAGCGCCGGTCCTCGTCGGCGGGCGGCGCTAGACTCGGGGGCCAGTGCAGGAGGAACCGTCATCGACGTCATTTCCGTCATCGAAGCGAACGTGGCCGTGCTCGTCATCGTGCTCGGTCTGGTTTCGCTGCTGCTCGTCGGGGTGGCGATTGTCCAGGCACGCCGGACGCGTGGTCTGGCAGCCCGATTCGAGTCCATCACCCGGGGCAGTGAGGAACGCAGCCTGGAGGCCATTCTCGAAGCCCACCTGACTCGCGTCCACGACGCGATCCGACAGGTTGAGGCGGTCGAAGGACGGGCGTCGGTCCTTGAACGGGACCTGAAGCGCTCCTTTTCACGCGTTGGCCTGGTGCGCTACAACCCGTTCGAGGACACGGGCGGCAACCAGAGCTTCGCCCTGGCGTTGCTCGATGAGCACGGCGATGGCTTCGTCATGAGCAGTCTCCACACCCGCAATCAGACGCGCGTCTATGCAAAGGGCGTCCGAGCCGGACAGTCCGATTCGGCCATGAGCGCCGAGGAGCAGGAGGCACTCAAGGCCGCGCTTGTCCCGGCCCCAAGGGCTGCTGAAGCGAGCTGACGGGCGCCGCCGAGGGCAATCAATCCCGGGACAGGGCCCCGTGCCACGCTAGGTGTCACATCGAGGCCGCAGGCTCCTGCCATGACCTCAAATGCGACAGCAACCGCATCGCGGCCCGCAGCGCACATCGTCAAGCGGAGTCGCGCGCGTCGGCGGCCTCACGCGCTTGAGCAGATCCCTGTCTGGGCGGGCTTCGGGACGCCGGACTCAGCGCCGGTGGACGACGGCGGCCTGTCCGCCCTCCTCGATGGACTGAACCCCGAACAGCGCCGCGCGGTCACTCATGGGGCTGGTCCGCTGCTTGTCGTTGCCGGGGCCGGAACCGGTAAGACGGAGGTCATCACTCGACGGATTGCCTGGCTCGTGGCGACACGCCGGGCCCGACCGTCGCAGATTCTCGGGTTGACGTTCACGGACAAGGCCGCTGCCGAAATGCAGGTCCGGGTCGACCAGCTCGTCCCGTATGGGTTCGCCGACACCGCCATCTCAACGTTCCACGCGTTCGGGGATCGGCTCATCCGGGAGTTCGCCTTCGAACTCGGAATTGCGCCCGACGCGCGGGTCCTTTCCCATGCCGAATCGATCGTGCTGCTTCGCGAGCACCTGTTTGAGCTTGGCCTCGATGCGTACCTCCCGCTCGGTGACCCGACCCGATTCCTGGGCGCCCTGACGACGCTCTTCGGCCGGTGCCGGGATGAGGACGTGAGCCCGGAGCGCTACGCGACTCATGCTGCCGAGCTGGCGGAGGCGGCGCGGGTCGCCGCTGGTTCCGTAGCCGATGATCCATCCGCGCCGGCTGACGCCACAACCGCGACAGCGCTCGTCGAGCTGGCCTCGCGCCAGGGCGAACTCGCAACGGCCTACGAGCGCTATACCCAGTTGCTCGCCGCCAGCGGCTCGATCGACTTCGGCGATCAGGTTGCGCTGGCGCTCCGCCTTCTGCGCCAATCCCCGGCGTCGCTGGCGACGGTCCGAAACCGCTACCGGTACATCCTGGTCGACGAGTTCCAGGACACCAATCCGGTCCAATCCGCGCTGGTTGAGCTGATCGGCGACGGCCACCGCAATCTCATGGTCGTCGGCGATGACGACCAGTCGATCTATCGATTCCGTGGCGCGGCCATCAGCAACATCCTCGAGTTCCGGGACCACTTCAAGGGCGCCCGGACCGTGGTCCTCCGACGGAACTACCGGTCGACGGCACCGATTCTCGACGCATCGCATCGGCTCATCAAGTTCAACGATCCGGATCGCCTTGAGAGTCGCGTCGGGATCTCGAAGAAGCTGCTTCCACAACGCGCTGTGGGCTCCTCGTTGCCCGTTCGTGTTCACGCCTTCGAGACGGCCACGGATGAAGCGGACTGGATTGCGGCTGACTTCCGACGACGCATCGATGCCGGCGTTCAGCCTCGCGACATGGCGGTGCTTGTCCGGACCAATGCCGGTGCGGACCCGATCCTCCGGAGCTTCAACGTCGCCGGGGTGCCATGGACCTTTGCCGGCGCTTCCGGGCTGTATGGACGACCCGAGGTCCGGATCCTCCTCTCGGTCCTTCGGGCCGTCACGGATCCCGAGGCGAGCGCCGACGTCTATGCCCTGGGCGCGTCCGATATCTACGACGTCCCCGCGGACGACCTGACGATCGTCATGGCGACGGCCCGGCGCGAGCATCGCTCGGCCTGGGCGGTGCTCGAGGCAGTGGATGACGACACCGCAGGGCTCAACGTATCGCCCGCTGGGCGGTCCGCCATCCGGCGCCTCGTGGGTGACCTTCGCCGACTGCGTGAACTGGCGCAGCAGCGGCCGGCCGGTGAGGTGCTCTATGCGTTCCTCAGGGATTCGGGTTGGCTCGCCCGAATGGCGGGAGCGGATTCGGCCGCGGGCGAGGAAGCACTCGCCAACGTCGCCCGGTTCTTCGACATCGTCCGGAGCCGATCGGTGCTCCTCGTCGATGACCGCGCCGTCTTCCTGATCCCGCATCTGACGACACTCATCGAGGCGGGCGACGATCCTGGCGCTGCGGAGCCTGATCCGTTCGTGGCGGCCGTGTCGGTGATGACGGTCCACAAGGCCAAGGGCCTCGAGTTTCCGGTGGTCGTCATTCCTGGCCTCGTGGCCGGTCGCTTTCCTTCTACAGCGCGGCGAGCGCCACTCGCCATGCCGGATGCGCTGCTGCAGACGCCGGTTGCGGATGGTGACCCACACCTGCCTGAGGAACGGCGGCTGTTCTTCGTGGCGATGACCCGAGCGCGGGACGAGCTGATCCTGACCCACGCCGCGGACTACGGTGGTGCACGGGCCCGCAGAATCTCGCCGTTCGTGCTCGAAGCGCTCGATCTCCCGACGTCGGCGGCCACGGCTCCGAGTCTCACGGACCGCGATCCCCGTGAGCGGATAGCCTCCTTTGCCACGGCACCCCAGCCGGCTCGTGAGATCCGGATGGGCCCGATCGAGGGTCCGCTCAACTTGAGCCACTCATCGATCGATGCCTATCTCCAGTGCCCGCGCAAGTATCAGTACAGCCACGTGCTGCGCGTGCCCACGGCGCCCCATCATTCGATCGTGTACGGCGCGGCCCTGCACCATGCCGTCCAGGAGTTCCATCGCGCGGAGGCCGCGGGACTGGTCCTGTCCCAGAAGGAGCTCGACGGCGTCTTCGAGGGCGCATGGACGAATCAGGGTTTCGTGTCGCGGGAGCATGAGCAGGCAAGACTGGCGGCCGGCCGTGCGGCACTGCGGCGCTTCAGGGCGGGACAACGCGCCCCCGACGCTGTCGTTCCGGCGTGGGTCGAGCGCGAATTCACCTTCTCGATGGGCGGGGACCGAATCCGCGGCCGCTTCGATAAGGTCGATATCGTGCCCGTTGAGGGCAGGTCCGCAGCAGATCCCGTCGCGGCTCTGGCCGAAGCTTCCACCGCGAATCGGGCAGATGTCATCGAGCCCACGCTCCAGCTCCTCGGCCGCGAGCGGGTCACGATCACGGATTACAAGTCGAGCGACGTACGGGACCCGGTCAAGGCCCGTCAGCGGGCGAGGGACTCCCTCCAGTTGCAGATCTACGCGATGGCCTACGAGGCCATGACCGGCCGTCTTCCGGACGCACTTCAGCTCCACTTCCTCGATTCCGGCTTGATTGGACAGGTGCCGGTGGAGCCGGATCGCCTCGCCAAGGCTCGCAACCGCATCAGCGCCGCCGCGGCTGGGATCCGGGCCCGGGATTACGAGCCGCAGCCGGACACGATGGCCTGCACCTACTGCCCGTATCGTGAGATCTGCCCATCGAGTGCGGCTCGCTGATCGGCGCCATCCGGCGCCCCGCGTCGACCGGGCAGAGGATCTGATGCGCCTGTCGGGCATTCGCGCGGTCACGCTGGACTTCGGAAACACGCTGGTCCCCGTCGATCGGGCAGCCCTGCGCTCCGTCGTCGCTCGAACGGCCGACCATGTCTGCGCAGCGCTCGCGATCGCCGACCCCGCATCCTTTCTTCAGGCTTGGGCAGAGGAGCGGGACCGGCAGTTCCGGGAGGAGGTGCCGCGCTTCCGGGAAGTGGATCTTGAGCAACGTTCCGTCCGCGTTCTGGCTCGCCTTCGCGGAGCGGCCGTGCCGTCGGAGTCAGCGGCCTGGGACGACGTCGCCGCTGCGGCGTGGTCAACGCGCGACGAGGTTGCCCTGATCGTCACCGCCTATTCGGCTGCCTTCGTCGCCACGATCCCAGCGCCGTCCTGGAGCGGCGCCCTGATCCACGACCTTGCCGGGCGCGGGTTCAGTGTTGCAATCCTCTCGAACTGGCCTCTCGCAGCGACGATCGACCGGTTCGCCGACGCCGCCGGCTGGATGACGTCGCTGGCAGGGATCTTCGTGTCGCAGCGAATCGGAACCATCAAGCCCCACCCCGCCATCTTTGCCTACGCGCAGGCCGAACTTGCGGTCGAGCCCTCGGCCATCCTGCATGTCGGGGACGACTGGCTCGCCGACGTGCGTGGCGCCAAGGCAGCGGGTTGGCGGGCCGCCTATCTGCTCGGCCATCAGGCTGATACGCCCCTGCCGACGTCGGCTCGCACCGCGGACATTCACGCGGACCTGGAACTGGAGGCGCTGGCCGTCCTCGGGGACCATCTGGACGACCCGCCGCGCGCACGGCCGGTCCACCCGACCGCCTAGACTCGTGCGGTGGAGACCCGCGATCGTCGGATCAACCTGCTGCTCTTTGCTGCCGCAGGCGCGGCCTGGCTGGTCGTGGGCGTCATCGTGTTCTCCTTCGATCCGGTCCTGAATCCGGCCGCCGGCTACGGCGGTGCCGTCGCGATGGGCGCGGCGATGGGCCTGTCCACGATGCCGCTGTTCTGGCTCGTCCCGTTTGCGCGCCAGCGTCGGATCGCTTTTCGGGGCTCGTGGGTGCGAGCCATCCGGCGCGGCGCATGGATCGGCCTGATCGTGACGATTTTCGTGGTCCTCCGGGTCGGCGCCCTGCTCGAGTTGCCGGTTGCGCTGTTCATCGCGGCGATGGTTGTCGTTGCCGAAATGACGCTGTCAACGGAACGATGACTTGAGCCCACCGCGGCGTGACACGACCCCTGGAGGACGCGATGACCGAATCGATTGACGGACCCTCGGAGCCGATGGAAGGAGATGTCCACGCGCGGCTGGCGGCGGCCGTTCAGGCACAGCGAGCCGCCATCCTCGATCTGTCGCACCGGATCCATGCGGCCCCGGAACCTGCATACGAGGAGCATCTCGCGGCCGCCTGGTGCGCCGAGATCCTGACCCAGCATGGATTCCGGGTTGAGTTGCCCGCCGGCCGACTGGCCACGGCGATTCGTGCCACGCGCCCCGGAGGCCGAAGCGGGGCATCGCCGCGGATCGGGATCCTCGCGGAGTACGACGCACTCCCGGGCCTCGGCCACGGGTGCGGGCACAACACCATGGCAGCATCGGCCGTCGGCGCGGCGCTCGCCCTGGCCTCGATCGCGGACGAACTCCCGGGTGAGATCGTGTTCCTCGGGACGCCAGCCGAGGAACGTGGCAGCGGCAAGGTCGCCATGATCGAAGATGGCCTGTTCGAGGGCATCGACGCGGCCATCCTGTACCACCCGTGTGATCGTAATCACGTCGATATCGCCCCGCTTGCCTCGGTCGACGTCGACGTGACATTCCATGGTCTTCAGGCTCATGCCTCGTCGGATCCCTGGAAGGGTCGCAACGCACTCGATGCCCTGATCATGCTGTTCGTCTCGGTCGGGTTGTGGCGCCAGGGCCTCCGGCCGGATGCGCGCGTCCATGGCATCGTCCTCGAAGGAGGCACGGCCGCCAACATCATTCCGGAGCGAACAGTTGGCCGATTCATGCTCCGGAGTTCCATCGATGCGGAGCTCGCCCTGATGCAGGATCGGTTCCGGGCGCTGTGCGAGGCCGCGGCAACCGCCTCCGGGACCTCGGTCGAGGTTGTCTTCTCCGGTGGATCCCGAACGATGCGAACGAACAGGGTCATCGCGGACCGCTGGGTCGCGAACGCGGCCGCGCTCGGGATTCAGGATCAGGGCGACGACGCGAGTTATGGCAGCACGGACATGACCAACGTGTCATGGGTCTGTCCGGCGATCCACCCGGACCTTGCGATCGCCCCGTTCCCGACCGCCGGTCATTCCATCGACTTTCGCGATGCCTCGGCGAGTCCCGCCGCCGACGAGACCACCCTCGTGGCGGCAACGCTCGTCGCCCAGACCGCCTACGACCTGTTCGCGAACCCGGATCTCGTGGCTGCGGCCTGGCGAGAGTTCAACGACGGCATCTGACGGACGGCACCGTTTGCAGCCCGCAGCCTCGCGGGGGCGTAGACGGTCGGGCCTGTCCCCCCAACCGTGAGCGGCCCGTTCTCACGGCCGTTTGCTACGATGCGGATGGCGCCCCGCTGGACGGCAGCTTCCGAACCGGCGGCGTCCTTGGCGAGCATGGCCTCCGTACCTGCTGACAGGAGCGCGAGGCCGTCCGGAGGAATCGCGTGAGCGAGCGCCCCATTGACCCAGTCGATGGCTTCGCGGCCATGCATGGCTGGGACCGCGAGTACGAGGTGTACTCGGACCTGGACCTTCCCACCTATGTCGGCCCGGCCACGTTTGCGAACCTGCCCTGGGTCACCGATCCGGCCGAACTCCGCGCTCGCAAGGTGGATGTGGCCATCGTCGGAGCCCCGTTCGACGACCTCGTGACCCATCGCCCGGGTGCGAGATTCGGCCCGCGCGCCATCCGAGAAGCCCAGTACAGCACCGGCGCCCTGAACTCGCTCCAGGTCGGGATCGAACCGTTTGCGCACCTCAACGTCGTCGATGCCGGCGACGCGAACATCGTCCCGGCGATGTGGGAACGGGCCCACGCGATGATCTATCGGAAGGTCCTCGAGGTCGCTGCAGCGGGAGCTATCCCGATCGTCCTCGGCGGCGACCATTCGATCACCTGGCCTTCGGCAACCGCGGTCGCCGAGGTTCGCCGGCCGGGCAGCATCGGGATCGTCCACTTCGACGCCCATGCGGACACGGCGCCGGATTCTTGGGGGCAACTCGCGAGCCACGGATCGCCGATGCGGCGGCTGATCGAATCGGGGGCGGTCAAGGGCAGCAACTTCGTCCAGGTCGGTCTTCGCGGCTACTGGCCGTCGCCTGATGTCCTCGACTGGATGCGCGAGCACGGCCTGCGCTACCACTTCATGACCGAGATCGAGGATCGAGGAGCAGAGGCCGTCGTCGCGGATGCCATTGCCGAGGCGCTCGACGGGCCCGACTCGATCTACCTGTCTCTGGACATCGACGTCGTCGATCCCGGGCTCGCCCCGGGGACCGGCACGCCCGAGCCAGGCGGCATGCTGTCGCGGGAAGTCCTGCGGGCCGTGCGCCAGATCGTGGGCGCGGTTGATCTGGCCGGTATGGACATCGTCGAGGTGTCACCGCCGTACGACTGGGCGGAATCGACCGCGATGATTGCGAATCGCGCCGCCCTCGAGGCCATTTCCGCGCTCGCCGTGAAGCGCCGTGACGGGACGTTCCCGCGACGGACGGGCTGACCGACACGCATCCATTCCTCGATCACGTCGGGCCGATCGCCTTCGCCCATCGTGGGGGGTCCGAGTTCGGGCCCGAGAACTCCATGCGGGCGTTCGAGGCGGCCATCGCGCTCGGTTATGAATACCTCGAGACGGATGTGCACGCGACCGCCGACGGTGTCCTGGTCGCCTTCCACGACGAGACCCTTGATCGTGTCACCGACCACGTTGGGCCAGTGGCGGCGATGACATGGGCCCAGCTGCGGTCGGTCCGAATCGCCGGCACCGAACCGGTCGTCCGGTTCGACGAACTCCTCGAAGCGATGCCCGACATCCGGATCAATGTCGACGCGAAACACGACGCCGCCGTCGAGCCATTGATCCAGGCGGTGCGGCGTGCCGGAGCGCTCGATCGACTGTGTTTCGGCGCCGTCGCCGACCGCCGAGTCGCCCAGATCCGGCACGCACTCGGCCCGGGGGCCTGCACGGCGTTCGCGACCCGCGAGGTCGCCGCGCTCCGCTTCCTCGCCTGGGGCGCGCGGTTCTACCGGGCGCCGCTCCGGAATCGGCCCGGGCAGTGTGTCCAGGTTCCCATCAAGCGGCACGGGGTGACAGTCGTCGATCCGGGCTTCGTGGCGATGGCCCACGAACTCAATCTCCCGGTCCACGTCTGGACGATCAACGAATCCAATGAGATGGAACGGCTCCTCGACCTCGGGGTCGACGGGCTCATGACCGACCGTCCCGCGCTCTTGCGCGATGTCCTCGTGCGGCGGGGGGCGTGGAGGACGGGCCCGACGGGGTAGGATCGAACCATGGACCGTGACGCACCTGAACGAGCCGACGCGCTCGCCCGCCTGTACGACCTGGATCTCGCGGCAGACCAGGGCGATCTGGATCTCTATCTCGCGATGGCCGCCCGGACCGGCGGTCCGGTCGTGGAACTGTGCAGCGGGACGGGTCGGGTCGCAGTCCCGTTGGCGGCCTCCGGGTACGAGGTCACGGGCGTCGATATCGAGCCGGCGATGGTCGCCCGGGCCACCCTTCGCGCCGACGCGATCGGACGTGACGGTCGGGGGCGAGGCGGCGCCGAACGCCTCTCGTGGGTGACGGGCGACCTGTTCGATGTCGCGATTGAGGGAGCCGGGACGTTCGGCCTCGGCATCCTGGCGCTGAATTCCATCCTCCTGCTCGGCGGGCCCCGCGAACAGCGACGGGCGATCGCCGTCATGGCGCAGCTCCTCGCCCCTGGCGGAATCGCGGTGGTGGACCTGTGGTTGCCCCTGGCCGAAGACCTCGTGCGATTCGACGGGCGCATTGGCCTGGAGTGGGTGCGGACCGATCCGGAAACGGGCGCTGAGGTCGTCAAGACAACCGCTGCGTGGTACGACAGCGCCACGCGGGCACTGACCCTGACGACCGTCTTCGATCTCTCAGACCGGGGCGGCCCGGTTCGTCGATGGGTGCGCGCGGACGCCATGCACCTCCTGTCGGCCGATGACCTGCGGATGTACGCGGAGGACGCCGGGCTCGAAGTCGAGGTGATGGCCGGCGACTACGACCTCTCGCCGATCGGTCCAGGCGACGGGCGAGCCGTCCTGGTGGCCCGGCGGCCAGCCGCCCCGTGATACCTTGACCGCCATGGCTGCCAGCGATCAGATCCGCCTGCTCTTCATCGAGGACGTGCCGCAGGTCGCCCAATATGTCCGCGGTCTGCTGATGTCGCAGACCCAGATCAAGCTGATCGACGTGATCTCCGACGGCGGCAAGGCGGTCCTTCAGGTCCCGGAGCTGCGGCCCGACGTCATCATCGTGGACGCCCTGCTCCAGGGTCGGGTCAAGGCCGACCAGGTCGTGAGTCGCCTCCGGGAAGGCGGGAGCCGGGTCCCGGTGATCATGCTCACGGTCCCGCAGCAACCCGTGGAGCTGGACCCCGAACGCGGCATCCACGGTGTCCTGTCGATGCCATTCTCCGGCTACGACATCATCACGAGGGTCACCCAGGTCTTCAAGGACCAGGAGACGGGCGAGGGCAGTGCCCGATCCACCGCCGTCGCCGTGTTCGCGCCCAAGGGCGGGGTGGGTAGGACCACGATTGCGTTCAACCTCGCGGTGGCCGCCGCCCGCCAGGGTCACCGGACGGTGCTTCTGGACGGGAGCATTCAATTCGCCGACCTTCGTGCACTGCTGCGCGTGCCAACCGATGCGCCATCGATCCTCGACCTGCCAACGGATCGGGTCGTCGAATCGGATCTGGCCGATGTGCTGTGGCGTGACCCATCGGGGATCGACATTCTTCTCGCTCCACCTCGAATCGAGATGGCCGAGATGGTCTCGACTCGTGACGTGGAGAAGGTCCTGTCGCTGCTTCGGCGGCTCTACGACGCGGTGATCATCGACATGTCCGTCGCCCTCGATGAGTTGAACCTTGTGCTCCTCGACCGGGTTGAGACCATCCTCGAGATCGTCACGTACGACTCGACGACCATCCACAACACCATCGCCCTTGCCGATACCTTCCGGTCCATCGGCTATCCGGCGTCCAAAGTGCAATACCTCGTCAATCGCGCCGATGCAAACGGCGGCATTGACCCCGCCGATCTCGTCAAGGCCCTTGGGCGCGTACCTGAGCACGTGGTTCGGTCGGAGGGCGCTGTCGTGGTGGCGGCCAACAACAAGGGTGTGCCGTTCGTCCTGTCGGATCCGGGCGCCGGCGTCAGCCAGGACATCGACCGCGTCGCGGCAGCCCTGCTGGGCGTCGGAAAAGCCCTCGCCGTCGGTGCGCGCTGAGGGCCGGATGTCCGATCCCAGGCCAATTGGAGTCTTTGATTCGGGTGTCGGAGGGCTGACGGTCCTCCGCGAGATGCTGCGGCGCTCGCCGGCAGAGTCGACGATCTATCTCGGTGACAACGCCCGCGCCCCGTACGGGACACGCTCGGACGACGAGGTCCTGGCCTTCAGCACGAGGGCGATCGATGCCCTCGTGGAGCGCGACGTCAAGGCGATCGTGATCGCCTGCAACACCTCGACCGCGGTCGCGATCGGCGAGCTGCGGCGGCGCCACGATCTGCCGATCCTCGGCGTGATCCGGCCCGGAGCGGTCACCGCGTCACTCACAACCAGAAACCGGCGCGTCGGCGTCATCGCCACTCCGGCGACGATCAGGTCGCACGCCTACTTCACGGCGATCAAGGAAGAGAACCCCGCGGTCGAGGTCTATGAGCACGCGACCCCGGCCCTCGTGCCGATGGTCGAGGCCGGCCACCTCGACGGAAACGAGATCGCCGCCGTCGTGGCCGATGCGCTCGCGCCGCTGCTCGGCGAGCGCGATGCCGCAGGCGAGTTCATCTTCCCCTTGCCGGGATCGGCCCGGATCGACACGCTCCTGCTCGGCTGCACGCACTATCCGTTGATCCGGTCGACGATTGCGTCGATTGCCGGGGATCGCATTGCGATCGTGGACTCGGCCTCGGCGACCGCATCGGCGCTCCACGACCTCCTGGCCATCAACGGGCTCGAAGCTCCCGGCACGACTCGGGGCACCGCCGCCGATGCCGGCCGCGCCGGCCACGATCGGCCCGAAGAGCGAAGCGGGTCGGTGACCCATGTCCAGTTCACGACGGGCGATGTCGAGGCGTTCCGGGACATCGCTCGACGGATGTTCGGCGACGCATTCGCCGATGTCGCGGCGATCGAGCTTGGCGCCGGTCGTACGTCCGAGCTGGTGGGATGATTCGACGCGAATCGGCTGTACAGCAGTCCGAAGGGCGGGCCGGGCGCCGGCGCGGCCTGGGCATGGGCGCCCCGAGCTGGACGGGGGATCGGCGCTGGCAGGCAGGATTCTTGATTGGATCAGCCGTGGGCATCGGGGCCACCCTGCTCGGTCGGAGAGCCGACCGTTCCGCCCAGCGCGGGCTCATCGATTGGGACGACGTCGAGCGCCTCGCCGTTGGTCGCGCGCAGGCCGGGTCGACCGGCCTGACCGACCTCGAGATGCGGGCCGCCGACACTGCCTATCGGGAGGCGATGTCGATCGTGGTCCCGCGCCTCGCGGAAGCCCTGGGCACGCCGTTGCCCGGCGTCATCGAGCGATCAATGGTCGTCAGCCGTGCGGACTGGGTGCATGCCAACGTCCGCACGTTCCGGACCCTCATCTCCACCATCGAGGGACCGCTGCTCCAACAGGTCGTTCGGCCTGGCGGGGGCCTCGCGGCATCAGCCATGGTCATCGCCAATCGCTGGGTCACCAGCCGCCAGCTGGGGTTCCTGCTCGGATTCATGGGCGCGCGGGTCCTGGGGCAGTACGACATCGCGTTGCTGAGCGCCGAGGCGGAAGATGGACGACTCCTCTTCGTCGAGGAGAACATTCGAATGACCGCACGGAATCTCGACGTTCCGATTGGACCCTTTCGAACCTGGATCGCCCTGCACGAGACGACGCACGCCTTTGAATTCGAAGCGCATCCGTGGCTGCGGCCGTACCTGGCCGAGCGACTCGAGCGCCAGCTCAAACTGTTTGGCGGATCGGCCGAGACGCTCGGACGAGACGCGCTCAAGGCGATCGGGACCGCCTTGCGCGGCAAGGGCGACGGCGAACACTGGATGGAGCGAATCATGACCGACGAGCAGCGGACCTTGTTCCGTGAGACGCAGGCGGTCATGAGCCTGCTCGAGGGGTTCAGCGATTACGTCATGGATGAGGTCGGACGCGGGTTGGTCCCGGGCGTTGAGGTCATCTCATCCAGGTTCCACGCCCGACGCACCCAGCGAACCCCGTTCGAGCGCGCGGTCCTTCGACTCACCGGCATGGACCTCAAGATGGAGCAGTACCGACGCGGCGAGGCGTTCGTGCGTGCGATTGCCGAAGCGCGTGGCCGCCACGCCCTGGACCGGATCTGGGCGTCCCCGGCGGAGCTGCCCACCTACGGTGAGATCGAGAACCCAGCCGCATGGATCGCGCGCGTGCTCGACTCCGTCCCGGTGGCTCGGTCATGAGCTCGGAAGCCGAATCAGGGCTGGATCGGCCCGGACCGGGAACCGGACCCGCCGGCGTGCCCACCGCAATCGCGGTGAGTCCGATCCTGTCGGCGCGTGTTCGTTCCCAGGACCTGGACCGCATTCGTGCGGCAGCCCCCGGAAGCCGGATCGTCAACCTCTCGGTTGAGGGCCTCGCGGACGGCCCGCTCGAGGACATCGAGGTCCTGTTGCGCGGATGGCTCAGTTCCGAGGCATTCGATCGGTTGTTGGCACGAGCACCGCGACTTCGCTGGGTGCACTCAGCAACGTCGGGCGTGGAGCGTGCCTTGACGCCCTCGGCGCGGGATCGCTCGATCACGGTCACGAATGCCCGGGGCGTGTTCACGCGACCCATCGCGGAACATGTCCTGATGCTGATCCTGGCCATCAGCCGACGCCTGCCACAGCTGCTCGAGCTGCAGCGCGAACGCACCTGGCAGCCACTCCAGGGCGTTGAGCTCCGGGAGATGACGATCGGGATCGTGGGCTACGGGTCCATCGGGCGGGCGGTCGCGTCACTGGCGGGAGCTTTCGGCGCCCGGGTGATCGCCCTGCGTCGCCATCCCGATCGCGAGAACCACGGCAATTCCGGTTCAACAAGTCGGATGGGGTCACGCGGCGACGACATCGATGACCTGAGCGATGCCTTCCCGTTCATCCCGTCCCCGATGCGGATCGTAGGGCCCGACGGTCTCCACGAACTGCTCGGGGCATCGGACATCGTCGTCCTGGCGGCTCCGCTGACCTCGACGACCGAGAACATGATCGATCGTGCGGCGATCGCGGCCATGGGCAAGGAGGCCTGGATCATCAACGTCGCGCGAGGACGCCTGATCGATGACGAAGCGCTGATCGAGGCTCTCCGCGAGCATCGGATCGGTGGGGCGGCGCTCGATGCGTTCCGCCAGGAGCCACTCCCGCCAACGTCGCCGTTCTATGACCTGAGCAACGTGATCGTTACGCCGCACACGGCCTGGTCATCGGCCCGCGTGCTGGATCGAAGCATTGATCTGTTCTGCGAGAACCTGCGCCGCTACAGCGCTGGGGAGAGTCTGCGCAACGTCGTGGACCCGGGCGCGGGGTACTGACCCGGACCGATTTTGGCCCGTGGGACGGATCGGCCCCGCTGCGACACAATCCCCCGGTCATGCAGATTGCCATCGTCGGGCTTGCCGGAAGCGGCAAGACCACCGTTTTCAACACCCTTACCCGCGGCCACGCCGAGACCGGCGGGTTCGGTGGGCTCACCCTGAACGTCGGCGTCGTCAAGGTGCCGGATGAGCGCCTGGACCGCCTGGCGGAGATCTTCAAACCCAAGAAGATCGTGCAGGCGGACGTCACGTACGTTGATCTCCCGGCCCCGCCGGCGTCGACCGACGGCCGCATTGGCACCGAAGAACTGCCGGCCGAGCACCTCGCCCGCCTGCGGGATTCCGACGCCCTGCTCCACGTGATCCGGGCCTTCGAGGATCCCTCGGTGCCGCATCCGGCGGGCAGCGTCGATCCGGCGCGGGATCTCGAGCACCTTGATCTCGAGTTCATCCTGGCCGACCTCGCCATGGTCGACCGACGCGTGGAGCGCCTGGGCTCATCGGGGCGCCACGGGACCACCGCCGAGCGCGAGGCGAACGAGCGCGAGGAGGTCATCCTTCGTCGATTGAAGATCGACCTGGAAGCCGGCCGCCCAATTCGGGACTCGGTCCTCGACGCCGACGACGCGAAGGCGATCCGCGGGTTCCGGTTCCTGACCGAGAAGCCGGTGCTCGTTCTCCTCAATATCGGGGAGAAGGAGATCGGTTCCGCAGCGGCGCAGGTCGAGGTGATCCGGATCGCGTACACGCACCAGCAGGCGATGGTCGACGCTCTCTCCGCGCGGATCGAAATGGAGCTCGGCGAGCTCGAACCTGATGAGGCCCAGATATTCATGGAGGAGCTCGGGATCGAGCGATCCGGCCTCGGCCGGGTCATCGCGCTTTCGTATCAGCTGCTCGGGCTCATCTCATTCCTGACGGCCGGTCCTGACGAGGTTCGAGCGTGGCCCATTCCCGATGGGAGCCTTGCCGTGGACGCGGCGGGGGCGATTCACACGGACCTCGCCAAGGGGTTCATTCGGGCCGAGACGGTCTCGTACGAGGATCTGCTGACGCTCCGCTCGATGGCCGAGGCCCGGAAGGCGGGTCGCCTCCGGTCCGAGGGGCGGACCTATCGGGTCCGCGATGGCGACGTCCTGGAAATCCTGTTCAGTCGCTAGCACCCGTGGGCACGCCGGCCGGCGCCAAGGTCAGTTCGGATCCGCCTCGGGGGGCTCGAACTCCGCGTAGACACCGCGATAGTCGGCATCGCCCGTGACCGTTGGCGCGTCGTCGTCGGAATCCTCGGTCTCGAGATCGGCCAGGAAGTTGTCCGTGTCGACCTTGCTGACATTGACGGCCGCGGTCAGTCGATCATCAGAAACGAACACGAACCCGTACTGTCGCTCGAGCTCCTGGGCGATGGACTCCACGAGCGTGTCCGTCTCGAACGAGTCCTGGATCTCACGTCGGATCGACTGGACGATGCCGAAGAATTCCTCGGCATCCATCTCCTCGTCCCGGAACAGCAGGACATCGAAGAAGATATCGTCCTCCCCCTCGTGGAGCTCGTAGAAATGCATCGTCTCGCTCCTCAACCGGGGGCCGTCAGGTACGGCCGACACGTCGAGTATACGGTCCACCGAGCGTGAACCCACCGGTTGTGGTCGGGTCCGCATCGCGCGATCTCACGGGCGATGACCCGCGCGGATGGCGCCTCGGAGGGGCCGCGACCTACGCGGCGTTGACGCTCGGACGGCTCGGCCTCAAGCCCCGGTTGCTGCTCGGTGTCGACGACGTGGCAAGTCGCGCCGAGGAACTGGACTGGCTTAGAGCGGCCGGCGTGGACCTGGCCCTTGTCCGTCTCCGGGAGGTGCCGGTCTTCACCAACCTGGAGACGCCGACCGGGCGTATCCAGCGCTGCGAGGTACCAGGCGTCCGCCTCGCAATGGATGCGCTTCCGTCAGCCTGGTCGTTGGCAACGACCTGGATGTTGGTCCCGGTGATGGGTGAGCTGGACGATGCCTGGGCAGACATGCCGCCGGACAGCGCGTTCGTCGCGCTGGGCTGGCAGGGCCTTCTCCGGAGATTGGGACCTGATGCCACCGTCGAGCGTCGGCCGCCGCATGCCTCGGCGCTGACGGAGCGCGCCCGCCTCGTCGGCGTGAGCCGAAATGATCTCGATGCCAACCAAGCCGATGACGCCCTGCTGTCCTGCCTCGACGCGCCGGTCAGCCTCGCCATCACCGACGGACTCAATGGCGGTCGGGTGGTTACCCTCGGTCATGACGGGCGTCGCAGCGAGCGGCGCTATCCGGCCATCCGCTCAGACGAGGTTGCCGATCCGACCGGGGCCGGCGACGCGTTCCTGGCCGGGTTGGTCGCGGGTGTCCTCGGCCACCCGCTTGCCGGGTCGGGCCGTCGCGGGAGCGACATCCGACTCGCGGCCGCCCTCGGCTCGCTGGTTGTCGAGCGGCCAGGTCTGGCCGGCGTCCCGATGATCGCCGCCGTGGCTGAGCGCCTTCGCCGCTCGCTCACGACGCCAGCGCCGTCGGGGAACCGAGCCGCGGCACCCGACTGACCGTAGCCGGTCTGCGGGTTTCGGCTCGTCGGACGATCCGACGACGTAGGCGCGATGATCGTCGCATCAGGTCCCGCTCGACACGAGCGGTCCCACGACCGATCACCCGCGCACGCTCGACCAGCCTCAGCGCAGCCAAGGTCGCGGCGAGCGCGGCATCGAGATCCCGACCGTGATGTTCGCGAAGCTTGGCCACTTCAACCCAGGCCAGTGCCCCGAGCGTGCCGCCTTCGTCGGTGACCTGGATCCACGCAGCTTCAGCGTCGGCATACCGACCGACTCGGCGCAGGAGGCGGGCGCGATCCGCGACAAGACGCGAACCCGTCCAGCGAGTCTCGAGTCGATCCGGCGACGCCGCCCGCCAGAGTCCCTCGCTGCCCGATCGTCCGTGCCGTCCACCAAAGTCGGGCCGTCGCTTCGGGGACCACCAATCGTCGGTTTCCTCGCGAACCACGCGGATCTCGGGCGCCGAAGCGACCGAAACCGGCAGCAGCGCGCGATCCCGGGCGATCATCGCCGCGTCGAGGCAGTCGAGGGCTTCAGCGAATCGCCGTTCCGCGCCGAACGATCTGGCGAGACCTGCAAGGTCGCCTGGATCGGCTTGGCGCCTCGATTCTGGATCGCCGAATCCCGTTTCAACGAGCGCCAGCAGGCGGGCCAGGGAGCGGACATCCTCATCGTTGTGGCGGACGATCTCGATGAGCCTCGCCGGCTCGCCGTCGCGCAGGAACTGCAGGTACCGGGCAGGGATCTCCCAGCCCGGCACATCGCCGTGACGGCGCATGCCGAGCAGTTCGGTCTCGGCGGTCTGCAACTTCGCGTCGGTCATCCGGTGCCGGAACATTCGCCGGACGACCGGGAGCAGGTCCAGGTGGCCGGCGTGGGCAGGCGGCACGTCCCGGGCCATCCGGTAGCGGGCAACGAGAAGTGGCCAGTCGAAGCCCTTGCCGTTATACGTCACCAACCACCCTGAGGGCGGTATCAAGCGTCGCAACTCAGCGAGCAGGGCCGGCTCGTCGACGTGGTCCGGCAGGAGCAATTGGACCTGCCGAAACCTGGCGCCTTCCCACCATCCGAGCCCGATCAGGAAGGCCAGCGTTCCGGATGCCGTCGCCAGGCCGGTCGTCTCCGTATCGAGGCACAGCAGCGGGATCTTGGCGCCCGGCTGGCCGGGCAACGTCGCCAGCCTCTCGCGGTCGATCGGAATGACGCTTGAGGTCCGTTCGACGCGGACGAATGCGCCGGCGGGGGTGCGGATGAGCTCGCCGTCCACCTCGGCCGCAAGGCGCTCGGCACCGATGGATTCAGCCCGGCCGGCCCGGGGCTGCGCCGCCTGATTCCGCGCCGTGTCGTGGGCGCGAAAATTGGCCAGCCGACGCTCGAGTGCGACGGTCACGGTCAGGCCACAGCGCGCGTTGCTGGATCAGGATCCGAGATGGAAGTCCCGTCAGCGGCACCGAGGTCGGCCAGGAGTCGAAGCGCCAGCGCCTTGGCATCGACGAGTGGATCCAGGCGCGGGCCCGTGCAGGCGGGACAGCCGCTGTCGCACGGACAGGCAGCGACCAGCCCTGCCGCTCCGAGGATCAGCTCATCGTGGCGCGCCCACAGCCGTTCGGACAACCCGACGCCCCCGGGCATGGCCTCGTACAGGTAGACCGTCGGCGATTCCTGGTGTGGAGATCGAACCTGCGACACGAGGCCGAGGTCGTGCGGATCGACCATCAGCAGGACCGCGGCAACGGCCTGGATGGCTCGCCCGGCGCCGACCAGCGCGACATCGAGGTCGTCGCGGCGCCAGCCGGTGGACGCCCCTTCAGCGGTGATCCAGTAGGCCGTCGTCTGGAGTTCGAGCTCAGGCAGGTCAACGGGCCCCCACCCGACGTTCTCGTCTGATCCGAACTTGAGTTTCTTGAACAGCGTCACGAGGCTCGCCACCATGACCTCGCCATGAACCCGGCGACCGCCCGTAGCTGGCGCATCGGCGAAGACGTCAAGTGGCTTGAGCGTCACCGCTCGATTGGCATACGTGTAGTGGTCGACATCGACGCGATGGACGTACGCCTTGCGCTCTCCCCACTCGAGCCGGTCGACGTAGTACTGAACCGAATCGTGGAGGTAGATCGCGCGCTCATGGACGAGTACCTGGGCCGAGAACAGGTCCACCTCGCCGAGCACCCGCGGCCGGTCCGGCGTCGTGTCGATGATCACGACGTTCTCGGGCGCGGCCGAGCGCAGGCTGACCTCGGAGGCAGGAAAGTTCTCGGAGCTCCAGTACCAACGCTCATCGGCCGCCTGGCGCACGTGCCCTTCCTCGCCGAGAAACGCCAGGAGGTCGTCCACCGGCCCCGGACCGAACACCTCGCCGGGTTCAAATGGCCGCTCGAACGTGGCACAGCGAAGGTGCGCGAGCAGGACGTGGAGGTTGTCCGGATCGATCCGCGCCTCCTCCGGCGTTCGGTCCAGCAGGAACTCCGGGTGATGGATGACGTACTGGTCCACGGGCGAAGCCGAGGCGACCAGAATCCCAACAGATGGCTCGAGGCGACGCCCGGCACGGCCGAACTGCTGCCACGTGCCGGCGACCGATCCTGGGTAGCCGGCCAGGACGGCGACATCGAGGGCACCGATGTCGACGCCGAGCTCAAGGGCGTTCGTCGAGACCACGCCGAGGACTTCGCCGTTCCGCAGGCCGCGTTCGATGGCGCGGCGCTCGGTTGGTAGGTAGCCGCCTCGATAGCCGCGGATTCGCGATCTCGGCCCGAGATGTTCGCGCAGGGATTCGCGCAGCCCCGTCAGCAGGATCTCGACAGCGACCCGAGCGCGACCGAAGACGATGGTCTGCCGTCCGGCACGAAGGAAGGGCAGGGCCCAGCGCTGTGCATGGGTCAACGCGGAGCTCCGAGCGCCCGTGGCAGGATCGAGGATCGGTGGGTTGACGAGCAAAAGGTGCCGCTCGCCCCGGGGAGCCCCGTTCCGGTCGATCAACCGCGGCGAGCGTCCGGTCAGTTGGGCAGCGAGTTCGGCTGGATTGCCGATGGTGGCCGAGGCGCACACGATCACCGGGTTGGAGCCGTAGTGTCGGCAGAGCCGAAGGAGTCGTCTCAGGACGTTGGCAACGTGGCTCCCGAAGACGCCTCGATAGGTATGCAGCTCATCGATGACGATGACCTGGACCTGCTCGAACAGCTGGAACCACTTGGTGTGGTGGGGGAGGATCGCCGAGTGGAGCATGTCCGGATTCGTCACGACGACCTGGCCAGCGGTCCGGATCGCCGAACGGATCGGTGCGGGCGTATCTCCGTCGTAGGTCGCCGCCGAGATCGTCAGGTCGCTCGCCGCGGCAAGGCCCGCCAATTCAGCCACCTGATCCTGACCGAGCGCCTTGGTCGGGAACAGGAACAGCGCTCGTGCGGATGGGTCCTCCGTAAGGGCCTGGAGGACCGGAAGCATGTAACAGAGCGTCTTGCCCGAGGCGGTCGGCGTCACGACCACGATGTCCTCGCCGGCGTGCACTGCCTGAATGGCTTCCGCCTGATGGCTATACAGCGCGTCAATCCCGCGTGACCGAAGGCCCGCCTCGATCCTCGGATCGAGCCAGTCCGGGAATGGCGCCGTGATTGCCTCGGCCGGTGCCACGATCTCGTGGTGAAGCACAGCCGAGGCAAGGGATGGATCCTCGAGCAGACGGCGGAGCACTTCGTCAGTGGATGCCGGGGCGTAGGTTCGCATTGAGCGGGTCTCCAAATCGAACGCGCGTTCGATAGCAGCGTACACCGAGTCTTCCGCGCCGGTGTGCCACCTTGGGTGGCACACCGTTCCTCATCCATCGAGAGACTGCTGTTGACGCGCAGCTGCGGGTTAGCTACCCTCGGACGGTGATCGACC
>JANMNF010000176.1:0-7650 GCA_031373765.1 Chloroflexota bacterium
ACGTTCGGCCTTCGGGAGCAGAACGACCTCGAGGCCGTGATCGACTGGGTCGAGCGAACCAAGCATCCGGCCCACCTCGTTGTCATGGGCAATTCGATGGGCGGCGGCACGTCGGCACTGGCTGCCGCGACGGACCAACGAATCGAGGCCCTGATCCTTGACTCGACCCACGCGTATGTCGGCAACATCGTTGAGCGCCGTCTGGAAGTCGACTCGGGTTACCCGGCCCATCCCGGGACAGGCGCGATCCTGGCAGGAGTCTGGGTGCACACCGGCCTCGACTTGATGGACGCCGATCCTGCCCGCGCCGTCGCCCATCTCGGCTCGCGGCCGCTCCTGCTGGTTCACGGCGCCGCCGATGTGCACGACATTCCGTCGCAGAGTGTCGATGTCATCTACGCAGCGGCGCAGGCGGCTGGGATTTCCGTCGAACGGCATGTCTGCGCCGGTGCCACCCACGGCATCGTCGTGGACACCTGCCCGGACGAGTGGGGCCAGTGGGTCACGACCTTCATCGATCGCGCGGTGGGGACATCGGCCAGCGTGCCGTTCGCCACGCGGGTATCGGCCCAGACATCGGCCCGCGCATGGATGGCCCAGCACAGAGGGAACTTCTGACATGCGGCTCGGACCGCTCGGCGGCGTGCTCCTTCTGGGGGCGTGCTTGCTCGCCGTTGTCGTCGGTGCGATCGCGGCCATGGGAGGGTCGGTCGGACTTGGTGCTCGCGGGGTTGGTGGCCTAGTTCTGGCCGCCGGTCTTGGGTTGGGCGGACTTGGTTTCGGCCTCATCGGTCTATCGACGACGCGGATGCTCGACCGCCGCTCGCTGCGAATCGGGTTCGCCTTCCTCGGCGTTGGGTTGCTGGCCACGCTGGTTTCGGCGGCAATCGCTGCAACGCTGACCTACGATCCGATGGAAAGTGGACCGGCCGTCATCCTGTTCCTGGTGGGCGGGCTCGCGATGCTCGTCGGCGGCCCGTTGACCGTCATTGCGCTCCTGCTATCGCCGGGTCGTCTACGCCGAATCGGCGCCCTTTTCATCAGCGGCCTCGCACTCGCTGTTGTGGCCGGGATGCTCGTCAATTCTGTCTTCGCCTACACGTCGATGGATACGCCGGTGCTGCGCCTGGCCGGTGGCGCCGTCGCGCTCCTCGGCGGCTCGCTGATGCTGATCGCCTGCGGCGGTCTCGGGTTGCTCGCAGCCCGGTCGACCCGCTCCGACGAGGCCGTGGCCTGACCTCTGGAATTCCGGGGCCCCAGGATCAGTACGGGCTGCTCGTTCGAGATTCCGAACTCAGGGGATACGTTGCGGGTTTCCTTCTCGCGCGGGTATCGTGGGCACATGGATGAGCAGGAAATTCGAGACCGCGCCGACGCCATGTGCGCCGCACTGGTCGACGGCGACATCGAACGAGCGACCGAGGATTTCAGCGAGGAACTTCGACGCAACCTCGGTGAGGTGATCGCGCTGCTGCCGTTGCCGGCCAGCGAAGCGACGATCGAATCCTTCGAGGGCACGGGCGGCGGATCCAGCGCGACCGTGGTCCTGCGACTCGTCGGCGAAACCGAGGAAGTGCTGATCACCACCCGTTGGAAGGACCGCGACGGCAGCCTGACGGTCGTCGAGGCGAGTCACCTGAGCCGGACCGAGCGCGTCGCCTTCGGCATCGAGGAAGCAGACCCGGTCGACGCCGAGGCCGAATCGGAGCCCGAAGCGTAAGCAGCGGCTCCAGCCGCCTGACCTACGGGAAGATGCCCGCCTTGTAGTCGGCCAGGATCTCGGACGAAGCACGCGCTCCCGTCTCCACGGCGCCGTTGAGGTAGCCCTGGAAGTCCTGCGAAGTGTGCTCGCCGGCGAAGTGGACGTTGCCTTGGCGCTCCTTCTCGACGCCCGAGAAACCGGTGTACTGGCCCACCTTCCAGTACGAGTACGAACCCTTGGTCCACGGGTAGGCGGCCCAGTAGTCGATGGTTGCGCGCCCGGGCAGGTACTTGCCGGTGATGCCCGGCAGGACCGGCTCGATCTGGGCGAGGAATGCCCGCGCGCGAGCATCGGGCGTTCCCGTCCCGAAACTGGCCCCGACGTTGCCGCCGGTGTAGTTGACGAGGATCCCGGTGTTGCCGCTCTGCGCCCGGGTGACCTCCCACGTGTTCTGGTATCCGGTATCGGCGATGGTATTGCCGTTGTTGCCGAGGCCATACCAGTGGCGATCCGCGAATTGGACGTGGAGCTTCGAGTTCGTGCCCATGGGCAGGTTCTGGATCGCCGTGTTCTTGAGGGCGCTGAAGCCCGCCTTGTTCGTCGTCATCGACTTGATCATCGAGAAGGGGACCGCCATGACAACACGATCCACGACCGTAGCCTTGGTCTGGCCCCTGAACGAGAGGTTGTAGGAGCCGTCGGCGTTCCTCGCGACGCCGGTCACCTCCTTGCCATAGGCAATCTGACTGCCGAGGAGGCTGGCGAGTGCCTGCGGGATCTGGTCGTTCCCGCCGCGGACGTGGTATTTCTCGTTCGATGGCCCGAAGATCCGCAGCTGGCCCTGTCCGGAGTACGCGAGCAGGTACAGCAGGTTGAGCGAACTCTGGATCGAACTCTCCCCACCGTATTCGATGTTGTAGGCGACATCGAGCAGCTGGCCGAGCTTCGACTGCATTCCCGGTCCCACGTCGTAGCCACGGGCGCTCGCGGGCACGTAGGCGTTGATCCAATCGGTGATCGACATCAGGTCGAGCTGGCGCCCGCGTGTTGTGTAGAGGTTGTAGAGCGTGGGGTAGCTCGCAGCCGAGACGTCGCTATGGAGCTGCTGCCAGATGTCCTTCAGGTCGGACGTGGCGTTGGCAAAGCTGTACGAAGCGCCGTCGAAGTAGAAGAAATCCTCGGTGCCGTTGGGCTGCGCCGCCAGAAGGTTGTCCAGCGGGAATCCGAGTTCCTGGGCCAGTTGGCGCATGGCCGAGTGGTTCTGGTCAATGAGCTCGCCACCGTGTTCGGCGATCTGGCCATCCACAAAGGCGCCGCGAATCGTCCAGCATCGCCCACCTGGGCGGTTCGATGCCTCGTACACCGTGGCGTTGTAGCCCGCCTGCTTCAGGCGGTAGGCACAGGTCAAGCCGGCCAGACCAGCCCCCACGACGGCGATCCGCGGGGCGTCGGCAGCGGCGCGAACGGGCTGTACGCGAGCACCCGCGAGGGCCGCGGCGCTGGCGACGCCGAGCAGACCGCCTTTGCGCAGCACGTCGCGGCGCGTGATCCGCTCCTTGAAGATGCGATCGATGGGAACGTCCCGCTCCCAGGACTCCCGTGCCACCGAAGCGGCTTCTGCCAGCTTCGCGGCGAGCGGTGTTCGAGCCATGCGCTTCTCCATCTGCTGCGGCATGCCCCGAGCACCCAGCGCATTGAACGGCAGCAGGGATCTGAATACAAGCCTGTCGCGGAATTCACGCACCGTTCGCCGTCTGGATCGCCACGTGGATCAGGAGACGCGGCGTTCCGGAATCGCCATCGCGCCGGCACTCGGTCTCGCATGTCGCGACAACGTGTCGCCTCCGGTATGGTGGCGACGATCCGACGGCCCGTGCTAGCGTCAGCCACGTGGTTCGTGGTCAGTCCTTCCGGTCGACAGCCATCGCCGTCATCGCCTTCGCCATTGCGATGGCCTATCTCGAGTCGGCGGTCGTCGTGTACCTGCAGGGAGCGCTCGACGGTCGGGTCGGGGAGATCTTTCCGCTGCGTCCAGAACTCGCCGTCGGGGACTACATCCTGATCGAGGTCGGCCGGGAGGTGGCGACGCTCGTGATGATCGGAGCCATTGGATGGCTCGTCGGCCGATCTGGCCTGGAGCGCCTGGCCTGGGCCGCGGTCGTCTTCGGCGTTTGGGATATCGGCTACTACGTTTGGCTCCAGGTATTCAGCGGCTGGCCCGGGTCATTGGGGACCACGGACCTGCTGTTCCTGATCCCTCTTCCGTGGGTCGGCCCGGTCTGGTCGCCGGTCCTCGTCAGCGTCGCCCTGATCCTCGTTGGATTGGCAGGGGCCGGACGCCTGCGCGACGACCGGCGACTCGTGGCGACTTCACATCACTGGGCCGCCGGACTGGTCGGCGGATTCCTGGTGATCCTGTCCTGGACGATCGATTCGGGCAGGCTCCTCAATGGAAACCTGCCCGGATCGTATCCCTGGCCGATCTTTGCGATCGGGCTGCTGCTGGCGCTGATCGCCGCGGCGGACGTGCTCCGAACCGGTGCCGGGAACGCGAACCGTCAGCCGATCACGTAGACCACCGCGACCGTCACAGTCACCTCGTTCGTGCCGGGCTGGACCGGCGTCGCGAGGTCGCGAACGGCCGCGCCGGCCTGGGCGCCGTAGTACATCGGGTAGGGAACCGGCGCGGAGGTCTCATTGATCGAGGCGACACCCTTGATCGAGACGCCGGCCGCCGACGCGAGCGTCTGGGCCTTGGACTTCGCCTCGGCCATCGCGGCCTCACGGGCCTGTCGTTCGGCGGCGACCTGGTTGTCAACGCGGAACGAAATGCCGTCCAGCGTCGTGGCACCCGCGCCGAGCGCCCCATCGACTGCATCGCCGACCTTGTCGAGATCGCGGATGGTGACCGCGATGCCATTGGACAGGTTGTAGCCCGTCAGCCGCGGCGCGCTCGAGTTCGTTGAGTAGTCGTAGACCGGTTGCAGGGACAGGATGGTCGTCTGGATGTCCTTGTCCGCAATCCCGAGCTTCTTGAGGCTGGCGATGACGGCGGTCATGGCCGTCGCATTCGCCGTCCGAGCGGCCTTGACGGTCTTGGCGGTGATCGACACGCCGAGGCGGAGGTCGGCGATATCCGGGCTGATGACCACGCGTCCCGTGCCACTGACCGCGATCGTGTGCTCGGGCGCAGCTGCCGGATCAGCCGCGAGGATCGACCGCGGCCCGAGGGCCGGACCGGCGATCAGGGCCACCACCAGACCCGTGGCCAGGCCGAGGCCAGCCCATCGAACCCGAGCGCTCGGGAGCGGGAGCGAAAATGTGATTGCGGTTGGTGCCATCGAAGTCTCCAGTCGGATGCGATGCGGCGAAACTGGCCGCGTTCTCCGGAGACGCTGACGGGGCCCGCATGGTTTCGCGCCAGCCGCAGACGCTCGCCGGCAAGCGCCGGCGTTTCGGCATTCGGCAGTTGCCGTAGGACCTTCGGGCTGGGTCCGTGTTGGTCCTGTTGGGTCGTGGTTCGGCGAGGCAACGCCGAGCACGATTGGCTCCCCAATGGACATCACCACCCAGATCTCGCGACCCGCCGGAATTCCGCTCGAATCCCGGATCCGACGGCATAGGCCGCGTGGCCGGTGGCTGACAGCGCTCATCGCGGCCTCGATGCTTGTGCTGATGGCCGTGGCACCGATCGCCGCGTCGTCCCAGACGATGGCCCCGGCCTGTTCAGGCGTGAACCTGCGAACCAGCCCATCCACGAGCGCCTCGATCAAGACCTCGCTGACGCTCGCGAACACGTTGACGGTATCCGGATCGGTCAGCGGCTCGTCATGGGGGACTTCCTGCCCCATCTGGAAATCGGGCTCGAGCTGGTACAGCGTCACCCAGGTCAACGGTCAATCGGTCGCCACCCTGTACGGGGTCGGCGTGCTGTATGCCGCCATTGGCGTGCTGGTCCCCGCGTCCGCGCCGGCGCCGACGCCCACCGCCACTCCGACCCCGACGGCGTCCCCGACCGCGGCGCCCACATCAACGCCCACACCCACACCCGTGCCGACGGTGCCACCGACACTGGCCCCGACGAGCACGACGGCCGCGCCACCCGCGGGTGCCGCTTACGTGCCCGCCTGTTCAGGTGTGAACCTGCGAACCAGCACGTCGACCAGTGCGACCATCAAGACATCACTGTCGCTCGCCAATACCGTCACCGTGTCGGCGACGGTCACGGGCGCCACCTGGGGAACGAGTTGTCCGGGCTGGAAGTCAGGATCCAGCTGGTATCGGATCAGCCACGTCAACGGGCAGCCAGTCTCCGCCCTGTACGGCGTCGCGGCACTGTACGCAGCAACCGGGGTCCTCAAGGCGGGCGCCACAGTCCCGGCACCGACGGCGCCGCCGCCGACTCCTATCGCAACTCCGACGCCGGTTCCCACCCCGGTGTCCACACCCACACCCACGCCCACGCCGACCAGCGTGGCGCCCACGCCTACCACCCCACCGGCCCCGACCGGCTCTCCGGCTGGCACCGTGCTCGTCCCGGGTTGCGACGGCATCAACCTGCGAACCGGCGCGACGACCGGTGCGACGGCCAAGGTCAAGCTCGGCATCAACAACACGCTGACCGTCACCGGAACCGCGACGGGCGGCGCCTGGTCTGCGACGTGCCCGACCAGCAAGTCCGGATCGGGCTGGTATGTCATCAGCCACGTCAACGGCCAGTCGGTGTCGTCCCTGTATGGCGTCTCGGCGCTGTACGCAGCGACCGGGATTCTCACCGCACCGACCTCGTCGTCATCGGGCGGCGTGACCACCCTCGGCATCTCGACCATCTTCTATGGGCGCGGCTATGGGCACGGGGTCGGCCTGTCCCAGTACGGCGCGCGCGGTCGGGCACTGGCGGGCCAGACGGCGGCCGAGATCCTGGCCCACTACTACGCGGGCACGACGATCGGCACGATCCCAACGGACATGCCGATTCGCGTGATGCTCCTCGACAATTTCGCCCCGACAGCCGCAGCGCCTCTCACGATCTACGGCCGGGGCGGTGCCTGGACGGTCGGCGGCATCGACCTCGAGTTCCCCGCCGATGCTCGACTCCGGGTGTTCTCGCCCACGAGCATCACGGGTTGGCGGGCGGTCGTCAATACGGCCGGTGGCCAGGTTCTGTTCGATGGCCCGGCGGCCCTCGACTTCCAGGTAAAGCCGGTAACCGACGCCACGACGATCCAGCTCTTCTCCAAGCCCTCCACGAACGACCTCTATCGCGGCACGCTTCGGATCAAGATTTCCGGCTCGACCCTCGACGCGATCAACCTGCTGCCGCTCGAAACGTACCTGCGAGGCGTGGTTCCATCGGAGATGCCGACCTCCTGGCCGCTCGAGGCACGGATCGCGCAGACCATCGTTGCTCGCGGTTATGCGGCCTACCACCTCGTGGCGGGCGGGACCATCGATGTCTTCGACGACACTCGATCGCAGGTCTATCTCGGGGTTCGTCGCGAACATCCCGATGCGGACGCCGTCATCCTGGCGACGGCCGGTCAGATCGTCCGGAGCGGATCGTCAATCGCCAACACGCTGTTCCACTCGACGGCCGGCGGGTGGACCGAGAACAACGAGAATGTCTACGTGTCCGCCACCGGCGCCAAGGTCGCCGGGGTCTACAGCTATCTCCGGGGATCGTCAGATCGAGACCCGACGGGCGCTTCGTATGACGCAGGCGCGCCGTTTGCCACGTGGCAGACCCGCGGGTACAGCATCGCCCAGCTGTCGAGCTACTTCGCGAAGGACGCCCGCACCAACGTCGGCACGATCACGGCATTCGACTTCCGAAACCGTGGCGTCTCGGGCCGGCTAATCAGCGTCACGCTCATCGGGTCCGGCGGGACGAAGACCGTGTCTGGAAGCGTCTTCGTCGCTGTTTTCAATGCCTACCGGCCGAGTGCCGA
>JANMNF010000307.1:0-2788 GCA_031373765.1 Chloroflexota bacterium
AAGCAGCCCGGCGATCATGTCGACAAGTACGAGCCGCTGCTCGAAGTCATCACCGACAAGGTCAACGCCGAGGTCCCGTCGCCGTTCGAGGGTGTCCTGAAGGAGATCCTGGTCCAGGAAGGCGAGACCGTCCCGAACAACGCCGAGATCGCGATCATCGAGGAGGCCGGTGGCACGGCCGCAGCCGCCACTCCGGCGAAGCCCGCCGCATCGGCAGCAGCCACGCCAGCATCCGCCCCGAAGTCTGAGACCCCGAAGGCTGACACCCCGAACGCGGAAGTCGCGGCGCCCGAGCCCGCGGCAGCCGAGCCCGAGCCAGCTCCGGCGGCCGCAGCGCCTGCCACGCCAGCTCCCGCACCCGAAGTCGCCAACGGGCCGGCTGGATCCGACGAGCGCGCGCCCCACGAGATGCCCGGAAACGGCGACGCCCGCATGACCCCGGCGGTCCGCCGACTGCTTCGAGAGCATGGGCTGCAAGCTTCGATGGTCGTCGGCACCGGTGGCGGGGGGCGGATCACCCGCGAGGACGTCACCGACTACGTTGAATCGCAGCGGACCGGCGCGCCGGTTGGCAGCCAGAACGCCGCCGGAGCCCCCGCCGCACAGGCCGCTGGAGCCGCCGCGACCCCGGATGCGGCCTCAACCGCGCCGGCCCCTGCCTCGACCGCAGCCGCCGCGGCCGCCGCCCCGCAAGCAACAGGCGGATCAACCAAGACCACGAGTCCCGCACCCGGGATTGTCTTCCCGGCCGGCGCGGACGAAGTCCTCGTCCCGATGACCCAGATGCGCAAGGGCATCGCGGCCCAGATGACCCGTGCCCTCCAGGTGCCCCACGCCTACGTACAGATGGAAGTCGACGTCTCGAATCTGGTCCGGTTCCGCGATCGGAACAAGAAGGAGTACCAGGCCCGCGAGGGCGTGTCGCTGAGCTTCGTGCCGTTCGTGGTCAAGGCATCGTCCGAGGCGCTTCGTCGCAACCCGACGTTCAACGCCCACTGGACCGAGGGCGGCTTGATGGCCAAGCGTCGGATCAACATCGGAATTGCCGTTGCCGTCGCGGACGGGCTCATCGTGCCGGTCATCCGGGACGTGGACCAGCTTTCGATCTCCGGGCTGAACCTCGCGATCGCCGCCGTCTCGGAGCGCTCGCGTACCGGCAAGCTCAAGGTCGATGACTTCGGAGGCGGCACGTTCACCGTCGACAACACGGGCTGGCTGGGTACGAACATGGTCATGCCGATCATGAACGTGCCCGAAGTCGGCATCGTGACCATGGATCGGATCACCAAGCGCCCGGTCGTCGTCGAGACTCCGGAAGGCGACGTCATCGCCATTCGCAGCGTCATGAACATGGTCCTCGGCGTCGATCACCGGGCCAATGACGGTGCCGGTGGAGCGGCGTTGCTGCGCGACATCAAGAACTGGCTCGAGGCCGTGGGTCCGGACACTGCCATCTACTAGTCGGCCGCCACGCACCCGTCGGCTTTGGCAGCGGACGAGTTCGGCCACATGACCGCGCCCCGCATCGTCATCACCGGCGGGGCCGGGTTCATCGGTCGCGCCGTGGTCGAGCGGCTCGGGGATCGTGGTGACGAGATCATCGCCCTCGTCCGCGACCCGGCGAGCGCCGGCCATCTCCAGCGCAGCGGTGTCACGCTCGTCCAATCGGACCTTGGGGAACCCGACACCCTCCGCACGACCATGGCCGGCGCCTCCGCGGTCATCCACGCTGCCGGGAGCTACAGGGTCGGGATCGCGCGCTGGGAGCGCCCGGCCATGTGGGCAGCAAACGTCGAGGTCACGGAGCGGGTGCTCGATGCGGCCATCGATGCCGGGGCGCCCCGGATCGTATACGTCTCCACGATCAATGTCTTTGGCAATACGCGCGGGGAGTTCGTCGACGAGACGTATCGGCGTAACCTCGATGACGGCTTCCTGAGCTGGTACGACGAGACCAAGTTTCGTGCCCATGAAGCGGCCGAGGCCCGGATCGCGGCCGGTGCACCGATCGTCATCGTCCAGCCGGGGCTGGTCTACGGCCCGCACGATCACTCAGTGGCAGGCCAGCAGCTCGCGCTCGCCCATTCCGGACGCCTCCCATACATCGGGCTGCCAGAGACTGGTATGGCCTGGGTCCACGTTCATGACCTCGCCGACGGGATCGTTGCGGCCCTTGATCGCGGCAGAATCGGCGAGGCCTACGTGCTGGCGGGCGAGTGCCTGCGGTTTGATGACTCGATCCGCATCGCCGCCCGGGTCGGCGGGCACCGTCCGCCGCGATTCGCGCTCCCGGCAGGCCTTGCTCGCCTCATGGCCCCCATCAACGACGCGATCGGCGGGTTCCGGGGCATGCCGTCCAACGTGGCCGAGACGATCCGCGCCAGCGCTGGCGTGACGTACTGGGCGAGCCATGACAAGGCG
Organism: Chloroflexota bacterium; assembly: GCA_031373765.1. Classification (GTDB taxonomy): domain Bacteria; phylum Chloroflexota; class Limnocylindria; order Limnocylindrales; family CSP1-4; genus UBA5189. Next base: position 2,422 of record JANMNF010000307.1, read on the forward strand.
AGCCGCGAACTCGGATTCCTATCGCGAACCCTCGAGCAGGGCGTGGCCGACACCTGGGGCCGCGCGTCGTGAGGGCCTCGACGGACCCGACGGACCCGACGGACCCGCCGGACGCGACGGAGCGGCCGGACTTGCCAGACGAGCGCTCGCCGTACACTCAGCGCATGTCTCGCGACCTTCCGATGTTCGAGCCCCCCGGTACCGGGCACGGCCACGCGGCGGCCGAGCCGATCTCGATCGCGATGGGCGGCGGCGGTCTCATCGGGCTGCCCGCGGCCGACGGGTCGGAGGCGCTTCGCCGGCACCCGGACTGGATCAAGGCACGGATGCCGTCCGGCGAGAACTACCAGGACCTCAAGCGCCTGCT
>JANMNF010000188.1:0-2178 GCA_031373765.1 Chloroflexota bacterium
GGCGAGAAGACCACGCCGGCGACATCCGAGGCGAGGATGGTGCCCAGGTCGGCCGTGTGCGGCAGAACTCGCACCCGAAGGCCCCGATGGACCAGGCTGCGGACGATGTTCGACTTGAGTCCGAAGTCGACAATCGCCACAAGGGGCCCGGAAGCGTCAGCCTCGCCAAATTCCGCCACGGCGGCCGGCGATACCTGCCCGACAAAGTCCTGATCCTCCCAACGGGGTACGGCCGCTGCAGCCAGCCGCGCCGTCGCCTCGTCGAGCATCCCCGGTTCGAGGATCACACCTCGGAGGCTGCCGTGGGTTCGCAGATGTCGCGCCAGCGCCCTCGTATCCACCCCGGCGATGGCCGGGATCCGTGCTCGGCGAAGCAGCGCAGCCAGCTGAAGCGCATCGTCAACCACGGCCGCGGTTGCATTGGCCACGACGAGGCCACGCAGCCACGGACGAACCGACTGGTCATCGGCAACCAGACGGCCGTAGTTACCGATCAGGGGATATGTCATGACCACGATCTGGCCCGCGTAGGACGGATCAGTGCAGACCTCCTGGTAGCCGGTCTGGCTGGTATTGACCACGAGGTCGCCCCCGGCCGACACGGCTGCCCCGAAGGCGACACCGGGGAACAGCGTCCCGTCCTCGAGCGCCAGGATGGCCGGTCCGAGGTCGCCGATGCGAGGATCGACGACCGAGCTCGGACGTGGCGCGGGCACCCTCACGCGCGTGCGCCTCTCGGGCAAGGAACGACGGAGGAGATGGCAGTTGATATCGCTCCGCCCACGCGGCGAAAGGCGCCGCCGATCGAGCTGGGCACAGCCACCAAGCGCTCCTCTCCGGCCTCACAGAACCGGTCTCGCCGGCCTCACGGGACCGGCCTCCAAGGGTACTTCCAAGCCTAGCATGGGGCCATATTCGGGACTATTCACCCATGTCTTCATGCAGTGATGAGCGTACGTTGTAGGTATTCTGGCCGGGAACCTGCCCGTGTCGCCGCCTTTAGCTGAGGATCTTCCTGTGCGCCTTCGCCTTGCCCCAGTCCTTGCCCTGCTCCTCGCCTTCACGGCTTTCGTCGCTGCCTGCGGTGGCGGCGTCGCGCCTTCGGATCCATACGAGATCCTTTCGGGTTCGATGAAGGCGCCGCTTGATCCGGTTCAGGTCAACATCGGCTTCGATGTCAAGGACGGCGCGACCACCGTCAGCATCGACCCATCTGCGCTGGCCTTCGTTGCGAGCAAGGCCGACGGAACTGCTGCCGTGCACGTCTCGATCCCGGCTGCGGCGCTTGGCTCGAGCGCGAGCCTCCTCACCCAATTCGGGATCACCGGCTCGACGATCGACCTCGATGTCGTCTTCGACGGCACCGCCGTGTACGGCCGAAGCCCGCTCTTCGCCACCCTCTTGACGATGATCCTGCAGCCGAGCGGCGACCTGCCGTCGGGCGACCTGACGGGCTGGCTCCAGTTGGTCACGGCCGAGGACCTCAAGGGCCTGGCAGGAACATCGGCTGGGCCGGGCGACTTGCCATCCTTCGCAGTTCCTTCGGCTGGCGATGGACCCGCCCTGAAGACGGCTCTCGAGGATGCCGGCATCACGCTCAAGGTCGCCGGTACCGAGAAGCACGACGGTGCCGACGCCTATCACCTCACTATCGCGATCGACTCGACCAAGCTCCTGGCCAACAAGGTCTTTGACTCGGTCAGCCGAGCGCAACTGGACGAGATGACGACCGCCCTCAAGGCCGTGACCCTCTCCGGGGACCTGTGGATCGACAAGGCCTCGAACCGCGTCGTCGAGTTCGACGGCCACGCCGTCTCGACTGCCGATTCGAAGCAGAGCGGGAACCTCACGGTGAAGATCGGCAGCCCGGACGGCAGTGTCTCGACTTCCGCCCCCAGCTCGTTCGTCGTGGTGCCATTCAAGTCGATCGTGACGAATGTGATGTCGCTGGTCGGTCAAGGACTCACCGGCGGCTGACCCCGCGCAGATCCTCGCGAGAGAATCAATCGACCCCCGGCGGATGCCGGGGGTCGAGTCATTTCAGCTGGTGAGCCCGGAAGGACTTGAACCTTCAACACAGTGATTAAGAGTCACTTGCTCTGCCATTGAGCTACGGGCCCATCGAGGCCGCGACGACGAGTCGACCCAACCTTGACGAGCCCGAGCATACCGCAAAGG
>JANMNF010000041.1:0-1536 GCA_031373765.1 Chloroflexota bacterium
CGGGTCGGCGACACCCCGTTCAATCATTGCATCAACGCCAGACAGCAGGTCGTCGGCGTCGGCGCCGCCCATATCGTCGAGCACGCCCTGGACGAACGACTGACCGCGACCGTAGCTGCCCCGTGGATTTGGGTGCAGCACGGTGTAGCCATGATCCACGAGGAGTCGCGTGGTGTCGTTGCCCATGTTCCAGGCGTTGGTGGCTACCCCAACCGGGCCACCGTGGACATGCAGCACCAACGGGTGTGGACCAGCACCGGGCGGCCGACACAGCCATCCCTGGATGGGGGTCCCATCCGGCGCCGTCCAGGCCACCGCATCGACCGATCCCGAACTCGACCGAAGCTCGTCGATTCCGAGCGGAACCAGCGCAAACTCGACGCGCTCAAGACCGCGGTCGACGACCGTGATCGTCTGGTACTCGGTGTAGTTGTCCTTGACGACTGCCATCTGGCCGGCTGACGTGAAGGACGCGCGTGCGATGTGCCTCCCGCAACTGGACGGTGACGCCCAGATCTCCTCCGCGGGCGTTGAAGGGGTCGTGACGTCGACGATGCCGGCGACCGTCTCAAGATCCCGGACGCCGATGAATGCCACGTGCTGGTCATCCAGCCAGGTCAGGTCGGTGACGTCCGTGCCCAACGAATCCAGCCGCTGTACCCGGCCCGTCTCGACCTCGACAACCACGATGTCGCCGGGCACGTTGCCGCGATCGCTGCACAGGCCACTGATCAACGCCACCCGGTCTCCAGATGGCGAAGATGCGGGCTTGCCGATCTGGAACGGCCCGCGGTAGAGGGAGCGGCTCCGTCCATCTTCGAGCGCGATCAGGCGCAACTCGGGATCGAACCATGCGCCTTCGGTCCACCCATCCGAGGTCACTGCCACGACCGACGACGGACCGCGCCAGGCGGCCTCCCAGACATTGAGGCTCGGCGGCGTCACGCGACGCACCGCGTCGAGCGTGAGGTCGTAGATCCAGATGCCGCGTGACCGGTGATCGTCGGTCACATCACGGAGCGACGGCGCCCACGACGGACGAGGGGCTGATTCGTCGCCGCTCGTCCCGTCCGCGAAGCCGGGGCCGGCCCTGTCCCCCTGATCCGCGAACAGGTCCGCCACACCGAGCAGGATCGAGCGGCCGTCCGTCGCCCAGGCCAGAGACTCGACCACGCCCTCCACCGCCGCCGTTCCGCGCACCATGTCCCCTGCGGGGTCGCCCGACATCTCGAGCAGGAACAGCTGCGGCTGCCCGCGACGGAGGCGGTCAGACAGGAACGCGATGGTCCGGCCATCCGGCGACCAGCGTGGATCGTGATCGTCCCCCGGCCCGGAGGTGAGCACCCGGGCGACACCCCTGTCGGTCAGCCCGAGCCGAGTCACCGACCCGGTGTCGAGATCGTCGACGATGGTCCCGGTGAAGGCCACGCGCTGGCCGTCCGGCGCAATCTGGGCGTCGATGGCCTGCCCAAAGCGTCCGGTCCCGGGCTCGTACATCAATTCGTAGTGACGCCGGACGGCGGCTGCGGCCGCGCT
>JANMNF010000057.1:0-2731 GCA_031373765.1 Chloroflexota bacterium
GGCGAGCTACGTGCGGACTCTCGCTACTTGGCGATCGAACTTCCTCGGCCAGCTCGAGGCGGTCCGGGCGCAGGGCTTTGACGAACGCTTCATCCGGATGTGGGATTACTACCTGTCGATCAGCGAGGCAGGCTTCGCCACCGGCCGCTGCCAGGACTTCCAGATCACCCTCGAGAAGGGCCGCGCGCTGGACTGATCTCCGCCTCCGAGGGTTCGATCCGGCGGCGGTCCCGCTAGACTCGGGCCGTGAAGATTGCGCATGTCCGGGAGCGCCACGGCCCGGCGGGCAGCCCGTGGCGGCTGGCTGCCGCCTTCTCAATGGATCCCCCTTCGGCCCGCAAAACGCTTCCCGACAGCGGCGCTGCCCGTCGCGGCGATCCTTCGACATGGCTCGACCTCGAGGTCGCTCGGCGTCGCCTCGCGGCCGCGACTCCGGCGCTGGCCCATGATCACGTGCTCTTCCGACAGCCCCTCACAACGCTGGACAACCTGCTGGCCCGGGGGCTGCGGGTCGAGGCGCTGAGGGACCTCGTTGAGCCCTTCGAACCGCGTGACGACGACGACGAAGCGGTCCTGACTACGGGTGACCTCACATTCGGGCCGCCGATCCTCCGACCCCCGGGATTTCGCGACTTCTATGCCTTCGAGCAGCACGTGGCGACGATGTGGAAGCGCCGCGGTGGCGAGATCCCCGAGAACTGGTACCGACTCCCGGTGTTCTACTTCTCGAACACCTCGGAGATTCGCGGACCCGGTGATCCGGTCTGGGCTCCGCGCGATTCGGTGGAACTGGACCTCGAGCTCGAGGTCGGGGCGCTCGTTGACACGCCGGCATTCAACCTGACCGCAGAGCGTGCATCTGAGGCCATCGGAGGCTACTTCATCCTCAACGACTGGTCGGCCCGCGACCTTCAGCGGGACGAGATGCCGGTCCGCATGGGACCCGCCAAGGGCAAGGACTTCGCGACGTCCATCGGGCCGTGGCTGGTGACGCCGGACGAGTTGGCGGACGTGACCCTGCCCGGTGGAACGGGACCGGACCTCGGCATGTCCGCGTTCGTGACGGCGGGGGACGGAACTCGCACCCAGATCTCCGACGGCCGTTGGTCGGCCGCCCGCTACTCGTTCAGCGAGATGCTGGCGCGGGCTTCGGCGGACGTTCACGTTCGCGCCGGTGAGATCCTCGGATCAGGGACGGTTGGCACCGGATGTCTGCTCGAGGTCAAGGATTCGACGCTCGGTCGATGGCTCGAACGGGGTGATTCTGTGACCCTGTCGATCGAGCGCCTCGGAACGCTCACGTCGCCGGTTGTGGCCCGCCCGAGGTGACCGGCGAGGGGCCGTTCATTCCGAGCGAGATCGACACCCCCGCCTTGGTCGTGGACCTCGACGTCGTCGATGCCAACAATCGACGCCTCATCGACCATCTGACCGCCCGCGGCGTAGCGCTGCGGCCCCATGCCAAGACCCACAAGAGCGTGTTGATTGCCAGGGCGCAACTGGATGCTGGCGCTCGGGGGCTCACCGTCGGGACACTGGGCGAGGCCGAGGTCTTCGCCGCGGCCGGGATCAACGACATCTTCCTCGCCTATCCGCTGTGGGCCGTCGGGCCAAAAGCTGCGCGCCTGCGAGCTCTCCACGAGCAGTCGCCGATCAGCGTCGGGATCGATTCCGTCGCTGGGGCGGAGCGCCTCGCGGCCGCGGTTGTCGGGGTCGGGCCAGCACTCCGCGTCCTCGTCGAGATCGACTCCGGCGGGCACCGAACCGGTGTCGGAACACCGAAAGTGGCACGGTCCGTCGCCGAGGGCGCGCGTGCTCTGGGCCTCGATGTCGTCGGGGTGTTCACCCACGGTGGGCACGGATATGCCGGTCCGGAAGCGCGGGCGTCCGCGGCTGCCGACGAGGTTCGGACCCTTAGCGAGGCAGCCGGCGCGCTACGTGATGCCGGCTTCGCCTGTGAGATCGTAAGTGCCGGCTCGACGCCGACGATGTGGGACGCCGCGACCGGCGAGGTCAACGAGGTTCGCGCCGGTACCTATGTGCTCGGGGACCGCCAGCAGGCGACGCTCGGCGCCATCGGGTTCGAGGACATCGCGCTCCACGTGGCGTCGACTGTCGTCAGCACGGCCGTCCACGGCCAGGTCGTCCTCGATGCCGGCGCCAAGACGCTCACGAAAGATCGCGCGGCCTACCTCACCGGCCATGGGCTGCTGCCTGCCTATCCGGACGCGGTCATCGAGAAGGTCAACGACTACCACGGCATCGTCCGGATCCCGCCCGGAACACCCGCCCCGCACCTGGGCGAGATCGTCGTGATAGCGCCAAATCATGTCTGCCCGGTCGTGGACCTGTTCGACACATTTGTCGCCATCCGCGGCGAGACGACGATCGGCAACTGCCCTGTGGACGCTCGAGGCCGTAGCGGCTGAACGTTTGCGGCCAGCGCTGAATCAAACGTTCCAGATCGTGCCAAAAGGCGCGACACCTGGGAGGTCGAGGTGGACCGAGACCTGGTCGAGCGGGCCCGCAAGGGTGACCGTGACGCCTTCGCCGGCCTGGTGCACCAGGTCAGTGATCGGTTGTACGCGGTCGCTTTCCGGATCCTGCGTGACACGGGGCTCGCAGAGGACGCACTGCAGAGCGCCCTCGTCAGCGCGTGGCGGCAGCTTCCGCATCTGCGAGATGTCGATCGCATCGAGGCCTGGTTCCATCGCGTCCTCGTCAATGCCTG